>NZ_AUTR01000051.1:0-88614 GCF_000497875.1 Pseudoalteromonas sp. S8-8
TAACAATCATCTGTGTGGACACTACGAACAAATAAGTTCTAAATCGTATAAGGAGGTGATCCAGCCCCAGGTTCCCCTAGGGCTACCTTGTTACGACTTCACCCCAGTCATGAATCACTCCGTGGTAAACGTCCTCCCGAGGGTTAGACTATCTACTTCTGGAGCAACCCACTCCCATGGTGTGACGGGCGGTGTGTACAAGGCCCGGGAACGTATTCACCGCGTCATTCTGATACGCGATTACTAGCGATTCCGACTTCATGGAGTCGAGTTGCAGACTCCAATCCGGACTACGACGCACTTTAAGTGATTCGCTTACTCTCGCGAGTTCGCAGCACTCTGTATGCGCCATTGTAGCACGTGTGTAGCCCTACACGTAAGGGCCATGATGACTTGACGTCGTCCCCACCTTCCTCCGGTTTATCACCGGCAGTCTCCTTAGAGTTCTCAGCATTACCTGCTAGCAACTAAGGATAGGGGTTGCGCTCGTTGCGGGACTTAACCCAACATCTCACAACACGAGCTGACGACAGCCATGCAGCACCTGTATCAGAGTTCCCGAAGGCACCAAACCATCTCTGGTAAGTTCTCTGTATGTCAAGTGTAGGTAAGGTTCTTCGCGTTGCATCGAATTAAACCACATGCTCCACCGCTTGTGCGGGCCCCCGTCAATTCATTTGAGTTTTAACCTTGCGGCCGTACTCCCCAGGCGGTCTACTTAATGCGTTAGCTTTGAAAAACAGAACCGAGGCTCCGAGCTTCTAGTAGACATCGTTTACGGCGTGGACTACCGGGGTATCTAATCCCGTTTGCTCCCCACGCTTTCGTACATGAGCGTCAGTGTTGACCCAGGTGGCTGCCTTCGCCATCGGTATTCCTTCAGATCTCTACGCATTTCACCGCTACACCTGAAATTCTACCACCCTCTATCACACTCTAGTTTGCCAGTTCGAAATGCAGTTCCCAGGTTGAGCCCGGGGCTTTCACATCTCGCTTAACAAACCGCCTGCGTACGCTTTACGCCCAGTAATTCCGATTAACGCTCGCACCCTCCGTATTACCGCGGCTGCTGGCACGGAGTTAGCCGGTGCTTCTTCTGTCAGTAACGTCACACATGATGGGTATTAACCACCACGCTTTCCTCCTGACTGAAAGTGCTTTACAACCCGAAGGCCTTCTTCACACACGCGGCATGGCTGCATCAGGCTTGCGCCCATTGTGCAATATTCCCCACTGCTGCCTCCCGTAGGAGTCTGGGCCGTGTCTCAGTCCCAGTGTGGCTGATCATCCTCTCAAACCAGCTAGGGATCGTCGCCTTGGTGAGCCATTACCTCACCAACTAGCTAATCCCACTTGGGCCAATCTAAAGGCGAGAGCCGAAGCCCCCTTTGGTCCGTAGACATTATGCGGTATTAGCAGTCGTTTCCAACTGTTGTCCCCCACCTCAAGGCATGTTCCCAAGCATTACTCACCCGTCCGCCGCTCGTCAGCAAAGTAGCAAGCTACTTTCTGTTACCGCTCGACTTGCATGTGTTAGGCCTGCCGCCAGCGTTCAATCTGAGCCATGATCAAACTCTTCAATTAAAAAGTTTTATGTCTTTCGACAGCTCAATGAATTCTGAATTTTTTAATATCTTTCGATATTGAATTGACTGTGCCGAAGCAACTTATAAATAAGTTACTTCTGTTGGTCACTCAGTTTTCAATTGAGACTCTAAATTTGTTTGCCTCCCTACTTGCTCAATAAAGAACAAAGTAGTTTTGCTGTTAGAACTCAATCTGTACGAGTGCCCACACAGATGATTGCTTTATATTGTTAAAGAACGTTTTGAGTCGCTTTAGCGTCTCAAGGGATGCGAATAATACACCCTTTATTTTTCGAGTCAATACTTAGTTTTAAACTTTCTTTCGACAATTTAAAACCGAAGTTTTATTTAACTCTCTGAGTATTTCGTGCCTCGCTATGCTTCAGCGTTTCCCGTCTCAGTGGGGTCGCATTATAGGGAGCGGCGGATTTTACGCAAGCGTTATTTTCATTAAATAGTAATTAAAATTAAGCCCCAAGCAAGCACACACGATAAGCACAAGTTACCCACAAAACCCTGTTGATAACTCTGTTTTTGAACTTTAAAACTAAACACTTTTATCCTGATGTGATAAGTTGCGGTCACTTTTTTTAACTCATGTATTTAGGCAGTATCCATGACAGACATAATAAACAGTATAAGTGCCCTTCTATGGGGCCAAGTTCTCGTCTACTTATTAATAGCAGCAGGCCTCTTTTTTACTTTTCGACTAGGCTTTATTCAGTTTGTGCAATTTCCACATATGTTCAAAGTTATGTTTGGCTCTCGTAAATGTGCCGATAACGAAATTTCATCCTTTCAGGCTTTTTGTACTTCGTTAGCTGCACGCGTTGGTACAGGTAATATGGCTGGTGTTGCTGTTGCCTTATACCTAGGTGGGCCAGGTGCTATTTTTTGGATGTGGCTTATTGCATTAATAGGTATGGCTACAAGCTTTGCTGAAAGTACTTTGGCTCAGGCTTATAAAACAAAAGATGCTGAAGGCAATTTTAGAGGTGGCCCTGCTTATTATATGCAAAACGGTTTAGGTAAACGCTGGATGGGGACTTTATTCTCGTTATGCTTAATTTTAGCCTTTGGTTTGGTATTTAACGCCGTACAGTCAAACTCTATTGCTGCAGCATTTGAAGTAGCGTTTGATGTACCTAAGTATATAGTAGGCATTTGCTTGGTTATTGGCTCTGGTATTATTATTTTTGGTGGTTTGAAAACGATTTCTCGTTTTGCTGAAATGGTTGTCCCATTTATGGCATTAGCTTACTTGTTAGTGGCTCTTTATGTATGCGCTATTAACTTTACTGCATTACCTGATGTAATTGTACTTATAATAAAAAGTGCTTTTGGTATTGAACAAGCTGGTGCAGGTGCAATTGGTTATGGTGTTACACAAGCTATGATCCAAGGTATAAAGCGTGGCTTATTCTCAAACGAAGCTGGTATGGGTAGTGCAGCTAATGCTGCAGCCACTGCGACACCTTACCCTCCTCATCCAGCATCACAAGGTTATGTGCAAATGCTAGGTGTATTTATTGATACTATTGTTATTTGTACAGCGACTGCTTCTCTTATTTTACTATCGCAGCAATTAGTACCTGAATCTGGTGTTATGGGGATTGAACTTACACAAGCAGCATTACAAGAACATGTCGGCGACTGGGGTACTTACTTTATTGCCATTGCTATATTGTTTTTTGCTTTTACTTCTATTGTGGCTAATTACTCTTACGCTGAAACAAATTTAATGTTTTTAGAGCACAACTCTAATAAAGGTATGTTTATCTTTAGACTTGTTGTTTTAGGTATGGTGATGTTTGGTGCTGTTGGTGAGCTTGGTTTAATTTGGACGCTGGCAGATATATCAATGGGTTTAATGGCCATTGTAAACGTTATAGCGCTATTTATGCTTTCAGGTGTTGTTGTATGGCTCTCTAAAGATTACAACGAACAACGCAAAAAGGGCTTAATACCCACCTTTGACAAAAGTAAGCATCCTAAACTTGCTAAAGAGGTCGATCCCGAGGCCTGGAAATAAACAATAAACAGCGAGCTACGGCTCGCTTTTTTAGTTCTAAAAATAAAAAGTCCTGGCACATAGCACTCGATCATTTATTAGTAAAAGCTGTTACGGACGATAAGAACTGTATAGACATTATCTGATTATCAGCCTAGATAAGACAACCTACAAAAACAGATGTTTAATGCCCATAGCTCTGCATTATGTATAAGCACTTTATTGTTTACCTATTTGAAGTTCTCACCATAACTCTAGACTTACTCTTACCCGCGATTTTTAACTTCCAATGAGCATGTGTTACCAACCAATTCGACAACTATACCAACCTGCATAAATCTCTGAGCAATTTAACGAATTAAATTGCACTATAACGTCGTTAAAAATTTTTATTTAGAACACTAGATACAAAAATTTTTGCCTAAATCTAGCGTAATTTCCTTAACCTTAAATAGACCCCATATATAAGCAGATTGGTATTACTTTATGCTACCAGCACATAGGTGTTTGAACTTTGCTTTCAAGGTTATTTGCTCTCGAGGTGTAGATTGCTTTACTGTTTTGAATTTTTTAAAGCTAATGGCCTACTTTACTGGTTGGTATCATAAGTCTATGACGCTTAGTTCAGTTCAAAGTGTATTCATTAGCATTAAGTACTGTGTGTCGCTAAGGATTGCATGGCTGGTTTATTTGAGGCGCTATAGGATTGGGTTTGGAAATATTACATTATGCTTACTCATATATATCTTTAATACGATAGATATACAAACTCTTAATGAACTATCACACAACGCTATTATTGGGTAGACCATGCATAAAATAGTGCATATCAAGATAATATAAATCATAGAAAACATAAAAATGATAAATCAGGATTTTTACTGGATATTTTATAGATATTAGAAGATTTATTAGATTTTTTAAGCAGAGCGCTTAATAAAGAGATGGTGCCCGAGGCCGGACTTGAACCGGCACGACTTGTTAGTCGAGGGATTTTAAATCCCTTGTGTCTACCAATTCCACCACTCGGGCATCGAGTTTGCTAATTAAAGCGTGTGGAGTAAATTATATGGAGGCGGAACCCGGAGTCGAACCGAGGTAAACGGATTTGCAATCCGGTGCATGGCCACTCTGCCATTCCGCCTAAATGTATCCAAATAATTTGGAGCGGTACACGAGGCTCGAACTCGTGACCTCGACCTTGGCAAGGTCGCGCTCTACCAACTGAGCTAGTACCGCAAAATACTGTTTTATCAACTTCAAATCATCTTGGTAAAATAATTTAAAGTGGTGCCCGAGGCCGGACTTGAACCGGCACGACTTGTTAGTCGAGGGATTTTAAATCCCTTGTGTCTACCAATTCCACCACTCGGGCATCGAGTTTGCTATTAAAAGCAAGTGGATAAAACTAATATGGAGCGGTACACGAGGCTCGAACTCGTGACCTCGACCTTGGCAAGGTCGCGCTCTACCAACTGAGCTAGTACCGCATCATATTAATTCTAAATTAACCATTTTACAAATTACACTTGGTAATGTAATTAAACCACAAAGTGGTGCCCGAGGCCGGACTTGAACCGGCACGACTTGTTAGTCGAGGGATTTTAAATCCCTTGTGTCTACCAATTCCACCACTCGGGCATCGAGTTTGCTAATTAAAGCGTGTGGAGTGTTGAAATGGAGGCGGAACCCGGAGTCGAACCGAGGTAAACGGATTTGCAATCCGGTGCATGGCCACTCTGCCATTCCGCCCCAATAATGGAGTAATAACCTTGAGATAAACTTGGAGCGGTACACGAGGCTCGAACTCGTGACCTCGACCTTGGCAAGGTCGCGCTCTACCAACTGAGCTAGTACCGCATTTTATTTATCAGTTATTTGAATTAGCACATGATGATTTATGTGAACATTCAGGTAACTGATTAATTACCGTTTTGTTTATCTCGGGGGCTATGCCCTCTCAACACGGACGCATTCTACAGAGATTATTAAACGCGTCAATACAAAAAATGCTAGTTTTGAACTGTTTGCTTGTTTTTTATCTAAAACGGTGCGTTATTATACATTTAGAGTTAATTTTTAGTCAATTCGCCCCATGCTGCACGTAAATATTGCATCATAGAACTCAAGGTTAAAAAGGTCGCAATGTACAGTAGTCCAAAACTTAAATAGTTCATCCACGTATCATATTGCCAAATCAAACCGATAATGGCTAACATTTGTGCAGCCGTCTTTATTTTACCCATATTTGATACAGCTACATTACCACGCTTACCCTGCTCTGCCATCCATTCACGAAGTGCAGATATAATAATTTCACGGCTTATTATAATAAGAGCAGGTATTGTCATATACATTGACTGGTACTGATCAGATAACGCTACAAGTGCAGCACATACCATTACTTTGTCAGCAACAGGATCTAAAAAAGCACCAAAAGGAGTTGATTGCTCAAGCTTTCTTGCCAAATAACCGTCTAATATATCGGTGATCGATGCAAGCCAAAAAATAAAGGCGGCAGCAAAAAAAGCCCAGCTATAAGGCAAATAAAATATCACCAAAAAAACGGGGATAAGAAAAAGTCTAAATGTTGTGAGTGTGTTTGGAATATTCCACATAACTACTTGGATATGTCTTTTTGCTATATTCGCATGTAGGGCTAGCCCTTGTCATGCAAATGGTTAAATATCTTCTCAGCCATGTCAGGGCTGATCCCAGGAACTTTCTTTAACTGTTCTATATTAGCAGCTTTTACACCCTGCATGCCCCCTAAATATTTTAATAATGTTTGGCGACGCTTAGAACCTACTCCATTTATTTCTTCTAGTAGTGATTGTGTACGTTGTTTTTGTCGTTTATTACGATGCCCTGCAATAGCAAAACGGTGAGACTCATCACGTATATGCTGAATCAAATGAAGCGCAGGCGCATCTGAATCCATCGGAATGGTTTTGCGTCCACCGTCAATCAATAGTGTTTCAAGACCGGGTTTACGACTCGTTCCTTTTGCAACACCGACTAATAAAGGCATTTTAGTGTGCGGCCAATTAGAGAAGTACTGTTCAGCGCGTCCTAACTGCCCCTTACCGCCATCAATAAAGATAACGTCTGGAATTTTGTCTTCGTCTACTAACTTGTTATAGCGTTTATTAAGTGCAAATTCCATTGCAGCATAATCATCGCCACCTGTAATACCTGTTACGTTGTAGCGCCTATATTCTTTTGTATTTGGGCCTTGTGAGTCAAATACAACACAACTTGCAACGGTGTTCTCCCCCATGGTGTGGCTTATATCAAAACACTCCATTCGGGTAATATCGTCAAGTCGCAGTGTTGCTTTTAATTGTGCATAACGTTTATTAATAGAGTCTTGGGTACTTTGTTTAACCGCAATACTGTTTAATGCATTTTTATTGGCCAGTTGTAAGTATTGCGCACGCTCACCACGAGTAACCACTTTAAGGATTACTTTGCGCTCACTTATTTGTGTAAGCGCTTCGCCGAGTGCCCCGCTCTCTTCTATTTCAAACGGTAATATGATTTCTTTTGCAATACGCCCTGTTGCTCCTGGCGCTAAATAGTACTGTCCTAAAAATGAAGTCAATATTTCTTGCTCACTCGAATCTTTAGGTACTTTTGGAAAATAGGTTTTACTACCCAGTACTTTATGATCGCGGATCATTAATAAATGAATGCCGTTTAACCCGTTTAAATGCGCAAAACCGACAACATCCATTTCTGCAAAGTTACCAGAAATAGACTGTTGCTCCTGCATTTTACGAAGTAGCATTATTTGGTCGCGAACTTTTGCCGCTAATTCAAAGTTTAATTGCAGGCTGGCTGCTTCCATTTTTTTTATTAAATCAGCAATAACTTCGTGAGATTTACCCGTTAAAAATTTACGAACATAGTCAACTTGCTCACTGTAATCATCATCAGTTACTTTATTTACACATGGAGCTGAGCAACGTTTAAGTTGATATTGCAGACACGGGCGACTTCTTGCGCGGTAATAAGCATCTTCACATTGACGAACAGGAAATATTTTTTGCATTAAGCGCAAGCTTTCAGATACCGCTCCTGCGCTTGGGAAAGGCCCAAAGTACTCACCTTTAATTTTACGACTGCCACGATGAAATGCTAAACGAGGGTGTTTATGGCTAGTTAGTAAAATATAGGGGTACGACTTATCGTCGCGTAATAATATGTTGTACCGAGGCTGATATTTTTTTATTAGATTATTTTCAAGCAGCAGCGCTTCGGTTTCAGTATTGGTGAGGGTGACTTCAATGTTACAAATATTACTCACTAAAACGCGTGTTTTGCTATCGGTAATGTTACTTCTAAAGTAACTGCTCACACGCTTTTTTAGATGCTTTGCTTTACCAACATAAATAACTTGGTTGTCACTATCAAGCATGCGGTATACGCCCGGCTCACTTGATAGCGTTTTGAGAAAATGTACGTGATCGAATTCAGACATAAATTATAGTTAGTACGAAACGTCTATATCAATCATTTTATGACGAATAGCTAAATGGGTAAGCTCAACATCACCACCTACATTTAACTTTTCAAACATACGGTAACGATAGCTATTTACTGTTTTAGAGCTTAGATTTAAGCGTTCAGCTATATTTTGTGCTTTTTCACCTTTGGTGATCATAAGCATAATTTGCAGTTCGCGCTCAGATAAACTCTGAAAAGGGTTTTCATCTGTGCGGCCTGTCACTTGTGCAAGCGCTATCTGCTGTGCAATTTCAGGTGCAATGTAACGCTGACCAGCATGAACACAACGAATGGCACGAACCATTTCGTCAGAGCCTGCACCTTTAGTTAAAAAGCCATGTGCACCAATTTGCATTACCTTGCTCGGAAACGGGTCTTCACAATTAACAGTAAGCACAATAATTTTTACATCTGGGCAGTAACGACAAATCTTTTTAGTCGCTTCTAATCCGCCCATGCCTGGCATATTCATATCCATTAATACTATGTTTGGCGCATGCTGACGACAAAACTGTACAGCCTCTTCGCCAGTTTTAGCTTCGCCAATTACTTTAAACCCTCGTACGTCATCAAGAATACGCTTGATTCCTGTTCGTACAAGTTCATGGTCATCAACTAAAAGTACATTAATCAATGGAACATCCTCACTTACCTAACAACATGCAATTTAATTAAATTAATTTGCCACAGTAACATACATAAAGCGAAACAATAATTAATATTATTGCCTCGCTCTAATAGTTTAAGATGACGATTTTTCGCTAAATCTGTCAACCCATAACGCAATGATACCATCACCCGTTACATTACACGCAGTACCAAAGCTATCTTGTGCTAAATAAAGTGCAATCATTAATGCAACAGCACCTTCATTAAACCCAAGCATACTTGTTAATAAACCAAGCGCCGACATGACTGCACCACCTGGAGCACCCGGTGCTGCGATCATTACTACACCTAACATCATAATAAACGGTAGCATACCCATTAATGAAGGAACTTCCATGCTTGGCGATAAAAACATAACAGCCATTGCACAGGTTACTATAGTGATAGTTGAGCCAGATAAGTGAATAGTCGCGCAAAGTGGCACTGTAAAGTTAGCTACATCTTCTTTAACGTTATTTGCTTTACTTGATTGAAGCGATACTGGAATCGTTGCTGCACTTGACATAGTACCTAACGCTGTAAAGTAAGCTGGTAGCATATTTTTAACTAATTCGATTGGATTACGTTTTAACAATATACCTGTCGCTATATATAAAACGCTTAACCATAACCAATGCATAACAAGCGCTGCAATTAGTACTACACCAAATGTTTGCAACGTATCTACCACAGTGCCTGCCACCGTCATTTCGGCAAATACGCCAGCAATGTAAAATGGTAAAGCTGGAATAATTACTTTCGATAATAACCCGTCCACTACATCACGACCCTGATCAGACACCTTTTTAAGCGTATCAAGTTCTAGTTGGCTCATGCCTATACCAAATACAAAAGCAGTCACTAATGCGGTCATTACACCCATCAGAGGTGGAATTTCTAAATCAATAAAACTACCTATTTCAGTAGCAACTTCTGCTTCAAATGTAATGCCACCACTTAAAAAAGGTATAACAGCACTTACTAATAAAAATGCAAGCGTACCTGCAATAATGGTAGAGCTGTAAGCAAACCCTACTGTTTTACCAAGTAAGTGACCAGACCCTTTTGGTAGGCCAGCAATACCCGATGCAATAAAAAATAAAATGATAAGAGGGATGGTAAAGGAGATAATTTGACCAATCAGCTCTTTTACTGTAAATAAAAGTTCAACACCAGTTATAGGTACATATAGTCCGACTAAGATACCGGCCACAATACCGGCAATTAATTTTAAGATTAACTTCATTGTGATTGCTTAATTGAATTTAGATACGTGTTTTTATCATGTTTTAGACGCATTGTGTGATAAAACTATTCAAGTTACATTCATGTGCGCAAATAACGAACAAATACAGCTTAATCTAGAGCTCTTTTGAACATTTTTTGACTAAACGAGTTTTTACTCTTTAAATCTCAAATTAAGCCCGCACCTACAATAACTAAAGCACCGTTAATAATTGATTTTTATTTCGACTGGTTATAAGCCCAATAAATATATGTTATAGCCAAACTTTACTTTAGTTTTTTTAAACTCACAGTAAAGTGTGTATGTATAGTTAGTAGCAAAGGCTATTAGCACGTTGATCAGATTGTATCCAAAGGAACATTATGTCTACTATTTTTGAAGATAACTCACTAACTATTGGTAATACGCCGCTAGTAAAACTTAACCGTGTTACGGGTGGGAATGTATACGCTAAAGTTGAATCTCGTAATCCAAGCTTTAGTATCAAATGCCGTATTGGTGCATCAATGATTTGGGAAGCTGAAAAGTCAGGTCAGCTTGTTGAAGGTAAAGAACTTATAGAGCCAACATCAGGTAACACTGGTATTGCACTTGCATTTGTTGCAGCTGCACGTGGTTACAAGTTAACGCTTACTATGCCAAACACCATGAGCCTAGAACGTCGCAAGCTATTAAAAGCATTAGGTGCAAATCTAGTACTTACCGACGGTGCTAAAGGTATGAATGGCGCAATTGAAAAAGCAAAAGAAATTCAAGCAACAGCACCTGATAAGTATATTTTATTACAACAATTCGAAAACCCTGCAAATCCTAAAATTCACTTTGAAACAACAGGCCCAGAAATTTACGATGCACTTGACGGCAAAGTAGACTTTTTTGTAGCAGGTGTAGGTACTGGTGGTACTATTACAGGTGTTAGCCGCTACCTTAAAACAGAAAAAGGTTTAAACGTTAAGTCTATTGCTGTTGAGCCAACTAACTCTCCTGTTATTAGCCAAACGCTTGCCGGTGAAGAAATTAAACCTGGCCCTCATAAAATCCAAGGTATTGGTGCAGGCTTTATCCCTGGCAACTTAGATATGGACTTAATTGATGGTGCCGAGCTTGTATCTAACGAAGACGCAATTGCAATGGCGCATCAGTTAATGAAAAAAGAAGGTATTTTAGTCGGTATTTCGTCAGGTGCTGCGGTTGTTGCAGCTAAGCGAATTGCTGAAAAACCTGAAAACGCAGATAAAAATATTGTTGTTATCCTACCTAGTGCAACTGAGCGTTACTTATCAAGCCCAATGTTTGATGAAGAATTTAGTGAGAAAGAGTTAGTACAATAAGTAATTTTAAGATTTTTAAAAGGATGCTTTAGGCATCCTTTTTTATTATTTATTATCCAATTTTCTATTTATTGCCCCCCATACCTTTACATCTTCCTAGATAAACCACACACTTTAAAAAAACTAATTAATAATAACTAATATGAAAAAAATCACGAGTTTATTAAGTTTGGTTATCTGTTTATTTTTATCAGCCTGTGGAGACGATACCAAAACACTTGGCGACACTCCTGGCGATACAGCAACCGCTTATTTTGATGCGCTTTATAACCAGCAAGACCTTCAAAAAGCCAGCACCATGGCAACACCCAATCTTACGCGCATAATGAAATCCTACGGCACTGCAAAACAGTTTTCCCGTAACTTAGTAAATATGCAATATGATGAAGTAACCATTGAAGTTGATATGACCAATATGAGCATCCGTGAACAATACGGTGATAACGCCAAAATAAACCTTATTTTTACCGGCTATTTAAATGGTGATAAAATTGACGAAATGCGCAGTGTAAAAATGCTTCGTAAAAAGGGCAAATGGTACATAGATAAAATAGTTGCCGACCCTTACGCTCGTTAAAATAAATGAATTAAACATAAAAAGGCCTTACATTTGTAAGGCCTTTTTCACTTTAGCTAGGGCGTGTTGATCTTTGTGGATTGAAGTTTGTTCAATCTAGGGGCGATTTAATCGCGGCGCGAGGTTTGTAACCTAGTGGGCTAAGTAAAAACCGAGCAACAAAGAGTTAATCGTCCCTAGAAAGAACCCAAAGGGCAGCGCATGTTTGGCATTTATGCTGCGTTATCGCCTATTTATGGGGAATAACCACACTACATAGGCTCTGCCTTGCCTAAAAACCAAACAGCCTGCTGCAAATTCAACCACGAAGGGTCGATACGCCCTAGTATTTAAAGTACTGCGCTACAGCTCACCTGGTTGAAAATTATCAACTGCGATGGCTTTCTTTCGTAACTTATTAGCGTGATGCATTGCATCTGCATCCGTTTGCTCTAACAACTTATTTTCAAGCGCATAATTTATAGCACCTTCAATATCAAGCGTTGCAGGCACACTGCCCTTACGCTGCCATTGTTTTAGATCTTTAAACTGCGCTTGCATATCATGCATAGCTAAAAATGCGCTTTCCATGACCCCTGTACCTGCATTTTCATCTACATAACATAAATGCGTTAAGCGGTTTCTAAATACACCCGGTTGAGTCATACGCTCACAAATACTTTGTGCAATTTCATCACTTGGTCTGTGGTAATGATTTCCAAGCGGGAAGACGATACGTTTAAGGGTAAAATTAACAACCGGATTTGAAAAGTTTTTAAAGAAGCCATTAAACGCTTGGCCAATTTCAAATAATGAGTTCTCAATAGCATATTTTACAAATGGTAAATCAGCTTGTTGGCGCCCTTCGTCTTCATAACGTTTTAAAACAGTTGATGCTAAGTACAAATGACTTAATACATCACCCAAACGTGCCGATATCATTTCTTTTCGTTTAAGCTCACCGCCAAGCATTAACATAGCCACGTCTGTGCAAATAGCTAAGCCTCGGCTCATTCTGCTCAGTTGCTTATAATAAACAGCCGTTTCACCACCTACAGGCGCTTTAGCAAAATAACTACGTGTTAAGCCATGCACAAATGCCATACCTGCATTACTTGCTGCAAATATTATATGGTTCATTAATAAACCATCAAATTGTTCAAGTGCTGCGTCGTCATCTTCCATTGCAGCGGCTTCCATTTCTTTTAAAACAAATGGATGACAGCGTGTTGCACCTTGGCCAAATATCATTAAGTTACGCGTTAAAATATTCGCGCCTTCAACCGTAATTGATACTGGAATACCCATATAGCCATGCGCCAAATAGTTATTAGGCCCTACTTGAATTCCTTTACCTGAATGAATATCCATTGCATCATTCATTACCGTACGACCCATTTCAGTCATATGGTATTTAGCAATCGCTGTTACAACCGACGGGCTTAATTTTAAATCAATCGCACCTGCGGTCATTAATCTGCATGACTCAAGTGTGTAAGTTAAACCACCAATACGCGCAAGTGCCTCTTGCACGCCTTCAAACTGCCCTATAGATACACCAAACTGCTGGCGTACCATGGCATATGCCGATGTCATTTTTGAAGCTAAATGTCCAGTTGCTGCACTCAATGCTGGTAGTGATATACCACGCCCTGCACTTAAACACTCAACAAGCATTCTCCAGCCACGCCCTGCACACTCTTGACCACCAATGATCCAGTCCAGTGGTATAAATACATCTTTACCGTAAGTGGTACCATTCATGAAGGCCATATTAAGCGGATAATGACGCTCACCCGTTTCGACACCCGGATGATCGGTTGGTATTAGAGCACATGTAATGCCTAGCTCTTTCTTATCACCTAATAAAGCATCAGGGTCATACATTTTAAATGCTAAGCCGAGTACAGTAGCCACGGGTGCAAGTGTAATGTAACGCTTTGACCAATTTAAACGCAGGCCCATTACTTTCTCGCCATTATGCTCACCCATACACACCACGCCTGAATCAGGAATACTGCCAGCATCAGAGCCCGCCTCAGGTCCCGTTAATGCAAAACAAGGAACATCTGTACCATTAGCTAAACTTGGCAGCCAACGATCTTGCTGCTCTTTAGTACCATAGTGAAGAAGTAACTCGCCCGGACCTAAGCTATTAGGCACCATAACAGTGACTGCGGCTGTTAAGCTTTTAGTCGAAATTTTTGATACTATCGTTGAATTAGCAATTGCCGAGAACTCACGACCGCCAAATTTTTCAGGAATGATCAGCGCAAAAAAACCTTCTGTTTTTAGGTAATCCCACACTTCTTTTGGTAAGTCTTTGTCTTTTTGTACAATTTGATAATCATCAAGCATCGCCAATAAGGTTTCTACTTGGTTAGCCATAAATGCGTTTTCTTTATCGCTAAGCTCTGGTTTAGGAAAGCGGTGCAGTTTTTGCCAGTCTGGGTTACCACTAAATAACTCACCATCCCACCAAACATCACCTGCTTCCATCGCCTCTCGCTCTGTTTGCGATAATGGCGGAAGCACCTTTTTGAACATTTTAAACGTAGGACGACTAATCAAGTTTAGGCGAATATCTTTAACCGCAAAAATAACCACCACCACGACCAGCAATATTATAAATATTAACATGCGCACATTCCTTACACATTGAATGAAAATAGTAACTTAATTATGACCCATCTTAATTTAAATACAATCATTGCACGACGAGTCGTGAGCCTTAACGCATTCATTTTATTGTTTTAAACATCACTGCTATTATCAACGTTTTAATAACAATAAATTAAAGGAATAGCATGACCCCCTTTCGATTTAAACTAAGTATGAGCGCCTTAATGGTAGCAAGCACTCTTGCTTTAACGGCCTGCGATGCGCAAGTAACGATAGACACTACCGATTCAGCACACACTAAAAAAGCTGTAACAGCTAAAGATGCAAATACATTTATAACAAACACAGAAAAAGAACTAAGTGCACTTTATTTAGAATCGAGCCGTGCAGAATGGATTTACGCAAACTTTATTACTCATGATACGTCGGCTCTATCGGCTGAAGTTAACCGTAAAATGACCGAAACAGTCGTGCGTTTAGCAAATGAAGCTGCAAAATACGACGAACTAGAGCTTGATTACGATGCTCGCCGTAAGCTTGATAAACTAAAACTAGCACTTACACTTCCTGCCCCACAAGACGCTGATAAAACAGCACAACTTTCACAAATTGTCGCAGAGCTTGGCGGGCTATACGGTAAAGGTGAATACTGTAAAGAAGACGGCACCTGTTTAAGCCTTGGCGACATGACTTCAAAAATGGCCACCAGCCGAGATTACAACGAACTACTTGATTTATGGCAAGGCTGGCGTCAAATATCAAAACCAATGCGCTCACTTTACGAGCAACAAGTAGTGCTGACCAACGAAGGTGCAAAGGAGCTTGGTTATGCCGATACGGGCGCTATGTGGCGCAGTAAATACGATATGCCTGCTGATGACTTCACCACCGAGCTTGACCGTATTTGGGGCCAAGTTAAACCACTGTATAACTCGCTACACTGTCATGTTCGCGCAAAGTTAGGTGAAAAGTACGGCACCGACAAAGTACCTCAAGATCAGCCAATACCAGCGCACTTACTTGGTAATATGTGGGCGCAAGCATGGGGTAATATTTACGATGTAGTTGCACCAGAAAACGCCGATCCGGGTTACGACGTAACCGAGTTATTAGCTCAAAATAATTACGACGAACTTAAAATGGTAAAAGGGGCTGAAAACTTTTTTACCTCAATGGGTTTTGACGCACTACCAGAGACATTTTACGAGCGTTCACTGTTTGTAAAACCAAAAGACAGAGATGTGCAGTGTCATGCATCAGCATGGAATATCGATAGCAAAGACGATTTACGCATTAAAATGTGTATTCAGCGCACAGGCGAAGAGTTTTCAGTTATTCACCATGAATTAGGTCATAATTTTTATCAACGCGCATACAACAAGCAGCCTTTATTTTATCAAGAAAGTGCAAACGATGGTTTTCATGAAGCCATTGGTGACACCATTGCCTTATCGGTTACACCGGGTTACTTAAAAGAAATCGGCTTACTTGAACAAGTACCTGATGAATCTAAAGATATTGGTTTATTAATGAAAATGGCACTTGATAAAGTCGCCTTTGTGCCGTTTAGCTTAATGGTTGATCAGTGGCGCTGGCAGGTATTTTCAGGGGAAGTAGCACCGGAAAATTACAATAAAGCATGGTGGGAACTACGTGAAAAATACCAAGGAGTGCAAGCTCCTATCGCACGTAGCGAAAATGATTTTGATCCGGGTGCTAAGTACCACGTCCCGGGTAACACGCCTTATACACGTTACTTTTTAGCGCATATTTTGCAATTTGAGTTTCATCGCAGCTTATGTGAAATTGCCGGTAACGATAAAGCCATTCATCGCTGCTCTATTTATAACTCAAAAGAAGCAGGGGATAAGCTAAACGCTATGCTTGAAATGGGTTCGTCTCGCCCTTGGCAAGAGGCGCTTGAAACTGTAACAGGTAAGCCGAAAATGGATGCAACAGCAATGCTCGATTACTTTGCACCATTACAAACATATTTAGATAAACAAAACGAAGGCCGCAACTGCGGCTGGTAAATAGCGCTGAACAAAAAGCCCGCTCAAATGAGCAGGCTTTTTATTCATATTCTAATTTTCTGTTAAATTAGAACTGTAAGCTTACATTTGCAAAGTAAGCATCATAATCAGAATCATCCCAGTTATTGCCGTAACCTGCTTTTAAACCAACATTGTTGTTGAAAAAGTGTTGGCCACCAAGAGTGTAGTCATCATTTTTATTAACTGTAACAAACACCGATGTTGCTTTGCTGAAATAGTAGTTAGATGCTAATTCCCAGTTACTTGAACCGCCATCAACATCTTCAAACTTACCTTCAACAGTCAAGTAGTTACCTTGCTGTAAATCAACAAAGTACTTAGCTGCTACTGCACGGTAATCAAACTCATCATCTGATGTTACTGTAAAGCCGATATAATCAGTGCTGTTTAACTGATGGTTATATGCTAAGTCAAACACAAACTGATTGTCAGCATCTTCGAAATCTACAAACGTTGCTTTTAATACAAGGTTTGGGTTAAAGAAGTAACCAGCTGAAAGTTCAATTACATCCGTGCTTGAGCCAAAATCACTATCGAAATTATTGTACTGTGCACCTAATACAAAATCTTCTACAAAATACTCACCGCCAACGCTAGTAACATCTCCAAGATCATTATCACTGTATGCACCATAAACATTTGTTTGCTTATTGATGTATTCAAATTGATCGTAAGGACCTAAAGTCGCTTTTGGAGAAAAATAATACGTTGAGTCAACACTTACTGTGTCATCACCATCTACGTCCACATATCCTACATGGCTGATTGATTGGTAAGTATCTGCGGCTATTGCAGTGGTTGCAGCGCTTGATAATAAAATGCTCGAAATGATAACGGCTAATTTTTTCATTTTAAATTCCCTATAAATATTACTTTTATGCCTCAGCTGTCTAGCCAAAGTCGGGGCGCATCCTAACGCCAAAAAAATGAACAAAAACTGAATAAAAGGTCAGATTAAACCCAGTGGAATTGTAATAATTTATACGTAAATGTAAATACAAAGTATCCATCAAATCTACAAGACAATATCATGTCATCATTTAAATTTAAAAAGTAACAAATACGGTACAAACTGTCGCTAAATTGAACACAACTTAATTATTCGATAAACCTCATCAATATAATTTCCTCTCACTAAATTTTTCTAATTTCTCAAAAAATTACTCTATTTAATTCATTATTTCTGTATTTATAATGAAAAATAGGTTTGTATCAGTGCATATTTTTATCTGTTTTTTTCCAATAACCATTGTTTACTAGCAAAAACAACTCCAATACTTATTATTTTATAGCTATTATCATCGACTGCACTTAATGACTTTAATAACAATTTAGCCATTCATGGCGACTCTATTTATAACTTAAAGGAGTTATTTAGATGAGCATAATAAAAGCCGTAATTATGACTGGTAAAAGTTTATAGTTAAAAGCTCAAACATTTAAAAACGACAAAGCCCGCTAAATTTAGCGGGCTTTTTAATATTACTTTTGTATTAACTAAGTACGGGACTTAATTAAAACTGAAAACGCATGTTAGCAAAGTACGCATCGTTGTCAGAATCATCAGCGTTGTTTTCGTAACCCACCTTTACACCAATATTTTTATTGATGAAGTGTTGAGCACCAAAGCTATAAGTATCTTGCTTATTGTAGTTAGCAAATACAGATGTTGCTTTTGAGAAGTAGTAGTTAGTTTCTGCTACCCATTGGTTTTGGGCATCATCAATACTTTCGTATTTACCTTCAAAAGTAAGGTAGTTACCTTGCTGTAAATCAATAAAGTATTTAGCAGCTACTGCACGGTAATCAAAATCGTCGTCTGATGTAAGTGTAACACCTACGTAATCTGTGCTGTTTAGCATGTAGTTGTAAGCTAAATCAAATAATGCGTAATCGTCGCCGTCTTTGTTTTCAACTAGTGTTACTTTTGCAAGTAAATCAGGGTTGAAAAAGTAACCACCCGTCAGTTTATAAAGCTCACTGTTAGAACCTGAATCTGGGTCGAGGTTTTCGTAAGATGCGCCAACAACAAATTCATTAATGAAGTATTCACCACCAACTGATGTTAAATCGCCAAAGTCGTCATCAGCGTAGCCACCATATACGTTAGTTTGTTTATTGATGTATTCAAACTGATCGTACGGGCCTAAAGTTTTTTTAGGAGATAAGTAGTAAATAGAATCTACAGCAACGGTGTCGTTGTTATCGCTATTTTTGTAGCTTAGGTTACTAATTGAATTATAGCTGTCTGCAGCAGCCGCAGTGCTAGATAATAAAATGCTCGAAATAATAACTGCTAATTTTTTCATTGTAAGACTTCCCTATGTACATTGCTTTTTATGCTCTAGCTGTATTGCTAAAGTCGAGGCACATGCTAACGTTAGGAAACTGAATGAAAACTTAACTAACCACTTGTATTTATTAAGTTAATTGTAAGGAAGTGTTGTAAACTGTAAAATTAAAGTAGTTGCAACATCTAGTCAACAACTACTTAAAACATGTACCGTATTAAAGCGCGTGTTGGCTAATAATACGATAAACATCGTTAATATTATCGCCAGACTTGAACTCTTTACTAATTGGTGTTGGATCTGAGCCAACCCATATTTTTAGCTCGGCATCTAAGTCAAAATGGCCTGCACTTTCTTTACTAAACTTGGTAATTTTAGAGTAAGCAATACTCACCATTTCCATTTTAGAGCCGGTCATACCTTGCTTATCAATTAAGATTAAGCGCTTATTAGTAAAAATAAACATATCACGTACTACTTTATATGCTTTTTCTACTTGCTCGCCGTCAATTAATGTATTGGCGAGGATTTTCTCTAAATCAGAATCGTCAACTTCGCTTGCATTACCCATAAGTCCGCTAAGTAAACCCATTATACTTTCTCCTGTTTAAATATTTGATTCTCTAATGTGTGACCATTAACTAACTGCCTGTACTGCCAGTGTTGTTGATGACAAAAGTTCAGTAGTGCAATATCAAGTGGATCGCTCGTTGGTTGATACTCAACAACATATTCTTTATGCTGGCTCATATACACTCGGCTCACCCCTGCAATTGCTTGAAGCTGTTGCTCAACATTTTGATAAGCTTCGCTTAGCATTAATGTATAAAAGTGTTTATCAGTATTATTTGTTTTTGTTTGATGCTCGCTTAGTACGCCTTTATCTAAATGAAGCACCTGTGAGCATAGTCGCTCAAGCTCAGTTAAATCGTGAGAGCTTAAAATAAACGTAGCCTGTTCACTTAATTCAGATACTAGCTCGCGTACTTCTCTGGCATGAATCGGATCAAGCCCTGCGGTTGCTTCATCAAGCATTACAATTTGTGGCGCGCCAATAAGTGCTTGCGCTATCGTAACGCGCTTGCGCATACCGTGCGATAAATCCCCCGCACGCTGCTTTGCAATTTCTTTTAAGCCAACCAAGTCAAGTACACGTAGCGCCTCAGTTTGGCTTTGCTTAGCGCCCATACCTTGCAGTTTTGCATAAAAAGCGAGTTGCTTATCTATATTAAAACGAGGGTCAAGTTGCGCGTCTTGCGGTAATGCACTTACTTTATTAAATAAAGCAGCGCTCCCTGGCTTATGCCCTAATATTTCAAGGCTGCCTTTACTTGGCGCTATATAGCCGCACAACAAACTAAATAAGGTGGTTTTACCCGCACCATTTGGCCCAACAAGCGCCACTGGCGCGCCTTTATTAATCTCAAAGTCCACATTATTAAGCGCAAGTTTTGCACCATACGATTTACTCAAACCGCTGGCTGTAATTAATGGTCTCATAGTGAGCTCCTTGCAAAAATACGTTGAGCAACGCTTAGTAACACCGCAGTTTGCACAAGGGGAATAGCCACAGCGCTTAATAATGGTAAATTTTGCCCCGCTAATAACTCTATTTGCACACCCGGAAATAAATAATCAAGCAAGCCTAATGCGGGTATTTGCCATTGCAATATACCAACTACAATACCGCCTGCTGCAAAATATAAAATTGCCAATACAATAGATAAACGCGATGAACGAGCAAAGGTATTTATTAACGTCATAAGTGCTACAAATGGACACAGAGTAATCACTAATATTAAAAATATAGAAAGCGCACGGGCAAAACCACCAGCCAGTAAACTTGGATCTCTAAACCCTAGTACAGCAAGCGTAGCTACAAGAGTAATGCCCACTAAGCAGGCTAATACCGCTAATTGTCCTAAAAAACGACCAAACAGTATTTCAAAGCGAGTGGAGCGCAGTGATAAAAACCTTAGTGTGCCGCGCTCTCTATCGCCTACCGTTTGGTCACTACAAATAAATAAACCAAAAACGGGAAAGCTATACAGGGCTATTAACCAGTACATAGCAAATTCGGCCTCAGGCCAATCCAATAATTTACTTAAACCAATAGAACCTGATATATCACGGGCTATTTGCTCAAAATCGGGGGCACTTACAATGCCTACTGCCTGCCCTATTGGGTAGCGCAGTATTATTAGCCACACCAATGCAAAGGCAGCTAATGCAATAAGTCCACGTTTAGTTAAAAACATACGTACAAGCTCAAATCCCGCTATTTGCGTTAATCGCCCTACGTTTATCGGTAATGATGTTGCCATTGACTATCCTTAATGACTTTTTATTTTCTGTGTATTTATCCACACTAAGTGTAAACACCTTGAATTACCAGCAAAAAAAAGCTCACCTGTGGTGAGCTTTGTAACAATACATTTAAATGTAACAGCATAAATTGCGATATAAATTATAAATGCCGCTTATAAACCTCAAGTGCTTGGCTTAAATCGCTAATTAAATCTTCTACATCTTCAAGACCTATGTGCAAGCGAATAACCGGCCCTAAATCCCAACCTGTATTTGAGCGCAACCCTTTCATGGTTAAATTAGCCGTTACCAAACTTTCAAAACCGCCCCACGAAAAGCCCATTTTAATATGCTCAAGGCTATCTAAGAATGCATCAATCGCTTTTTGATTGCCGGTTTTCATAACAAATGAAAACAACCCATTACTGCCATCAAAGTCACGTTTAAAGAACTCATGCCCTGGGCAGCTTTCAAATGCAGGGTGTCGAATATGATCAACAAGCTCATGTTGTTCAAGCCATTTAGCTACTTCTATTGCTGCTTTTTCATGTTGATTTAAACGCACACCCATTGTACGCAGGCCTCTAAGTGCTAAATACGCATCATCGGCACTGGTACATTGCCCTAGTAAGTATGAGTTTTCGCGCAAGGTTGGCCAATACTTTTTATTAGCAACAGCCACCCCCATCATCACGTCTGAATGGCCAACAATATACTTTGTTGCAGCTTGAATACTAATATCAACACCGTGCTCTAACGGGCGATAATGCAGACCGTTACCGTAGGTATTATCAAGCATGGTCATTACGTTGTGCTCATTGGCTACTTTTACCATAGCGGGCACATCTTGCACTTCCATCGTAATAGAGCCTGGAGATTCTAAAAACAACACTTTAGTATTTGGCTGAATGTAATCTTTAATACCTGCGCCAATGGTTGGCGGGTAATAGGTTGTTGTAATGCCCAGCCCCACTAAAATTTTATCGCAAAAATCGCGAGTTGGTTCGTATACGTTATCAACCATTAAAATATGATCACCGGTTTTTAAAAACGATAAAAATACTTGGCTGATCGCCGCAGCGCCACAAGGGTACAATGCACACCCTTCGCCGCCTTCAAGTTCTGTAATCGCTTCTTGTAGCGCAAAGTGTGTTGTTGTTCCTCGGCGCCCATAAAATAACGTTTTATCGCCACGGGTTTTAGCTGCTTCTTTTAAATCGGCTACAGTATCAAATACAATGGTAGATGCACGCTGTACAACGGGATTTACTACGCCATGTGTATAGGCTTTTTTTCGCCCTGATGATACCAGCTGAGTGTTTTTATTACTTTTACTCGACATTGTTAATCCTTAAGGGTTTGTGCGCCAATGCTCAATTAAATAACGAGAGATAGAATCGGTTCTAGGCAGCTTTAAATGCTCGCCTTCTTCGTGCCAATTACCAAATTGCTCTAAGTCTTCACGACTAAACCATTTTGCATCGTCTAGCTCTTCTTTATCTACGTTAATTTCCTCAGATGTCGCCTCTGCAAAAAAACCAAGCATAATGGACGATGGGAACGGCCATGGCTGAGATGCAACATAACGTACGTTATCAACCTCTATACCTGCCTCTTCTTTAACTTCACGCGCAACAGCTTGTTCCAGTGTCTCCCCTGGGTCTACAAATCCAGCAAGCGACGAATACATACCAGTGGGCCACGCGGCTTGGCGACCTAATAAACAGCGTTCTACTCCGTCAGCAAAGACTTTAGTAACCACCATAATTACCGCAGGATCGGTGCGCGGGAATGTAGGATGCTTACAGTTTTCGTTTTCACACACTCTAGAGTGCCCGGCTTCCACTGAACGGTTTTTACTACCGCAGCGCCCACAAAAACGGTGCGTGGCATGCCAATAACATAACCCTCTCGCAAGGGCGGCTATTGAGGCATATTTAATGGTTACTTGAGGCCCATATTGGCGAATATCAAAAAACTGAGCGCCCTCTATTAAAGGCGTAAGTACGCTTTCATCCAGATCAGATACATCCAATGCAAACACACCATGTTTAGCATTATTTAAACCAACAAAAATAGCACTCGTTAAATCTAAATGCGCCACTTGTTGATACGTTAAATAGCTTACTTTAGGGGTATCTTTAATAAATAGGGTTTGATTATTTTTAACTAAAACCCATTTACTTTGCGCCGACATTTGCGCTTTAAGCCACGATGGGTCTTTACGAAAATTTGAGCCTCTATCTAGTGGCATGTTGCTATAATGAAGCATGTAAGTCCTTGGTAACTCGTTATGCTTTAAAATTACCATAATCATTTAGCAAACCCAATTGATTACAGTAATAAAAAAAGCCTATATAAGGCTTAATTCATCTATTACGGCTTTGTATTAAAATCTCTCATGTTGCAGGCACTTAGCTTGCACTTTTTTAACTATTTTTTACTGTTAAAGTAGCAAAGTATTATCAATTAAATGAAATTGCTCTGCGCTTTGTTTTAATACCTCAGCGGTTAACCGGTCAGCACCGTATACATCGCACGGTACATTATATTGATTTTTTAAATGCCCAAGTAACAAAGCAAAGTCACCATCGCCAGAGAGCAAAATAACCTTATCAAGGCTTTTACCCTGCTCTAACATGTCTATTGTTATACCTACATCCCAATCGCCTTTAGCACTTCCATCACGGCGTTGAATAAATGGCTTTAGCTTTACGTCAAAACCAATCGCACGCAAAATATTTTGAAACTGATTTTGCTTTTCATCACCTCGATAAATAGCGTACGCAAAAGCACACTCAATATTGTATTGCGCCTGCATTACCCGCCAAAACGCATTGTAGTCAAAGTTTTTTCCGTAACTCTCGCGGCACGTGTAATAAATATTTTGCACATCAACAAAAATACCTACGCGTGGTTTCGTGCTTTGCTGCTCGTTTTGTAAAGTCATTTAGTGTCCTAGTGAGGATTAATAGCAATAAAAGTAACGTTATAAAATAAGTGTACCTTGCAATTTATATTTAAGTAACCTAAATTAGTTACATACCCTTATGTAACCAATATTGGTTACACATTAAAAAGTAACCATTTTGAGATTTTTATGATTGGTGTGATCAGCGGCGATATTATTAAATCGCAAACAATCCCTAAGCAGCAATACGATGCCATGCTTTATCAACTAGAGCAAAGTTTGCGAAACATTTCGGGGGAGCAAACACTTTGGAATATATACCGAGGCGATGCCTTTCAGTTACAAGTTAATAATCCTGAGCTCCTTTTTAAAAATGCCATACTTGTATATTTACACCTTAAATCGTCAGGTTATGAGCTACGGCAAAGCTTGGCACTTGGGCAAATAGATAACCCACGCAGCGATATAAAAACAGCAACCGGTTCTGCTTTTACCCTTTCGGGGCAAGGCCTTGATAAAATAGGTAATCAACGCTTTGTTTTTAATATTAATGAGCAGCAGCTTGATGAAAGCTTAAATCTTAATTTAGCCTTTGCCGACGTATTACTCACTAAAATCACGCAAAAACAAGCAAATGCCCTGTATGTCTATTTAACATCATCAGACAACAGCCACGCGGCACTGGCTAAAGAGCTTAAAACAAGTCGCGAAAATGTAACAAAACTACTAAATTTAGCGCACTACCAACTTATAGAGCGCTTTATTAAGCACACACAACACGTTATAAAAAATATAATTAAAGGAGGTGAATAATGGAGTTTTCACTTTTACTGGTCGCGCTTATTATTGGCCACTTACTCGCTGATTTTTACTGGCAACCTATGAGTTGGGTAAACGACAGAAACACCCGTCACTTTAAAGCCAGTAAGCTTTATTTTCATGTACTTGTGCATGGTGTAACAAGTGCACTCATTATTACCGTGTGGGAATACACATTCGGGTGGCAACAACTAAGCAGTGTTTTAATTGCCACGGCGAGCATTATGCTGAGCCATTACTTTATTGATATAGCTAAATCATATTCTAATAAAGGCGTGGTGCCTTTTTTACTAGATCAAATAGCGCACATACTCGTTATTATTGCGCTCAGTATTTGGCTAACTGATAACAATAGCTTTATGGCTGCAATTAATAATATGCTCACTGATCCCAAAATACTGTGGGTGGTATGCGGTTATTTAATTATTTTGAGCCCCAGCGCCGTATTTATAAGAATGATGTTAGAGCGTTTAACAAGTAACTTTTCAAGTACTGGTAGCTTACCGCTTGCAGGGCAAAGCATTGGTATGTTGGAACGCGTACTTATGCTGAGCTTTATATTGCTTGACCAATTTGCAGGCCTTGGTTTTTTACTTGCGGCAAAGTCGGTATTTAGGTTTGGTGATTTAAGTGCAAGCAAAGATAAAAAACTTACCGAGTACGTTATGCTCGGCACACTACTTAGCGTAAGTGTGACTTTATTTGTAGGTTTGGGTATTAACTATTTAATCAGGTAGGCAATACAGTAAGTACAAATTACAGACAATAAAAAACGCGCTGCTTCTATTTATTCAAAAGAAGAGAGCGCGTTTTTTGTATCAGCCTTTAACCAAGTTCTAAATTAATTAAACGCCAATATGATCATTAATCGTTATTTGTGCGACGACGGCGTTGGCCACTACCGCCAACAGATTCACGCTTTGCCCATGGGTTTTGCGCATTATCATCTGTTTTAGCTGCTGGCTTTTTAGAACCACCACGACGAGGGCCGGTACCATTACCACCATTGTTCGGCTTTTTACTGTTAGGCTTGCTGCTATCAGATTTAGGCTTATTAAAAGGCTGCTTTTTCTTAGGCTTTTTAGACGGCAGTGGGCGAGCATCTAATGCGCGCTCTGCTACTGGGTTAATAGGCTCAAAACCGTCTTCTTCAGCACGTGGGATAAGCTCACCAATAAAGCGCTCAATACCGTATAAGTCAACAGCATCTTCTGTTGTTACAAACGAAATCGCATGACCCGACGCACCAGCACGGCCTGTACGGCCAATACGGTGAACGTAATCTTCATATACATTTGGTAAGTCGTAGTTAACAACATGCGGTAATTCAACAATGTCTAAACCACGTGCAACAATGTCTGTTGCTACTAGTACGCGTACTTCACCACTTTTAAAACCATCAAGTGCTTTAACACGTGCGCCTTGTGATTTATTACCATGGATAGCCGCGCCTACAATATCATCTCGCTCTAGTTGTTTAACTAAGCGGTTAGCACCGTGCTTTGTACGGCTAAACACTAACACTTGTTGCCAATCGTTAGTGCGAATCAAGTGGCTTAGCAATGCTGTTTTACGTGTTTTATCTACCGCATAAACACACTGAGTAACACTTTTTGCAGTGGTATTTTTTGCAGCAACTGAAATTTCAACAGGGTCATTAATTAACCCTTTTGCTAATGCACGAATTTCGTCAGAAAATGTAGCCGAAAACATCAAGTTTTGACGTTTAGCAGGCATTTTAGCAATTAAGCGTTTAATGTCGTGAATAAAGCCCATGTCTAACATGCGGTCAGCTTCATCGAGTACAAGCACTTCAACGCTATCAAATTTAACTGCATTTTGATTATGTAAGTCGATTAAACGACCCGGCGTTGCTACTAAAATATCAACACCTTTACGAAGACGCTGCATTTGTGGGTTAATTTTAACGCCACCGTAAACTACAAATGAGCTCACATCCGAATGCTTAGCGTACTCTTCAACGTTTTCGCTTACTTGCAAAGCAAGCTCACGTGTAGGCGTTAAAATAAGTGCACGTACGTGGTTACTTTTAGCTTTAGGGCCAGACGACAAACGCTCAATAAGTGGTAATGTAAAACCCGCTGTTTTACCTGTACCTGTTTGCGCTGCTGCCATAACATCACGGCGTTCAATAATTGCAGGAATTGCTTGAGCCTGAATCGGCGTTGGCGTTTCATAGCCCTTTTCTAAAACCGCATTAACCAAAGACTGTGATAAACCTAAACCTTCAAAACTCATATAAACTCTCTTTTAAATTAGGCTACGTTAGCCAGTTGCGCGCATTATACCTGTAGTAGCTAAGAATGCATGCCATTATTTACGTTGCGAGCAATTGAGCATAGCTTAATAAAATTAAACCTGTGCTCAAGTTGCTTAAAAATGCAAAAAACGGCCATAAGCCGTTTTTTGTTTATACTTAATTACTCTAAGTATAAGAGTTACTTAACACCTAACTCACGCAGGCGTTCTTGCAAGTAGCTATCTGCCGTGTAGCGCTCTGAAAGCACAACATCTGGATGCGGGTGTAAAAATAACGGTAGTGATATACGCGATTTAGTAGATGCTTTACCCGTTGGGTTAATTACACGGTGAATTGTCGATGGGAAATACCCGCCCGACGCTTCTTGTAACATGTCGCCGATATTAATAATTAAGCTGCCAAAATCACATGGCACGTCTAACCAACCGCCATCTGTTTTTTGAACTTGTAAACCAGGCTCATTAGAAGCTGGTAATACAGTCAATAAGTTAATATCGCCATGGGCTGCTGCGCGAATAGCACCTGGCTCTTCATCACCCGTCATAGGCGGATAATGTAGGATACGTAACAATGTTTGCTCAGAATCGGCAATCATGTCTTTTAAATCAATCGAAAACTTAGCACGTACATCAGCCGGAGATTCAGCCTGAACCCAACTTAACAATGTGCCAGCAAATTCACTTGCTAAACGGTAGTATTCACGTACATCAGCTTCAAGCTCTTCAGGAACGCGACCTTTAGGGTACACATGGAAGTACTCTTTAATGTCTTTTATTGTAAAGCCTTTCGCTACTTCAGATACTGAAGGCGGAAAATAACCGTCTTGAGTTTCTTTAGAGAATAAAAAGTCGTGCTTTTGCTCTGAGTTAAAAAAGTCTTGCCAATTTTTGTAAATAGACTCAACTAAAGACTGTGGGATTGGGTGGTTTTTTAAAACGCCAAATCCAGTATTTCTTAACGATTCAACAAATTGTGCAGCCGCATCGGGAGCTTTATAATCAACAGTAGGTAATTGCATTGTACGTTCCAGTGAATAGGTTGTGTGCAGTGAGTTGCTTTTAATAGTGCTAAATTACTTATATAAAGTAGCAAAGCCTTCATTATAGCGCTATGCGAGCATAGACAAATGACCTCAAAAACATAAGGACATATGTCCGCAAAGCATAGTCACCGCCACTTGGCTTGATCAAGATCAACTTATAAAAAAACGTTGAATTTGCAAGGTTTAGTACTTATATCTGGTCTACTAGGGCGTGCTGACCTTTGGTGGGTGAATTTGCAGCAGACTGTTTGGTATTTAAGCAAGGCAGAGCCTATGATGTGTGGTTGTTCCCCATAAATAGGCGATAACGCAGCATAAATGCCAAACATGCGCTACCCTTTGGGTTCTTTCTAGGGACGATTAACTCTTTGTTGCCTACATGGATGTAGGTAAGGGGCGTGAGCAGGACGCGGAAGCTTTGCTCGGTTTTTACTTAGTCCACTAGGTTACAAACCTCGCGCCGCGATTAAATCGCCCCTAGATTGAACAAATTTCAATCCACAACGGTCAACACGCCCTAATATAATGTATTTTATTTGTGTAAATAAGGCTCCCCATGCGACAAAAAGTATCTTTTAAAAGCGGCGATTTAGAACTTGCCGGCCAACTTGAACTTCCCTCTGGTGACGTTAAGTTTTACGCGCTATTTGCACACTGCTTTACCTGCGGTAAAGACATTGCAGCAGCCACACGTATTAGCCGAGCTTTAACACAACAAGGTATCGCCGTACTGCGTTTCGACTTTACCGGTTTAGGTAATAGCGATGGCGACTTTGCTAACAGTAACTTTTCATCAAACATTCAAGATTTAGTATCTGCGGCAAATCATTTACGTGAGCATTTTGCGGCGCCGCAACTACTCATTGGCCACAGTTTAGGCGGGGCTGCCGTTCTTGCTGCTGCGGAGCATATTCCTGAAGTATCGGCTATTACAACCATTGGTGCACCGTCAGATGCGCAGCACGTAGCGCATAATTTTGAAGCACACCTTGATGAAATTAACGCAGCAGGTGAAGCTAAAGTAAACTTAGCCGGTCGTGAATTTACTATTAAAAAACAATTTATTGACGATATAGCCAAGTACGATAAAAGCCACATAAGTAAACTTAAGCGCGCATTATTAGTAATGCACTCCCCTATTGATGCGACGGTAAATATTAGTGAAGCTGAAAAAATTTATGCATCAGCTAAGCATCCTAAAAGCTTTATTAGCCTAGATAACGCCGATCACTTACTTACTAATAAAAACGATGCCGACTACGCTGCACAAATAATTGCAACGTGGGCAAACCGTTATGTTAAGTACGACAAAACTAAATACACGGCAAGTTTAACGGGTGGCAATGTACTCGTTGAAGAAAAAGACCATGTATTTACTCAGCACGTAAGTACAAAAGATCATACTTGGCTTGCAGATGAGCCAATAAAAGTAGGTGGTAAAAACTTAGGTCCTGATCCGTATCATCACTTATTAGCGGGGCTTGGTGCCTGTACGGCAATGACACTGCGTATGTACGCTACACGTAAAAACTTACCACTGGAGCATGTAAAAGTAGAGCTTGATCACACTCGCGATTACAACAAAGATTGCGACGATTGTGAGCAAACAGGTAACCTTGAAGCAATTACCCGTAAAATCACTTTACGTGGCGACTTAACAGAGCCA
This sequence comes from Pseudoalteromonas sp. S8-8, assembly GCF_000497875.1. Taxonomy (NCBI): domain Bacteria; kingdom Pseudomonadati; phylum Pseudomonadota; class Gammaproteobacteria; order Alteromonadales; family Pseudoalteromonadaceae; genus Pseudoalteromonas; species Pseudoalteromonas sp. S8-8. The sequence continues at coordinate 29,881 of NZ_AUTR01000051.1, forward strand.
CAACGCCAGCGTTTACTCGAAATAGCCGACAAATGCCCTGTGCATAAAACACTACATAACAACCCAGTTATTGTAAGTGAACTGGTAGAATAACTGCCGTAAAATTAATATAGCGCAGGTAACACTGCGCTGTGATTTAACTTTTATAAACCTAATTTTTACTATCTAAAAATCCCTCTACTTCTTTACTCATTCTGTCCACCAGCCATTTTGGCCCGCCATCGTACATATCGTTATGGCGAGATTTTTCTATTAGTGTTTGTGTAACAGGAAACTTATCCAGCTCTGAATCGTTTAACAACACATTCGCATCAGCTGGGTAATCACTACCGCGAAGTGTAAGTACGCGAATGTTTTTATTGCGCGGGATCAACATGCGGCGATGATCGAGCGTAATAATAGTGCTAACTTCGTTTGGATAAATAGAGCCATATAATGCGGAAATATCACCGCCATTAGAATGCCCAAATAAGGTGAGTTTTGTAAAGTCGTACGCTGGGTATTTACTCGATAGCTCATTAACTAAAAACTTAAGCGTTGCTACGCCACGATGCCAGTTTTCCATGCGAGTGGTTAAATAAGGCTGCTCACGATTAAGGTCAGGGTCGGTTTTTAATTTATGTGCAACGGCTACTGTTAAGTATCCACGCTGATTAAACACATTACTAGCAAACGTGTATTCGTTATGGCTAATCCCGTAGCCCGCATTAATAAACGCTACAGAGCATTTTACTTGAGCTGTACACTTAGCATTGTTACTTGGTAATGTAATATTGATAGGAATAGTGCGATTGCGGCTTTCATCAGTTATAACGCCATCGTTTGCATAGCTTGTTGCGCCTATTACTGATGTGCTTATAACTGATGTACTTAGAGCTAGTGCGCTTAATATAAAAAGCTTTTTAAGTGTTTTTTGCATATTTAAATTTATATAAATTATTGTTTTTAATTAAAAATAACTTTTACTTTATAGCTTTGCATTCTCTATTGTCAAACTATGCGATAATAGCCGCCATTGTTTAAATATATTTAGTAAAAGATCCAATAAATGAAATCATACAATAGCATTCAAGAACGTATAGAAATTTTAGAAGACAAACTAACGGCAATACATGACGAAATCGAAACACTAAAAGCACCTGCTAAAAACAACAATGAACGTATTATTTTCAAGTTTATTGAAACAGGCAGCACAGGTAAAACGAAGGATTTTGTTCGTGAGTTAGGTATTAAATCACCGCGTGACGGTTTGTTTTCGTCAGGTGACGTTACAAAACTAATTAAAGATGGCGCTGAAGATATTTCACCTGCGTTATTAGAAATCGCAAGACAGCTTGCCAGTGCACGTAATAAAAATGGCCCAAGCCGTTAATTACCCAGTCACGCAGTATCTAGAAGCCCAGCCAAGCTGTCGCTTCTAGATATGTAATCATATTAAACTAAATTAATCACACAATTCTATATTAAGGCAGGTAAGCAAATTAAGTGCTTCGAAGCGATCAAACTTAGCATTCGCTAAAATATTATTATTCAAATCTATATTAAACGCTGTCGCACCTACAAAATCACATTTTGTTAAGTTAGTTTGAAAAAACTCACTATCGCGAAAATCTGTTCCTGTAAATTCACTACCGCTTAAATCAGCGTGTCTAAAATCAACATTTTTGGCAAAGCAGTGTGTTAGTTTGAGGGCTTTGAGGGTTAATTCAAAAAAAGAACTATTACTGAGCTCGCAATAATTAAAACTCACCGGTGCGTTAATACTAAGCGCTGGCCAATCTACATCAGCCCATTGCAAACTATTTAATTTACAGTGGCTAAAACTTACATTTTCAAGCGAGCTGTAGTTCCATTTTAGTGACGATAAATTACAGTTTTTAAAACTACATTCTATAAATCGGCAATTTTTAAACTGCCCGCCTGAAAAGTCGCAATCGATAAATATACATTCTTCAAACTCAGAGTTTTCAGTTAGCTGCTCTGCGTACTGCAAAGCATTAAATTGCTCATCAAAATACTGGTTATTGTTACTTAACAACACAATTCACCTATTAAATTTAACCCGTGTAGCCATTACTTTTAGGTAAATCTTTTTTAAGCGCAAGCACTGCAATAAAAATCAAAGCAAATAGTGGAAATAGCGCTAAACAGCCACCCACAAAAGCTAAAACACCCGGCATAGTACTTTTACGCTTACCTATTTTATAGCTAATTACAGCAAAAATAGGAATACACAGCACAATAATAAAAACTAAAAACTCACCAAATAAGGTTGCATTGATCGACATAATAATTCCTTTTCATCTGTTCGTTTAAAATACACTCTGCAGCAAATTTAACCATAAAAAAACCCTTAGGCATATAGCTTAAGGGTTTTTAAATTTAGCTCAAAGAAGCGAAACAAGATTACTCTTCGTTAGGTATCGCTTTTTCTACAACACTTATTGCAAGTTCAGCTAACGAATCAAGGTTAGGTTTGCTTGGCGCGTTGGTTAATAAACACGATGCTTGTGTTGTTTTAGGGAAAGCAATAACGTCACGAATGTTATCTGTACCACATAAAAGCATTGCTAAACGGTCAAGACCAAATGCTAAACCTGCATGTGGTGGTGTGCCGTATTTAAGTGCATCAAGTAAAAAACCAAACTTGTCTTGTTGCTCTTGCTCGTTAATACCTAAAATTCTAAATGCAGTTTCTTGCATATCTGCATTATGAATACGTACCGAACCGCCACCCACTTCGTAGCCGTTTAATACCATATCGTAGGCATCTGAAATAGCAGCTGCTGGGTTTGCTTCAAGCTCACTGGCGTTAATGTCTTTTGGTGCAGTGAATGGATGATGTACAGCATGTAATGTGCCTTCGTCATCTTCTTCAAACATTGGGAAGTCTACAACCCAAAGTGGTGCCCAGCTATTAAGGTTAGTGATTTCTAAATCAACACCAATCTTAACGCGCAGTGCGCCCATTGCTTCATTTACTGTGTTGCGCTTATCGGCACCAAATAAAATGATATCGCCAGACTGTGCATTAGTACGCTCAAGTAATTTAGTAATTACGTCTTCGCTTAAAAACTTAGCCACTGGTGATTGAACGCCTTCAGCGCCCGCAGTGTGGTCGTTTACTTTCATCCACGCCATGCCTTTAGCGCCGTAAATACCAATAAACTTAGTGTAATCGTCAAGCTGTTTACGAGAAAGCTTAGCGCCACCCGGTACAGTTAACACAGCAACGCGACCTTTTTCGTCGTTAGCCGGACCTGAGAAAACATTAAACTCTACGTCTTTAACTAAATCTGCAACATCAACTAATTTCATTGGGTTACGTAAATCTGGCTTATCAGAACCGTAAAGGCTCATTGCCTCGCTGTAAGGCATGATTGGAAAATCGCCTAAATCAACGTTTAACAATGTTTGCCACATCTCGCGGATCATTTTTTCAGTCATACCACGTACTTGATCAGAACTCATGAACGAGGTTTCTATATCTATTTGGGTAAATTCTGGTTGGCGATCGGCGCGTAAATCTTCATCACGGAAACATTTAACAATTTGGTAGTAACGGTCAAAACCCGACATCATCAACAATTGCTTAAATAACTGTGGAGACTGTGGTAAAGCGTAAAAACTACCTTTGTGAACGCGGCTTGGTACTAGGTAATCGCGCGCACCTTCTGGCGTTGCTTTAGTAAGTACAGGTGTTTCGATGTCTAAAAAGCCGTTTTCATCTAAAAAGCGACGAACAAAGCTGCTTGCTTTAGCACGTAATTTAATACGGTCACTCATTTCTAGACGACGTAAATCTAGGTAGCGGTATTTTAAACGACGCTCTTCTGAGTTTACTTGGTTAAAATCAAGCGGTAATGGCTCAGAGCGGTTAATAATATTAAGCTCTTTACCTAAAATTTCGATCTCCCCTGTTGCCATGTCTTTATTTACTTGGCTGTCTGGGCGTGCGCGAACAATACCTTTTAACTGAACACAAAATTCTTGGCGAAGTGTGTTAGCTGAACTCATTAACTCTTCAATGTCAGAGTCGAATACAACTTGTACTAAACCTTCTCTATCGCGTAAATCGACAAAGATAAGTCCACCAAGGTCACGTCGTTTGTTGATCCAGCCACATAGTTCAACTTCTTGATCTACGTGAGTTTTATTTAGCTGTCCGCAATATATAGAGCGCATAGTTTTCCTGTCAGATAAAAGGCTTAAACGGCTAAACTTATTTGTTTTAAGGCGTGTGATTTAAAAAACAGGTCACCACAATACAAATAAAGCCGCTAGCAATCTAAAAATAATCAAATTAAGCCCTGCATTATACCCAAGTAGTATCAAGATGCTAGGGCGTGTGCCGCTTTTGCCCCTGAATTTACAGCAGCTTGTTTTGTTATTTGCTACACTATCGCCACTTTATAATAGGCGCTAGTTTGTATGTTATATATTGGATGCCCGCAGTGGTCGAGTAATGCATGGAAAGGCAATTTATTTTCAAGCCAATGTAAAAACGCCGATATGCTTAGCCAATACGCACAACATTTTAATTCTGTTGAAGGCAATACCAGCTTTTACGCTGATCCTTCGCCAAGCACCGTATTGCGATGGGCAAACAGCGTACCCGACGATTTTAAATTTACTTTTAAGTTTAATCGTCGCTTTAGCCACGAGCTGCATCTAACTAATGTTCAAACCGAGCTTACTGATTGGCTTAACTTGTTCTCCCCTATTTTAGAAAAAACTGGGCAAATCATGCTGCAATTACCTAAAGCATTTGGTCCTGGTGACTTACCCAAACTCGCACAATTTATTAGCCTATTACCAAAAGAGGTTAATTACGGTGTAGAGGTACGTCATACTGCGTTTTTTCAAAAGGGCGAAGCCGAAATAGCGCTTAATCAGTTATTAATGGCAAACGACATAAATCGCATATCGATGGATACTCGCGCCCTATTTGCGGTAAAACCAACAACCGAAGCGCTAATAGACGCACAGCAAAAAAAGCCGCATTTACCCGTGCATGCCATTGCTACAAGCACGCAACCCATGGCGCGCTTTGTTATCGCCGATTTACAAAACGACTATAAACCCTTTTATAAACCGTGGCTAAGTAAAGTAAAACAATGGCTTGATGAAGGAAAAACCCCTTATGTGTTTTTTCATACAGCAGATAACCGAGAAGCGCCATTATTAGCAAGGCAGTTTTGCAAAGACCTTGGTTATGATCACAAAGCATTAAACCCATTTACTGGCGAAAAAGAAGCCCACCAGCAAGCACTTTTTTAAAAGTAAAACGACAGAGAAGCAATAATGAGTGAATACGCACGTTACTTTACCGGCTACCCTGCAAACATTGTTGAACAGGTATTAAGCCTAATCAAAAACAAAAAAGTAAGTAACTACTTACTTAAAAAATACCCGCAAGCGCATACCATAACCAGCGATAAGTTACTTTATAGCTACGCCACCGAACTTAAAAAACAATATTTAAAAAATGCCCCGCCGTTTGGTCGCGCTGCATTTAAAAAACAAGGCGACATGGTCACCAACGCACTTGGTACGCATACTTACCGTATGCAAGGTAAAACCCGTAAGCACGATTTGGCAATTAACAGCGATTTGCTGCGCGCACCCGAGCCACTACTAAAAGCATTAGTAGTACACGAACTCGCCCATTTTAAAGAGAAAGATCATAACAAAGGCTTTTACCAACTTTGCTGCCATATGGAACCGAGTTACCACCAGCTAGAGTTAGATTTAAGAATTTTTTGTGTGGTCGTCGCAATGGGAGAAAATCCTTATTTAAAATAAGGGTTTTACCGTTGTTTAACTGAGTGAAAATAACGCCCATGCTTAAGTTAATATTTCCTTCCATAACCAAGCGTTCATACCCAGTCTTTTATCCCCGTAAGCAACTCACAACTTAACGCCTTTTCGCTTAATAAAAACAAAAAAGTTTAAAACTACATAATTGCCCTACATTTGAGAGCTACACTCTTAATAGCTAATTCTTTCTATGTACTCTTAATCTTTGGAGTTTTAAATGATGAAAAATACCCATGCCTTTTTACTCAGTGCACTGTGCTGCTTAACCTTAAGTGCCTGCAACGAGCAAAACAGCCAATCACTTGAACAATCAAAACTCAATGATTTTACTCTAACAAGCTCAAAGGTAAGCGATGGCGGTAACTTGCCTATTACTTATACGTGCGATGGGCAAAGCATTAGCCCTCCACTTAACTGGAGCGGTGCACCTAACACAACCAAATATTATGCGTTAATTATGGATCATAAAGCGCCAGAGGGAATGCATTGGTATTGGACCATGTACAACATTTCCGCCGATAAAACACAAATTAAAGCGGGCGAAACTCTCGGTGAAGTAGGCTCTAATAGCGTAAACGATTTAAACCAATACGCGCCACCTTGCTCTAAAGGCCCGGGTGAAAAAAGCTATACTTATACTGTGTACGCATTATCTGCACCGGTTACCTTTAATAGCGATACAAAAGTAGATCGCTCAGCATTACTCGCCGCTGTAAAAGATATTACTCTCGATACTGCAAGTATGACGGTTAAATACTCGCGAAGCGCCAGTAGCGCCGAGCACAAACCGGATTCAAAACCAACACCAAACGAGCAACCAAAGCCTGATAAATCATATTTAACCGCTAACGTAAAATCACCTCGCTGCGATGCTATTACACAATCAGTAAATAATGCAGGGTTTGATAAAAGCGTATCTGTTACGTGCGATGAGCAATATGCTTATATTGCCTCATCTACTTACCCTGATCATGACGTAATGACAGGTATTACAGGTACTAACGAGCAAATACCCGTTCCAGCTAAAGACTACGCCGCACCTATAAAACTAAACCCTAAAAAAGCAAAAACAATTACAACAATTGATGCAGCCGTAGGTGTTGCCGTTAATGGCGTACCAATATACGACTATTCTTCGCAAGGTGAACTGGACGTAAATAACTACGATGAAAAACACGACACGTTAGCACTCGGACAGTTAGATATATGTGGCGGACACGCAGGACGAGGTGATGACTACCATTATCATGTATCGCCAACGTGTATGATTGACACAATGAAAAACCAATCAAGCGATGCCATTATTGGTTGGGCTTACGATGGTTACCCGCTGTATGGCAGTAAAAACCCAGACGGCAGTGCAATTGCCAAAGGTGACCTTGATGTATGTAACGGACAAACCGATGACACATTTGGCTATCGCTACCAAACATCAGCTACGCCGCCGTATATTATTCAGTGCTTAGTAGGTGAAGTAGATACAGCAAAATTACCAAGAGTGTCACCACTGAGTGGCGATACTCAAGGTATAAGAGCCGACTTGCGCCCGCCACAAGGAGGCGTTGAAAACTTAACGCACACAATCTCTGAAAACGGCAGCCGTACAATGAGCTATTCATACAAAAGTGAAAACTACTTTACTACCTACAGCCCTGCATCACAGGGAAAAGACTGCTATAGCTTTAAACAAAAAACTATCAGTAATGGTGGCAAAGTTCAAACAGGTACATTTTGTAGAGGTCCGCAACCAAATCACCTTACTCCTACAGTCACTAAGCAAAATACAAATTCTGCCATTACAGGCAAGCATAACTTAAAGCTAGAAGCATGGGCTGATAACTGGTTTACAGCCTACATAGGCGAGCAGTTACTTGTTGAAGATTCTGTGCCTATAACCACAGAGCGCTCATTTAATGCACAAAGCATTACGTTTTCTGCAAACTACCCTATTGAGCTTAATTTAATAATTAAAGACTTTAAGCAAAACGACACTGGGCTTGAATACATCGGTGCTAAAAATCAGCAAATGGGTGATGGCGGTTTCATTATGCAACTTACCGACACCGATACAAATAAAGTAGTTGCCGTAAGCGATAAAAGCTTTAAATGCGAAATACTTCACAAAGCGCCACTTAACAAATTATGCGAAAGCGAATCAAACCCAGTCGCGGGCGAAGGCGTTTGTACATTTATGTCAAAAGAAGCGCCAACTAACTGGCTACAAAGTAACTTTGATAACGCAAACTGGGCTAATGCAGTAGAGCACAACTTTGCCGATGTAGGACCAAAAGACGGTTACGACGATATTAACTGGGATGAAAACGCAAAATTCATATGGGGCGAAGACTTAGAAACCGACAACACCCTTATTTGTAAAGCAACTATTGAGCAACCTCAATAAACAAAAAGATCAACCGCCTCAATAAAAGGTAGTAATTATGTATTTTTTTAAAAAATTAAAATGGCTAATGCTAGCGTGTATTTTAACAAGTGTGCGCCCATGTATTAAAAAACACAACAGCCCAAGTAATTTTAAGAGACGGGCAAGTTGAGGTTAAAGTATTAACTAATGCTGAGCATTTAATTTCAGCGCTGCAAAGCGAGCAAGCATGGCTTATGGGCGATATTGATAAGCTTATGCCTACAAACTTAAGTGCAGAGCAACAAGAAGAGTTTGTAAAAAATGCACTTAAACAAAAAACGAGCTTACGTGTAAATCAGCAAGTTATCGTGTTTGAACGCGTCGCTTTTACCACCAGCAACAACGAAGCGCACGACCTAGAAATTGTTTTTCAAGCGAAGCACACATTTACAACAGTAGATGAGCTTGCCATATCGTTCCCTAAAAGTTTAGGTGCAGTACACGCAAGCTTTGTAAAACCACAATATAAGTTACTGGGTGCTGGCGATACCGCAAAAATAAAGTTCTAGTCCAAATATCAACATACCTAAAAAGCTTACTCAAAAAGGATTTTAGTAAGCAACTCCCTAAATACGCTAATTGTAGGCACATAATCAATATGCAATACTGCTTGGTACGTTAACGTCATGATTTTTACTATTTGCCAATCAGTGAAATTAATACATAAATTCTTTTTAGCTTTTTTTATCACTAATATCGCCCTTGTTGGGCTTATGTTTGTGTTTATATACATGACCTTTTCGTCAGGGTTTAACAACTTTGTTGAACAAGAAGAAACAAAGCATGTAGCAATGGTTAAGCAGCAACTTATTGAGCTTTATAGCGAATTAGGCAGTTGGCAACCTATTACGCAAAGCACGCAATTATGGCGCTCTATTGTAGAGCCGCAAAAAAAGCCTGGCGAGCCTAAAACGAATAAACACACAAGCACCCCACCCAAACCAAATAACAGCAATGCAACGCCTTCTTTATTGTGGGTACACTTACCTGCAGGTTCCCTTAAAACAGGGCAGCGTATAAGTTTATATGATCAAAATAAAAAGGTTGTTGTTGGTAGAGCTAATTTAAACGACAACCCACATATAGAGCCTATTTTATTAAACAATAACGTTATAGGCTGGATAGGTTTAGTCCCTTCAAAACTTGTGCAAAGTAGCCCAGCAAAAGCATTTTTAGCAGCGCAATTTCATAACTATTTTATGATCACATTACTCGTTATTGCGCTCGCATTTATTATGGCTATTGTGTTATCTCGCCATTTAATAAAACCAATAAAGCAAATAGTAACTGGCACCGATGAGTTAACAAAAGGAAATTTTGCCAGCAGAATATCCTCCTCTAGTAAAGATGAGCTAGGTACCCTATCCAACAATTTTAACGCCTTAGCCCACACGCTTGAGCAAAACCAACAAATGCGATTTCAATGGGTGTCAGACACATCCCACGAATTAAGAACCCCACTTACCGTACTACGCTCGCATTTACTAGCCGTACAAGATGGCGTATTTACAGCCGATACAAAGCGCATTAATTTACTCATAAACCAAGTAGATAATTTAAGTCACATTGTTGACGACCTAGCTCAACTAGCACAAACAGATAGCGTTAATTTAACCTATAGCAATGCACGCATTGATTTAATAAACATTTTTGAGCAATCAATTGAAAACTACACCGCTCGCTTTAAAGAGCGTGAATTAAATGTAGACAGCAAAAGCTTAACCAAGGCCGGCAAATGTATAATAAATGGCGATAAAGAACGCCTTGTGCAATTATTTTCAAACCTGTTAGAAAATACCTGCAGATACACGCATAAAGGTGGGCAAGTAATAATACTTGCCAACAAAACACACAATAATATTGAGCTTATTTTACAAGACTCAGCACCAAGTGTTTTACCAAACGACTTACAAAAATTGTTTGAGCGTTTTTATCGCGTTGAAAAATCTCGAAGCCGAGAGCACGGCGGCTCGGGCTTAGGGCTTGCGCTTTGCAAACAAATAGTAGAGGCACATGGCGGTCAAATATCGTTGTACAACTCACCACTTGGTGGGCTAGAAGTAAAAATAACGCTGACACTTTTAGGTTAAAATAATGGCATCACAAAAAATACTTATCGTTGAAGACGAAGAAAACATTGCAGAGGTACTTATTGCCTACGCTAAGCAACAAGATTACGAAACTGATCACTTTAATAGTGGCAAAGGTGTAGTTAGTTTTGTAAAACAAAACGCTGTAGATTTAATACTTCTTGATTTAATGCTGCCAGATGTTGATGGCACAGAGCTATGTAAGCAAATTAGAGCATTTTCAAGTGTGCCTATTATTATGCTTACCGCAAAAAGTGAAGAAATAGACCGCTTACGGGGTTTAGAGCTCGGCGCCGATGACTACATATGCAAACCCTTCAGCCCTAAAGAAGTTATAGCGCGCATAAAAGCCGTACTAAGAAGAACCAGCCAGCCTAAAGCCAACATCATCAATCATAATAATTTCCAATTGCACAAAGACGATTTCGAAGCACGCCTTAACGGAAAAAGCATTGGCTTTACCGCCGTCGAATTTAAAATCTTTTTACTATTTATAAGTCACGTAGGGCGTGTTTTTACCCGCGAAGATATTATTAATAACGTATACAGCGACACAACCGACATCTCCGATCGCAACATAGATACACACATTAAAAATATACGAAAAAAGATTAACGACATTCAAGCAGGACTAAACCCAATAGCAGCGGTTTATAGTGTGGGTTATAAGTTTAAAGAGTAGGTTTACTTATTCAAATAAAGCTAACATGACGAAAAAGCGCGATATAAATCGCGCTTTTATTTTAATCACTAACCTGAGCACTAATAACTAAAGATTAATAGCTGAGCAGTCGTTGGGTTTCGTTTCACTCAACCCAACCTACGTAAATAGACTTAAAGCCCTAAGCCTGCCATGAAATCATCATCGGCATCGTCTTGCTCTACTGCTGTAGATGCTTTTTCTTTGTCCGCTTTTTTACGTGCTTCGTTTTCAATTATGTCGTCTGGGTCTAGTGCTTCTGCAATATCAAAGTCGTGTAATTTAATAAACTCTGTTTTATCCATCGCTAATTCCAAGTAAAAGATATTTTGCTTACTTGTAGTGAATGTTACGCGGCGGGCTTGCGGGCGATCCATGGTGGTATCTACCGATATTTGCACTTGCTTGTTTATTGCCATCATTTTTGGCTGGTTTTGTGTAATTGAAGTATGTAACTGCTCGCGCACTTTAGACGTAAAGTCGCCAACAATTTGATTCATCAACTCGCCTAGTACGTTTGATACGTCGTCTGATAAATGGCTATGCGCTATTTCATCTTCTGGCATTCCCATGTTGCGCATGTAATCGCCATAAATTTCCATCGCCGCTTGCGAAGTAAAGTTGGTAATTACAAGCCCTGTAAAACCGCCGTCAAATAAAACAAAGCAGCCAATATCTGGTCGCATACATGTACGTGTTATTTTTTGCACCATGGCTGAGTAGCTAATACCATTACCGCTGGCTGAAGTGAGTACGCCTGTCACTGAATGACAAAGGGTTGCTAATATATCGTCTGTGCTGATGACCTTACTTTTGCTCATTTAATCTTCTCTTTTATACTTATTATTCATAATTCTAGTCAAGCTACTGAATTTATCACTGACTATCCAGTATAAAATGTTAAAATAGCGCCATTATTTACAAAGAGACTGCCTTCGTGACCATAAAAGACAGTATTTATGCCTCTGAGCAACAAGTAAAAGATTTTAGCTTTGACCAAAATGTAGTCGAAGTTTTTCCAGATATGATCCAGCGATCTGTGCCTGGCTACGCAACTATTGTAAGTACAATGGGTAAACTTGCGGGTGAATACGCGCAAAGTAACTCAAATCTTTATGATTTAGGCTGCTCACTGGGTGCAGTAACGCTTAGCATGCGACGAAATATTCGCACCGATAACTGCCATATAATAGCGGTAGATAATTCTCAAGCTATGGTTGAGCGTTGTAAGGTACATTTACAAGGTTTTAAATCAGATGTGCCTGTTACTGTTACTTTAGGCGATATTAACGAGCTTGAGATTCAAAACGCCTCAGTAGTAGCAATGAACTTTACGCTGCAGTTTATTCCACACGCACAGCGCCAAGCCGTGCTTGAAAAAATATACGCTAACTTAAAGCCCGGTGGCGTGCTGCTACTTAGCGAAAAAATTAAAGCTGAAAACGAGCAATGCGACAATTTATTGATTGATTTGCACCACGACTTTAAACGACACAATGGTTACTCTGAGCTTGAAATAAGCCAAAAGCGTACCGCCATCGAAAACGTTATGCGCCCAGATACACTAAGCGCTCACTTTACTCGCTTACAAGATATTGGTTTTAGCCAAACTCAAGTGTGGTATCAATGTTTTAATTTTTGCTCAATGGTAGCAATTAAATAAAGAGAGTCATCCATGTCTCAATGGTTTAACCAATTTTACGCATCTATCGCACAAAGCCCACTTAGTCATTGGCTAGAAACCTTGCCTGCACAATTAAAACATTGGCAAAACGAGGCTAGCCACGGTGATTTACCTAAATGGCAAAAAGTACTTAAAAACTTGCCAGAGGTGGCTACAACACACGTTGATATTTCTACTAAGGTAGAAATTGGCGCACCAGGGGAGATGAGTGATGGCGAGCAAAAGCAAGCCATGCATTTATTAAAACGCATGATGCCATGGCGCAAAGGCCCATTTAGTGTGCACGGAATTGAAATAGACACAGAGTGGCGCAGTGATTGGAAGTGGGACAGACTCCTACCTCATATTGAGCCATTAAAAGGCCGCACCGTTTTAGATATTGGTTGTGGCTCAGGTTATCATTTATGGCGTATGCGCGGTGAAGGCGCAGAGTTTGTAGTGGGTATTGATCCGTCTGATTTATTTTTATGTCAGTTTCAGGCAATTAAACACTACAACCCAGACGAAAACGTGCATTTACTGCCACTAGGCGTTGAAGCATTACCGGAACTTAAAGCGTTTGATACGGCTTTTTCGATGGGCGTACTTTATCATCGTCGCTCACCTATCGACTTTTTAGCACAGTTAAAAGCACAGCTACGCCCCGGCGGCGAACTCGTACTTGAAACGCTAGTAATTGAAGGTGATGAAAACACAGTATTAGTCCCTACCGACCGCTACGCTAAAATGCGCAACGTTTGGTTTATTCCAAGTACTGCAGCATTAAAACTCTGGATGGAACGCGTTGGCTTTAAAGATGTGCAAATAAAAGATTGCGCTATTACCACGCTTGAAGAGCAACGCAAAACCGATTGGATGGAAAACGAATCGTTAATCGACTTTTTAGATCCAAACGATACAAGTAAAACAATTGAAGGCTACCCCGCTCCACTTCGAGCCATATTAATCGCAAAAGCATAGCTGTTAATTTAACGCCTTTAATACTAAAAAAACGCCTACGGGCGTTTTTTTGTTTATTTAAACAACAGACAGCGGACAAGTGTCCTTGTTAATTATTTCAAAATTACATTTGAGCTAGCCGCGACCTTGCAATTGTTGTAAAATACGCGCGTTTCTAAGCAACCCAAAACAACTATTTTGAGGAAAACCTGTGAGCGAACAAAAACAGTCTCTAAGCTATAAAGACGCGGGCGTAGATATCGACGCTGGTAATGCACTTGTTGAGCGTATTAAAGGCGTAGTTAAAAAAACTCGTCGTCCTGAAGTAATGGGCGGAATTGGTGGTTTTGGCGCACTTTGCGAAATTCCTGAAGGCTACAAGCAACCAGTATTAGTTGCAGGCACAGATGGCGTTGGTACTAAACTACGTTTAGCAATCGACTTAAAAAAACACGATACTGTTGGTATTGATTTAGTTGCAATGTGTGTAAACGACTTAATTGTTCAAGGTGCTGAACCCCTGTTTTTTCTAGATTACTATGCAACTGGTAAACTAGATGTAGACACAGCAGCTGACGTAGTTACAGGTATTGGCAAAGGTTGTGAAATTTCAGGTTGTGCCCTAATTGGTGGCGAAACAGCTGAAATGCCAGGTATGTATGATGGTGAAGACTACGACATGGCAGGCTTTTGTACAGGCGTTGTAGAAAAATCTAAAATTATTGATGGCACAAAAGTAGCAGCAGGCGATCAGCTTATTGCACTTGCTTCAAGTGGTCCTCATTCAAATGGCTTCTCTTTAATTCGTAAAGTACTTGAAGTGTCAAAAGCTGATACCAGCGCTGACTTTGAAGGTAAAACTTTAGGCGAAACTTTACTTGAGCCTACTCGTATTTACGTAAAACCTTTACTTGAGTTATTCAAAAACGTTGACGTACATGCGCTTTCGCATATTACTGGCGGCGGTTTTTGGGAAAACATTCCACGCGTATTACCCGCTTCAGCAAAAGCTGTAGTTAAAGGTGATAGCTGGCAGTGGCCACCTATTTTTAACTGGTTACAAGAAAACGGTAATATTACTACACACGAAATGTACCGTACATTTAACTGTGGTGTAGGTATGGTTTTAGTAGTTCCTGCAGACAAACTTGAGCAAAGCTTAACAATGCTAAAAGACTTGGGTGAAAATGCGTGGCACCTTGGTGAAATTCAAGATGCAGCAGCTGGCGAAGAGCAAGTTGAAATTGTAGGTGGTGCTAAGTAATGGCACCGACTCGTCTGGTAGTTTTAATCTCAGGTAGTGGCTCTAATTTACAAGCCATCATAGATGCCTGCGAACGTGGCGAGATAAACGGACATATAGCGGCTGTTATTAGTAACAAAGCAGACGCTTATGGCCTAGAGCGTGCAAAACAAGCAGGTATTGCTACAAAAGTGCTCAGTCATAAAGATTTTGACTCGCGCGAAGCGTACGATGCGCAATTAATGAACGTTATCGACTCTTTTATGCCAAATCTAGTTGTATTAGCTGGGTTTATGCGTATTCTTACTCCTGGCTTAGTGCAAAAATATGTTGGAAAAATGTTGAACATTCATCCATCTTTGTTGCCTAAGTATCAGGGGCTGAATACCCACCAAAGAGCAATTGATGCAAAAGACGATGTTCATGGCGTAAGTGTTCACTTTGTTACTGAAGAATTAGACGGCGGTCCCGTTATTCTTCAAGCGCAAATACCTGTACTCAAGGATGATACAGCAGAAACATTAGCAAAACGCGTGCATGAGCAAGAGCATATAATTTATCCTTTGGTGGTCAAGTGGTTCAGTGAACACAGACTTACTATGGAAGCAGATTATGCAGTTCTTGACAAAAAACAACTTCCTGCACACGGCGCGCACTACCCACAATAAAAAAATAAGTGCCCTGTTGTTATGTGCGGGCGCTTTACTTCCAACTAGCCTAATTGCAGGCGAATTGACCCAGTATCAAGCTAATTACGATATTTTACGCAAAGGTAAAAATCATGGTGAGGCTGTTCGTGAGCTCAAAAAAATGGGCGACGATACTTATGAACTAACATACCACAGTAATATTGAGTGGATGATTTTCTCTGATTCTCGTGAAGAAACATCAAAGTTTACCTTTAAAGATGGCAAGGTTACCCCGCATCATTACAATATGATCCGCACCGGTACAGGCCCAGATAAAGATTATAAAATTGATTTTGATACAACAAACAAAGTAGTGACTAGCAGCGCTAGCGAATACCCACTTAAATGCGAATGGACTGATGAATTTCAGGATGCTATTTCATACCAAGTGCAAGTGCGCGAAGGATTGAAAAAAGGCGAAACGAGCTTTTCATTCCCGCTTATAGACAAAAAAGGTAACCGCCGCGACTACAACTTTGAAGTTGTTGAAAAAGAGATGATCTCCCTACCTATCGGTAATGTAGAAGCCATTAAAGTAAAACGTTTATACGATAACGATAAACGCCAAGCAATTGCATGGTTTGCGCCAGAAATGGATTACATGCTGGTACGTATGTGGAAAGGCGAAAAAGGTATGGAGCAGTTTGAAGTTCAAATGAATTCATTTACTGTTACATCACCTACAGCTGTTGCGCCTGCAACAGCACAACAACCTCAAGAAGCTAACTAAATTTAATTAAACCAAAGTTAAGCTAGGACCTGTTGACCTTTCAGGATTAAAATTTGTTCAACCTAGGGGCTATTTAATCGCGGCGCGAGGTTTGTAACCTAGTGGGCTAAGTAAAAACCGAGCAACAAAGAGTAAATAGCCCCTAGGCAGAACCCTTCGGACAGCGCATGTTTGGCATTTATGCTACGTTATCGCCTATTTATGGGGAATAACCACACTACATAGGCTCTGCCTTGCCTAAATACCAAACAGTCTGCTGCAAATTTAACCTCGAAAGATAAACAGGTCCTAATATTTAAAATAGGTGGGCTAAATTAGCTCACCCATTTTAAACAATGCAAATTCCCCCGGCTCCATTTTTTGCCAACGCTCATCATTCGTCAAAGGCCTTGTAGCTATAACCGTCACTACATCGTTTGGTGTGGTCTCTTGTTGAAAATCAACCACCATGTCGGCATCAATCAACGTTGCTTTACCAAATGGCGCACGGCGCGTTATGTAATGTAAGTTATTAGTGCAATACGCTAAAACAAACACCCCGTCGGTCAATAGCATATTAAACACCCCTTTTTCACGAAGGGTATGCGAAAGCTTAGCGGCGTATCTAAAAACCGACGCCATATTACTTGGACGCTTTGGGTATTTTTCACGAATTTTATCAAGTAACCAACAAAAAGCGAGTTCGCTATCGGTGTTACCTACTGGGCGATAGTACTGCGGTTTTAAATCATGATAATTAGATAGCTGCCCGTTATGAGCGTAAGTAAGCTCGCGCCCCCATAACTCTCGCGTAAAAGGATGAGTATTTTCAAGGCATACTCTCCCGCGGTTACCTTGGCGAATATGGCTAATAACCGAGACACTTTTAATTGGGTATGCTTTGACGAGCTTTGCAATTTCAGATTGATAACTCGGCTCAGGATCTTTAAAGGTTCTACAGCCTTTACCTTCGTAAAATGTAATACCCCAACCATCTTTATGTGGTCCCGTGTTTCCGCCACGCTCTAAAAGGCCTGAAAAACTAAAACAAATATCGGTAGGCACATTGGCTGACATGCCAAGCAACTCGCACATAAAATAAATAACCCTTTATAAACAATGCAGTAGTAAAAAACAAACAGCCCACCATTTCAACTGGTCACACTTTGGGTCGCACTTTGGTTTTGTGGCCGTTATATTTTTTAGTTTTTTACTGCTTTAATGTGGTTATTGTTAAGCACGATTAACGAATAGGCAAGCGTTAACTACTCTACTATTGGCTCTAGCGTGCCTTTTAGGCTGCTGGCTGTTGATTTGTGGGCGGCAAATTCGCCTTTGGTTATTGGTGCGCCTGCCCCTGCTCCGGTGTGTCCGTGAGTTTCTAGGCTTTGGTTTATGTCTTTAACCAGGCTTATTAAATCTAGCAGTACTTGCGCTACGTTTACCGAATTATTTCCTAGCCACACCGTTGCGCCTTCTACTTTTGCCAGTTCGGTTGCTTTGGCGTGTAGGGTTTTTAGCGTGGTTAGGTTCATGTTTTCGGCGGCCTCAATGTCTACTTGTTTTTTACTGCCAAGTAATAGCCCCTCTAACGCGACAATTAAGGCTTTTTCTCCGACTACTGTTTTTAGGGCGCCCATCACTTCGGTTATTTGGTTGCCGTCTACTTTTAGTGTGTCGTGCGTGGCTATGTTGGTGCTGCGTTGGTGGTAGTCTTGCTCGCTTTTGCGTGCTGTTGTTTTATTTGTGTCGCTGGTTTGGGTTATTTCGCCGTCGGTTGTGGTGTGCCAATTGCCGTCGCGGCCTTGTATTTTGCTGCGGCTATTTTGCTGGAGCGTTACGTCGGTGCGTTTGTGTTCGGGCACTAGGCTTTGCCATGGCAATAAGCTGGTGATCACGGGGTGGCTGTTTAGTCCGTCGATATATTGTATTAAACAATGCATGCCTGGCGTTGGCTCGTTTAATAATCCGTGATCGGATGCTTGGCCTGTGCCGAGTGTTACTTGCTGAAATACGGGCACGGCCAATGGCTCGCCCGTTAGCGGGTTTAATAGCTGTACGTCGGCGGCTTTTAACGGCCTAAATGCGGTGCTAATGGCTGCGCCGCCATTTGGTATGTCGTAAATACGTTCAATACGCGCTAATTGCGGCAGGTGTTTGCGCTCGCTTAGCTCTGGAAAGTAGCGCTGTATTAGGCGTTTAATGGCTTGTTTGACCATCGTATGTGCATCCTGTCGTTGATTAGTGTTACTTCGGTTATATGGCGGCCGTTTATTTGTATGCCTGGCCTTAGCTTTGGTATAGCTATTAGCTCGCCGGTTGTTGAGCTTTTGGCCGTTACTGTGTGCTCTGGAAAATCGTTTATTGCTGCGAGCGGCCAGCGCGAGTCGTGCCAGCTGCCAATAAATATTTTACCATCGGGGCGCTGCTGAAATATAAAATCGCTAATGCCCCACACTTTAGCTACTTGCCTAAGCGCTTCAATACCTGTGCCGCTGTGATAAAACGCGGGTGCTATTTTATTTAAATACTCTGCGTTCTCAGGTGTCGAAAACTCAACGCCGAGCTTTGCCAATTCATTGAGCACGGCTTTTATTGTTGCGTGACGAATAGCAAGCGGGGCGGGAAAGCTTAGCGCGCCGAGCAGCTCGCGGCAGGTTAAATACCATCGGCCATTGGCTTGGTGCTTTGACTCTATTACACCAAGGAAATACGGGGTCATATTGTCAAGCGTATAACCTAAGTGCAGCTCGACCAATCCGCTTGGCTCCTGCTCTGCTACCACTTCAAATTTAGCGCGGCCGGTGCTTGCAATGTCTAGCTGCACGGTTTTGCTAACTATGTTAGTCACTGTACTGCCGCCAATTGTTAGCGTGTTAGATAGGCGGGTGCTCATGGCCCTTCGACCTCGTTAAATTTATTTTGTACGTCGTCGTTACTGGTTGATGCTTGCGGCTCTGCGTTTTCGGTTGCTTGTTCGTCTAGCTGCTGCTGCTCGCGCTCTGATACAGATTGCACCTCTACCAGTTTAAATGCTACTTGCCAGCCTTTTTTGTTTTCTATTTCGCTGGCGCTTATGTCGCCGTCGAATTTGGCTTTACGTATTTTATATGCTGCGGCTAGCTCGTTATTTACGGTGTAAATAATGCGTGCGCCGTTTTCGTCCAGCGCTTTGGCTTTGCTTATTAATAAAGCTAGGCTGGCGCTTTCGTTAAATGGGATTTTAGTATTTACGGTTAGCGTACCCGACTTTACGCCTTGGTCGCTGCTTAGTGAAAAACTGCCAAGGCCTGACATGTCGCCACCTGCTAATTTTACACCTGCGTTTACGCGGGTTTCGAACCCCGGCACGTTCCAGCCGTCGAGTGCTATGCTCATAATGCCTCTTTAATTTTATTTAGCTCGCTTGCTTGGCCTACAAATACGCACATTGCCCAATACATTTGTTCGCTGCCTTTGCTGGCAATTGAACCGCTTAGCTGCTTGGCGCTGCCGGCATTGATTAATTGCACATCTACCCCACTGCTTTTTGCTGTGAACTGCGCTTGACTTAAGCGCTGGTCGCGGGCGGTTTTTAGCTCTGCGGCTTGGGTTAGTGCATCGTCAATGGTGGTTATTAATTGCTTGCCGCTGCCGTTTACTGTGGCTAACTCTGCTGCTATTTGTTTTTTACGCAAAGGCAGCCAGTTTTGCAGGGCGTTTATTTGCCACTCTACGCTTTGGCCTTCGTACGTTGTCAGCTTGCTTTGCTCTAGCGTGCTTTGGCTTTGCCCGTATTGCGCGCAGGCGATGAACTCGGGGATTGGGCAGTATTCATTTATCGTGCTTAGCGAACTTGCCAGTGCGCCGGGGTCATTTGCGCTAACGGATAAGAGCAGCGCGCTATATTGTGCTGGCTTATCTGCTCGTGAGTCGTCGCTTATTGCCGCTGCAAGCAGCTGCGCGCCCTCTTGCATTGAGCAAGGGGCGGCGGCTTGGTGGTAGCATAGCGCTATGTTATGCATTTTCTGCTGTGCTTTCTGGCAGTGGGTAGCGTGATTTTATTTCGGCTACTTTGTCGCGCCATTCCTGTAGCGATTCTGGCGTGCCGTCAAACTGCGCTTCCATGTATAGCGGGTCTGACTCTTTTGTGTATGCCGACTGGCGCTTTTCTAGGTTTTGGCTTAGCTCAAACTGCTGCTGATTTAATACAGATTCAATTTGCTCTTGGTCCATGCTTAGCGATTGCATGTATTCGCTGCTTGTGTTGCTGTGGCTTGTGCCCTTGTAAATGTATGTAAACATAGTTCTACCTTTTAAATGGAGTGTTAAATAACTTTAGTTTTATGCTGTGCGTGTCGGCATGGCTTGCATGACCCAACCACGACTGCACGCATTGGTTTATTTCTACTAGTGACACTTTACCTTGTGAAAATTCTTTTCTAAATCTTTTTAGCTTTGTGCTTATTTTTTTTACGCTGCTTTTTCTTAGCAGCCTATGGCTTGCATATATTCTATACCCTAAAAAATCGAGTGATCGGCCGTTCGTTTTTGCTATTGGGAACACCTGCGTTTTGCTGTTTGTTTTTAGTCGTAGGTTTTTATATAAAAACTCTTCGATTAAATTTCTCCACTCGTTAAGTTGCGCCTTGCTCTTGTGTATTATTACAAAGTCGTCCATATAGCGAATATAACGCTTTGCTTTTAGCGTGTGCTTTGCAAAGTGATCTAGCTCGTGAAGGTAGATGTTTGCAAATATTTGGCTCGTTAAATTTCCGAGCGGTATACCTACGCCCACTGCGTCGCTTGGGCTGTTGTCGATAATGTAAAAAAGCAGGGTTTTTGTTTTTTGGCACTTTAACTTGGCATCTAAAATATTTTTTAATGCCTGGTGATCAATGCTTGAAAAATACTTACTTATATCTGCTTTTAGCGCATATGCTTTGCCGCTTTCGCTTTCCACCTGCTTAATAAATAGCTGCGCTCTGTCGGCTCCGGCGTGTGCGCCCTTGCCTGTTCTGCACGCGTAAGAGTCGTGTATGTATCGTTTGTCGAATAGCGGCTCAATTACATTGTAAATTGCCCGATGTATTACACGGTCTTTAAAGTGCGGCGCTGAAATTAGCCGGCGCTTTGGCTCGAATACATAAAAATGCCTGTACGGTAATACGCTGTACATTTCCCACATTAGCTCGTTTTGTATTTGCACTATGTTTTCTTCTAGATTATTAAAGAATGCAAGGGCCGATGCTGATGTTGTTTTTCCTTTTCGGCATTGGTATGCCGCGTTTAATATGTTTTCGAACTGGAATATTTGTTCGTACGTGCAGCCTGTTGACGCGTCGACAGGCTTTATTGCTTTTTCAGCTATAGCTGGGGCAGCTGCATCCTTTTCAAAGTTGCACTGACAGCCCCCCTTAAGGGTACTGCTTCTGGCATAATCAAGAGCGGGACGAAAACCGATGTTACTGTTCGCATTCGAACGCGCATTGTTCAGATTGAGCGCGCCCAGCCCAGCGTTCGAGCCATTGTTCCAGTTGCCGCCACGTAGCGGGAATCGATTCCGTGCATTCATAATGCAACTGCCTGTTTGTTTCTTATGGATTTAATCCAACCGCCCAACATTTTGCCAATTTCTACTAATCGCTCTATCCATAATTGATATTTTTTTACGTCTATATAGCGCAAGTCTTTTGCCAAGCGAACTTGGCGCTTTAGTATTGCTAGCTCAATGTCTAACTCTGTTAGCGTTGTTTTTTTATGATAACGCTTAAATGCAGTAACGATTAAACGTTGAAGCTGCAGCATAGACTTGCGTATTTCTGCGGCTAGCACATGCGTTTCGTGCTTTGGGAATTGCTTTATTGCTTGATACCCGTACATCAACATGTCTCTGCATTTTTCTTCGATTGTTAGCGCGGTCAAATTTCCTCCTTGTTATGCCCGCGCTATCGCGCGGGGTTCAAATTTCAATAACCAATTACGCAAAGAAAGCGGGACGAAAACCGACGCTACCGCTCGCATACGAACGCGCAAAGCTCAGATAGAGCGCGCCCAGCCCAGCGCCCGAGCCAAAGCTCCAGTAGCCGCCACGTAGCGGGAATCGAGTGCCATAATTTCGACAGTAGATGTAACCACCAACCGTAGTGGTTGATTCTGACTCGATTAACAAGCGGCGTAGTAGCTCTATTTTGTTGTAATCGAGTGCTTTTTCGATTGCTGCAAAATGACTATTTGTTAAATAAGGGTTGTCGTTTGCGTCATTGCCCGCTGGGCCATTACGATTTGTAACGCTGTTACTAAGCTTTGGAGATCCAGCGCTGCCGGTGCCTTCTGTGCTTGCCGTTGGCGAATCTAAAAACGCTGTGTGCTTGCTCCAGTTTTCTTCAATCACCGCTGGGTTGTTGTCGAGCGTAGTAATGATCTGCCCTTCGTCTAGCATCATTTGGTCTAGCCATTCCCACACGTTACCTACTAGGTCTTGAATGCCCCATGCGGTGTGGTCGTGCGACCATGTTGCAGGACCTTTGCCTGTGTCGGTTCTTGCTGTTCCTGATGCATCGCCTGGCAAACCGTTGTCGCTACGGCGTGCTGTTTCTAATTTGTTTTCGTGGCTGCGGCCGTAGTTTGTATTGCCACGTGGCACCGTGCCATTTGCATAAGACCACAGCGCAATTGCTGCCCACTCGTGAATGCTCATCATGTGCCAGCCTTCGCCTTTGTTATTGCATAGCGCTTTTGCTGTATCGTAGTTAACTGATGTGCGCGGCTGTACGCCACCGATAACACTGCAGCCGCCATTTGCTCCGGCTGATGCTAGGTATTTGCCAATGTACACCTCGCCCAGCTGAACACCGTTACGCATAAACATGGTTGGAATACCGGTGCCTAGGTTTAAATCTACGCTGTATTTCTCTTGTATTTTTGCCGTCAACTCTTCGTATGTAAACGGGGCAATTGCCACCATTACATTTGGGTTGCCTTGCTCGTCGATGATCACTTTATTGCGACCGCCTGATGCATGCTCGATTGCGTTGCGGTAACCTTCTGATGCAACGACTGCCATTTCGCTTGCTTTGCCTTTTACGAACTGGTCTAGCTGCGTTGTTTTGCTGTCGATTTCTGCTGCTTTGCCTTCGATTGCTGATGTTAGCTGGTCGGCTGCGGTTACTAGCTGGTTTATTTGCTCTACGCTCATGATAGTTCCTTGCTGAAATTGCTGAAGTTTTTATTTAAAAAGTAATTGCGCACAGTGCGGCGCATGTTGTTTATTTGTGCCGTTGCATTGCTGGTTGCTAATAGTGTTAGCGCGTCTATTTGCGGGCTATAGTCGAACATCCATGATTGCGCGGGAATAGCAATTCGCGCTAGGGCTGCGGCTGCCGCAAACTTTAAAACGAACGAGCGGTTATGCACGTTATTTACGCCTTGGCGCTTGCGCTGTAGCGGTAAGTAATCTACTGCTAGCAGTGTGCCGTTGCGTGTAACTAGGCCAATCCAGTTATAGTCAAAGTCGCCGATGTCTTGCTCTAGCACTACTGCCCACGCGACTGTGTTTGCATCAACATACCCTGACGTATCTATGTTGCGGCGGTAAACTATTTGTGCGCCGCCCGGCATTTTCTCGTTTGGGTTGCGGGTTGCTTGCTCGTTTAGCCCGGGTATATTTGCAAATACTAGCTCTGTCACTTCAAGCCCTTTATTTTGCAGCGTTGCTGTTGTTATGTATGCCTTGCCAGCATTGGTCATTATGCCGGTTATTGCCTGATTCATAGTTGCTCCTTGGCGGTGCTTATGCCGCCGTCTTTGCTTAAAAACCCATAATGCTGGTGCGCGGTAATGCTGTGCTGCACGCCAATGTTTATTGCTTGGTGCTGTGTGTTACTTGTTAGTGCGTCTAGCCCTAAAAAGCTATGAACTAGTGCGTGATCAATGCCGGTTATTGCGTTTATTTTTGTTGCTGAGTTAACGTAATTGCTATCCCATTGCACATGCGTTAAGCCAAGGCTTAGCGATACTGCCGCTAAGTTATGTACTGTTAGTTCGTATCGTCGGCATGTTCGGCCGTACAGCTGTATTAGCTCTGGCAATAGTTCGTATGCGCTTGCTAGTGTTGAGTCGGTCATGTCGATTGCAATAATATCCCAGTCGCGGCCCTCTATTCGCTCTCGCACATTTATGACCTGGAGATCCAGCCGGTTAAAAATATCTTTTATGGTTGCTATTTCTCCGGCGTCAATTGTATTGACTAGCGCGTGCTGCACGCGCTTACGGTAGAGATCCAACGGCTCACTATTTAACCGCTGCGTTAATCGCTCCCATGCTAGCAGCCCGAGTATTGGCTCTTCGTTTTGTAGCTCGTCTTTTTGCTGAACTGCCCACACAACGTAATTACGTGACTGGCTCCAATATCCTGTTGCTGCCTTCACAAGCTTTTCGGCGTAGCCTTTGTTTAGCCATGTTGCTATTTGATTAGCCATTTTAGCCCTTGGTTACTGTTAGTGATGAAAGCACTGGCAGCCAGTTGGCGGCTGTTATGTCGTCAATGTCGAACTTGATTGATTGCAGTTCACTAAATTGCGCGTGGCACTCTGCCACCAATTGGCTAACGCTAAACACGCATTGGTGCGCTACGCGGGTGGGTGCGTACGCTGCATTTTGCCTGAATGCTGCTTGTATAAATGCTGTTAGCTCGCTTTGTATGTCTTCGCTTTGCGAGTGCAGTTTGTATGTTGCTGTTACATTAAACCCAGTGGTTGCCATTGCATACACTATGAAGTCGTCGCCTAAGCCGTGATGCCCTGCGTTTCTTATGTGCTGATTGATTGCACCCAGCAATGCGGTTGGCACTGCGCCTATGTCTAGGTATATGTAGGCATTTGCTGTACCTGGACCTCTCGGCGCTCCGGTCTGAATGTAGATGTTATCTATTGGCACGCCAAAGCTGGAAATTATTTGTTTATACACAGCGTTAATATGCCAGCGCGCGGCTGTTCCGAACACGTTACGTATGCGTAGGCGGTAATGCTCTGTGCTTTCTGTGTCGGCTCCGGGCTTTATTAGCCAGTCTTCGCTGTTAGTTACTGTTATGCCCTCTTGCTGCTCAACAAAGTAACGGTATGCATTGGCTGGCAAGTTGTATGCTGCGCCCTCTTCTTGCGCCTGCGCCAGTGCGTACGCTGTGCTTTGCCCTGGTGCAAAGTGCACGTCTTGCATTGTGGTTAATTTATACACTTGCTGGCCTAGCGTGTCGGTTGCTATTTGTGCACCGGCGGTAATTGAGCTTTCTCCGGCGGTGTTTTGGCGCGTGAACGTGAGTATGCCTTGAGCTGCTACGCCCGCCTGAATGAATACGTTGCGCGCGGGGCCGTGCTTTTCTATTAGCGCGTCGCGGTTGGCGGTCATTATAAATAAGTTTGGCATTAGCTGCTGCGCAACCCAGTTTAATAGCTGCACTAGCGGCTTGGTTATTAACGCCTCAACTGTTCGCCAGAACGGGCTAAACGGTGAGTTGTTAGCAACCTGTATGTTTTGCTCTTTTAGCTGAGCTTGCCATTGTGCTTGTGCTGTTTGCTCGTCCATTGGCAAGCCTGCGTTTTGCATCATTGTTTTAAAGTTCATTGCTGCTCCCGTACTGGCGCGTTTGCGCATTAATGCTTAGCGTGCCGTCGTCGTTGCGGTGCACTTTTATTGTGCCTGGCTTTACGCGATTGTCTTGCTCGGTTAGTAATTCGAGCTCGGTTAATATTGGCTCTATGGCGTTTTTGTTGCGTAGGCCAACAAGCTTGGTTAGTAAGCCGCTTTCTAAAATGCGGTGCTTTATATCCTGGCTTATTACGTCTGCTTTTTTAAACGTGCTCGGGCTTAGCGAGTCGTTAAGCATAAAGTCGCCGTCTTGTATTTCTAGGTCTATGTGTAGCGCTATATCAAATTCCATTAACCTGCTAGCTCCATCATTTGTTCAAAGCTTTGCGCTAAGTCGTCTGATTTAAAGTTTACGTTTTCAATGCTTATATGCTTGCTGCTGTCACTGCTATTGCTGTTGTTGTTTGTGTTGCTGCTGTTGTTAGTTAGGCTTTGCAGGTAAGCCGACTTTTGCAGCTTAGGCTTATATGCAGTGGCCTGTTGTTCTGCGCTAATTTGCTGTGCTTTTTCGGCGCTGTTGCTGGCTGTGTTAGTAATTACCTGATCTGTTTTTACGCTTGGCAATGCTGGCTCTGGTGCTGCGCCTTGGTTAACGCTTACCAGTTGCGCTTGCTTTGAACTATAAACAGGCGAGTTTGCCGAGTTAGTAATATTGTTAGTTGCAACCGTAACTGCTTTGTTTTGCTCGCTTGGGAATGCATTGTTTATTAACGCCTGGCTACGTGCTTGCGCCTGTAAATTTAACGGGGCGGTGCTGTCGGTTGGCACTGCAGGTAACTGCTGGCTAGTAAATTTAAATGCGTCTTGCGCTGCTTCACGCTCAGTCAATGCTTTTGGTTGAGCAGTTATGGCGGCTGGCGCTACGTTATTTTGAACGGCGTTAACTGCGCTGCTAGTTGCTGCGGTGCTTTGCGTTGTGCTAACCGCACTGTTATTTAGTGCTGTTAATGCCTGTGTGCTATTGGCTGTTTCATTAATTGCAGTGCTAGCCGCGCTGTTAGTTACCGCTGCCACATTGTTTTGCGCGGCGTTAGTTACGGCGTTGGTTACTGCAATGCTTGTAGTGGGGCCGTTAATTGCGCTGCTTACGGCTTCATTAATTGCATTGCTGGCGGTGCTGTTAGTTAGCGTTGCCGCATTGTTTTGCGGGGCGCTAACTGCGCTGCCACTTGCTGTGGTGCTTGTGGCATTGCCATTAATTACACTGTTAGTTACTGCGTTGTTTTGCTCGCTTGGGAATGCATTGTTTATTAACGCCTGGCTACGTGCTTGCGCCTGTAAATTTAACGGGGCGGTGCTGTCGGTTGGCACTGCCGGTAGCTGCTGGCTAGTAAATTTAAATGCGTCTTGCGCTGCTTCACGCTCAGTCATTGCTTTTGGTTGGCCTAAATAAACAGGGTCGTTTGCTGCTGCTTGCTCTGCCAATGCCTGCGTGCGCACTCCTTCAGCTTCAGTAATTGCTGCTGCTTTAGGTGCTGCATAATTTACAGTGTTGTTTGGTGCTACATACTGCGGACTTGCTTGCGGTGCAGGCGCGTTTGCTTTGCTGATAACGCTTTGGCCGTAGTCGCGGCTGTACGCTTGGTCGGCACTTTGCATAACCATTGTTTGCGGCTGAACTGCTTGGGTTACCTGATCTACTTTGTTTGATACTTTTTCTGGCTCGTCGTCTGAGAAAAACGAGATAACCGAGTTTAATACGCCGTTGTCGGCGATGGCTGAAATAAAGCTACTTACGCCGTCAAATATTCCACTGATGCCGCTGGCTATGCCGCCGAAAAAGTCGCCCAAAAAGCCGAACGTTTCGGTTAGGTAGTTTATTAGCGATTCGATTATGTCGACTGCGCTTTGCCAAATGCCGGTGAAAAACCCTGATACAGAACTCCCCATGCCTGAGAAAAATCCGGTGATGGCGCCGCCAAAGCTGGACAGTAAATTACCCACATATGAAAACGCTGATCCTATGGCGTTAACCATGCCCATAACCACACTGCCAATTGCTGAAAATGCAGGTGCAAAAAAGTCGTACACACCTAAGGCTATTGTTTTTATTAGCCGCCACACCAATTGCAGTGGCAACGTTAGCAGGTCGAACGCAACTTTAAGGTATTTAAACACCGTTGAGCTTTGCGCCCACTCGTTAAATGCGGCTGTTATGTCGTCAAAATAATAGATAAGCGCGGCAACGGCGGCGATTAATGCAACAGCTGCTATAACAATCCACGTTAATGGGTTTGCCCAAAGTGCTGCGTTAAACAGCCATGTTGCCGCTTGGCCTGCAAGCATAACCGCTTTAAATGTACCCATTGCAATAGCAGCCGCGCCCATGGTGGCTATAAGTGACAAGAACCCTGCAACACGCAGTGCGATTAATGCGCCTTGCCATAGCTTAGTTACTATTAACTGTGCATTAGTTAGCGTTATGCCAATGCCTGTAGCAAAGTTATACAGCCCCATTGCAAACGTGGCTATGCCAAAGGCGGTCATAAGTGCGACTACGCCCACCACAGCGACTGATATTACGCTTGATAGGAACGGGAACTCTTCTGTTAGCGAGACGATGCCAGCAAACATTGATGCTAGCACTTCTACAAATGGCTCTACCACTGGCAATAAGCGGTTACCCATTGCTGTGGCTGCGGCATTGAATGAGCCGCCCATTCTATCCCATGGGCTGGCAATGATGTTTGCCATTTCGGCCGCTTTGGAGTTGTCTTGCACGCCTTCGAAAACTGCAATACCGTCTTTTAATTTGTCTACCTTGGTGCTTAGTACGTCGACCGCCTTTGCGCCTTGCTTGCCAAATATTTGCGTTAGCACGTCGCCGCGCGCAACAGAACCCAGCGATGACAGGCGGTTATTAATTCGCCCTAGCACTACGTCTATTGCGAGCATGTCGCCGTTGTCGTCGGTTAATTGAATGCCTAGCGACTGCTGCGCTTTGCCAATACCCTGTAATAGTGATGCGGCTTGCGTGCCCGCTACCGAACCCGACTTAGCAACCAGCTGCAACTCGCCCACTAGGGCAAATTGCTGAGCTGAGCTTAGGCCAATATTTGTTGCAGTTGCGCCAAGGTTTGAAAACGCCGCTTGCATTTCTGCGCCGGTGGTTTTGTAAAGCTGTACTGCGGTTGCGGTTTGGCCTGCTATTTGGTTTACCCAATTAGACTTGCCCATTTTGTTGGCTGTCTTTTCGAATATGCCATACATGGTGCCCATGTAGCTGGTAATGGTGGCCGCGTCGGCTTTGGTTGCTACCGCTAGTATGTTTGATGTTTTAGTAAATTCTGATAGCTCATCGCCCGTTAGCCCGGCAATGGCTGATTGAATATCGTAGGCACTGCGCACAAACTCGGCAGAGTTACCGCCGAATTGAAAGCCAAATTCGTATGATGTTTTGGTTAGTTTTTGTAATGCGTCGTCGGCAACGCCTAATGATTGCACCTCGCCCAGCGCGGCAACATGATCAATTGCGGGGGCTAGTGATTTAGCCAGTGCGTAACCACCGCCAACGGCTGTGGCTGCGCCGCGCATCATTTGATCTTGCGCGGCGGCTGTTTGCTGGCTCAGCTGATTAATTTTAGCCATGACTTTATTAACCGGACCCGTCACCTTGTCGATGATACCGATTGAATAATTAAGCTTGTCTAACTTGCTGAGCGTGGCCATTACATTACTCGCTTAGTGCTTGGCATATGCCGTTATTTACAGCAACTACAAAGTTTTCTTGCTGCTGCGTTTCGAGGTATAGCGCTTGCGCTAGGCTCTCTTGTGTGGCAGTAACCGCGCCAAAATACTTGGCGTGGTATGCCTGTAGCTGATCTAACCGAGACTTGCCTATTTGCTTGGCTCGGTCTTCGATTTTTTTACCGTAAAATTAAACTCCGGTTGATACTCTTCAACAATTGCGCCCACTAAAAATAATGCTGCGCCTGGCTGTTGCACTAGCTCTTTTAATTTTTTAGCGTCTTCTTGCACTACGGTGTTTAATACAAAGTTAGTTGCCGGCTGCACTTTGTTGTTTGGCTGCGTAGAGTTGATGTATTTGTTGTAGTCGGCTGCGTTTACGTTAAATGTAATTTCGCCTACCGGTGTTTCTAATGTGATTTTTTTCTCGAACGCCATGATTATTTACTCGCTTTAATGTCGGATTGGTTTAGCAATGTGTATGTAAAATACGGGCCGTACTTGGCTGCTGACTGGTCACACAAATTAATGAACTCGTCAAAGTCGTTTGGGTTAGCTAGCACTTGGCAAGCTGCAGACCACTTATCAACTTGGGTTGATGTGGTTTTGCTGTTTGCGCGGTGGCAGTTAATACCAAAGTAACCTTGCTGTAGCTCGGCTTGTGGTGTGACTTCCGTGTCTAACTCGGTGTTTTTGTCGTTGTCGCGCAGGACAACAACAGGTTTGTGCTGCACTAGGGCGCGGTATTTGCCCTGGTGATAACCCAGCTTCCATAAACTTTTATGCTGCCCTGCAATAAGTACTGCAGTGCCATCTATGTTCATTGGGTTTTGACGCCAGTAAATACCGGCGTCGGTGGTTGCTTTGTATTGCTTTAATTGCCACTCGCCGCCTTGCTGATACAGCACGCAAATAACATCGTTAAAGGTATTGGCGCGTGTGTTGTTGTGACGAATACCTATGATGTTTAGGTTTAATTCGCCCTCGAACACGCGGTAGCCGCAGGCCTTTAAAGTGCTAAGCAATGTTGCGGCAGTTAGTTTGCGAATGGCTTTGGTCATTACAAGTCTCTCACTTCATCAGATGTTAGGTACGGCACGCCGTTAATTTTTACAAAGTCGGGACTGGTGATCGGACACTTAATTGATGTCGTGTCTTCTTCGCCGCCGTCGGCTTTAATGTTTAGAATTTCGTCTAGTTGCGGCAGGCAGCCAAACGTTTCAATGTTCTTTTTGCCTGCTGCTACTTCGGCGTTAAATGCTACGTCGAACGGCTCAATGCCTTTCCAGCTACCCGCTTTTGCCGCTTGCGCTTGCACAATTAGCCAGTTTTCGTGGTCTAGCTTTAGAGTTACTTCGCCTTCTACGTCGCCGTCGATAAAGCCTTTTGGTACGCCACGCACTTTTTTAACTGTGCGGCCGTCGGTGATTTTTACGGTTGCTTCGATTACGTGCACCATTGAATTACCAATGAAAATATCGAAGTCTTTACCGCCTAGTACTTTTTGCATGTTCGCTCCTACTCTGCGTTATCTAACATGATGCCAACTATGATGGTGTTGGGTGAATCGATTGGCTTAACTTTTAGGACGACTTGCAATGTAGTTGCGTTCATAAACGTTAGGCTAATGCTGTCGTCTTTTGGCGTGTCGATTAAGCCCGGGAACTTGTCGGCACCAATGTTAATTGAGCGCGCCATTTCGCGTAGCGGCTTGCCCATGATGCGCTTGCCAAATTCAATGCCGCTGGCGCTGTTGTTTAAGCGGCGGTTTTTAATGTTTTGAATTGCAATAATGCGCACGTCGCGTGCGGCCTTATCGACAATGCGGCCTGTTTCGATTTGCTGAAAGTCGCCGCCTTCGGCATCTAACATGTTTACGTCGCCAAAATATGTGCCGTCAAAGTCTGGGTAAAACTGCGTGCAACTAAATCGCAGTGCGTCTAGCGCGGCTGTGGTTGAGTTGGTTAGCGGTTTGCCTGCGGCATCTTCCGGATGCGGCATTAGTGACATTGCCCCCGTAAGTACGCGCATTGGGCTATCGGCAATAGTGACTGCGCTTTTACATAAACGCCCAGTTACTGCGCCTAGCTCGTCGCCAAATAACAAAGGAACAACAGCTGTTTGCGGTGCTACTACGCCGTCGGTGATTGGCTGTAATGCGGTTACTAAATCAGACCAGTTTTGCAGCTCGGTTAGCCCTGGCGCTGCTACTAAAAAGCGCACTCGGCGAGCAAGGCTTGCTAGTATTTCAAGCGCTTTAGCTTGATAGCTTTCTACTTCGGCTTTGCCTGTTACTGGCGTACAAATAACAATGATTTCTGGACTTACGTCTTGATCCATTGCTTCGTCAATAAGCGCCATTACGTCGGCGTCGATTGCGTGCGCTATTGCATAACCACTTACTAGGTCGTCGCCGTTGCGCTGCCATGCTTTAACTTGGGTTTTTAACGGTGAGTCGGCTACGCCAAACTCAGCATCAAAGTCGCTTTGTGCATTAATGGGTAGAATTTTGCCGTTGTTTTCGGCCGCTTGGCCTATGAACAATACGGTGCGTTCTACCTGTTTTGTAGCGCCACTGCCTGTTTGAATGGCGGCAACGGATACTTTACCTTGTGCCATGGTCGTTCCTTTTTTGCTTGCGCTACGCCACTTGCATAGCTTTGTTTAAAATAAAATTCATTTGCTCTTTTTGCTCTGGCATTGTTTGCCCCAAAAAGGAGCGGG
The DNA here is from genome assembly GCF_000497875.1 of Pseudoalteromonas sp. S8-8. Lineage (NCBI taxonomy): Bacteria > Pseudomonadati > Pseudomonadota > Gammaproteobacteria > Alteromonadales > Pseudoalteromonadaceae > Pseudoalteromonas > Pseudoalteromonas sp. S8-8. The sequence continues at coordinate 62,212 of NZ_AUTR01000051.1, forward strand.
CCGGTAAATCAATTTTCCATGTGCTCTTGCCTGAGCTGCCCTTTAATTCGCGCAGTAAAAACCCTGCTTGGTTTTTGCTTAGGTTTGCTGTTATCCACTTTATGCTTGGCCGCTTGCTGCCCTTGCCTTTGCCGCGCGGTATTTTGTAACCCTCGGCTATTAATGCGCGGGCTAAGTTGCGCGTGGCTGGGCCTTCTTTATTTTGTGCGGCACTGCTTTTTGGCTTGCCTGCATCTAGGCTTATACCTTCTTGGTGTGCGCGGGCTATTTTTCCGCTGTTGCCGCCTTTAAAATATACGCTTGCGCTATTTGCGCCGTAGCGCACTTTCATGTTTCGCTTTAGCTTGGTTAGCATTTTCTTTTTTTTGCCGTTGGCGCGGCCCTGCCATGTTTTACCGGCTAAATCGCTTTGCCTGGTAATGCGCTCTTTACTGCTTTTGTTTGCTGCACGTATTGCGCTGCGCAATATGTTGCGGCGCTTTTGCGGCTTAAGCTGTAAAAACGCTAACTGCTCTTTACTGCGGCCTTCGTCAAACTTGAGGTTAAGCACGGCTTACTTGGCCTTCAAGTATGAACGCTTCTGCTATCCACAGGCTTTGCTCGCCAAAGTCGTAACGGTTGCCGTTAAATTCAAACGGGCCGTTGGGCGCTTGTATTAGTTCTATGTCTTCGCATAGCTGGTTTATCGTTAGCTCTACTTCGTTGCTGTTGTCGTCGTTAACGTCGGCGCTAAATTCAATGTCGGCGCTGTCGTATCGCCCGCCGTTGTTTTGCAGCCAAAACGATGCAAAGGCACAAATAAGTGCGGCCGGTGCTGCGCATGGGTTTATGCTGATCACTCCTGAGTAATAAAACCTTGCTGCCAATATGCCATTGCCGTTAATGGTTTTGCTACTTGGCTCTATGCGGCCGCCTTCTATCCAGCTGTCGAACTGGGTACTTAGCGCTAGGTTGCGGCCTTGGTATTCTGCGGTTGCTAAATGCTGCTTAAGTTTTGCTATTTTGCTTTGGCTCATAGTAGCTCTACCGTTAAGTTAGGGCTTAAGCCCTGCAGTTGGCGCATGGCGTTTATGCTTTGGCGTTGCCAGTATTCGTGGTTATCTATTGCCGCTTGGCTTTGTGCTGTTGCGCTGTCGCGGTGCGTACTGCCTAGCTTTGATACCAGTAAATTTGCTTTAGCTTTGCTGTAAACCGCCCACTCATAAAACATCGTTTTCGCGGCGCTTAGCGTTTGGCCATTGGTAAGCTGTGTATTTGCTAGCTCTTGGTTAATTTCGGCCTGCGCGTAAAGTAGCTTTTCTAGCAGTACGTCGCTTTTGCTGGCGTACTCTTGGGCTATTGCGTAGTGCTCAATAAAATGGGCGGTGCTTAGCGCTGGGTAATAGCCGCTGGCTTCAATGATTACATTGACGCTTTGTAAATCTGCCTGTGGCATACCGCTTAAGTTCATATTGCACCTTTAAAAACACACGTTAAATTGGGTGCGGGCGCCACTTAGTCACGCGCGTTAAGCAAGTAATGCTAACGTTGTGCTAAGTTGCCCGCTGGCGTTGGAGCTAGTTAGCGGTTTGCTGCTCTGGCTCCGCTGGTTTAATCATTTTTTGCAATTCTTTTATCAGGGTTTTAACGCCTGCTTTGTCGTTAATGGATTGGGCTATTTTTGCAAAGTAAATTGCGTTGCCTAGGTTAAGCTGGGCTTTGTTAACTTTTGCGGCGATGGCGTAAAGCTTGCCGCCTACCACTTCCAGCCCTGACCAGTCTTGGTTTTTAACCACAAAAATTAAGCGGCGCAGTGTAAAGCCAATGTCGTACAGGCCTTGTTGTTGCGATTCGGCAAGGTAGTAATTTGCGTCGTCGTATAGTTGGTCGATAACGAACGCCGCCCAATGCTTGGTATTAAACACGGTTGGCAGTGGTTGCTTTTGCTCGATCATTAACGGCAATAAATCCATTACTGCATCCCAGCGCTTTAAATCAACTAACCAAATAAACACCCATGCCAACACTTTATTGTGGTGACTTTGCTCGCTTAGGCGATATTGGTTTATGTACGCTAGGTAGCCTTGGCGTTCTAGCGCTTCTGATTTGTATGTTGCTTTGTCGCTAATGTCGGCAAATGTTTTTAATTGAGCCAAGTCGGATTCTATAGCTGCTGCATAAAGCTGGTACTCGGTTTGCTCGTTTACGGTTGCTGGCGCATTGGCTTGAGTGGCGNGGCGTTAGCCGCTGCCGTTGGCGCTTTATTTTCAGTGCTTGTTGGTACTGCTTTAGCTTTGGCTAATGATTTTTTGAAAAGGCTCATTTAAAAATACTCGCTAATTGTTAAAAAAAGCCGCCCCGAAACTAGGGAGAAAGAGGCGGCTTGCTGCTGCTAAAAAACTATTCCCAGCCGGTGCCTGCTTTGTTTGGCAGTTTTACGTTGGCTGATTCGAAGTACGCTATTTTTTCGAGGTCTTCGATGTAGTAACAGTCGTTACGTGATAGGTAATCTTCTACACGTTTCTTTTTTGGGTTGTCTTCTACGTGGGTGCGGGTTGAGCCTGCTTGCACGTAGTGACTTAGGTTGTCGAAACTTGTTACTAAAATGCCGCGTGATGGAAAGAACGGAATTTTATAGCTGGCTAAGCCGCCATACGTTTTAATGATTTGCTCAAGTTCGATTTTGGTTTTTTCGCTTGGCGTGTGCGACTGCTTTGCATACAACTTGTTTTGGTCGTTTGCTAGCAGTTCGTCGCCAATGATGGCAACCATGTTTACGCGCTTGTGCTCTGGCACTGCTTGCAGTGCGTCGAACACGGCTTGGTCTAGGTTTTCGTAATCGCCACCGGTACCAATGCGAATTTCGTCAACGGTTGCGCCTTCGCTAATTGCGCGCTCTGGTGCGTCGCGGCGAATGAGTTGTAGCCAGCCGATATTTACGTCTTGCAGCATTGTGTTAGTTGCAATGTTTGTAAACGCTGCGGCTGATGTGCCATGAAAGCCAATTTTAATAATGTCGAGCGCGATTGCCTGGCGCACGTGATTACGATAGCGCTGATGGAAGTCGGGGAATTTTGACCACTGATCCATTTTTGCCCACGACAAATGAATATCACATTCTACTGGGTGACAACGGTATTCGCGTTTTGCTAGGCCTGCTACATCGCGCGTTTGGCGCTCTTTGCTGTCGTCGCCTTCTACACCTGCACGGCCTGTTACGCCACCGTCTACGCTCATCATTACTGATTGGCCTACGATGTCGTCTACTAGTGCGGTGTTGATTAGTTGTAGAAATTCTACCGAGTCGTATGTTGCGTCGTATAGGCGCTGTTCGGTTGTTGGCTCTACGTTGAACTGTTCGTTCATTGATGCTACGCCGTAGTTGCTGGCCATGCCTGCAAGTACTGCGACAAATAATTGTTTTGTTCTGGTTTTCATTTTCGTTCCTGCGCTTTGCTAAGTTAAGTTAGGGTGCTGCAATTACAAGCAGTTGCTGTATTTGCCTTCGTCGCCTTCGTGCTCTTCGTCGGCGTTGGTTGTGTCACCCGCAGGTGTTTTTAATGCTTTGGTAAACTTGTCGTTAAGCTCGTCAAGCGCTGCTTTTGTGCTTGATAGCTCTTCTTTAAGTTTTGTTAGCTCGGCTGACTCTTCGGCTGGCGGGGNGGCTGTTTCTTCTTCGCCTTCCACTTTAGTGGTTGAGAATGAATCAAGCTTTGTGGTTAGGCCGTCTAGCTTTTTGCCAAACTCTTCAAGCGGTGCGCCGAGTGCATCTTTTAATGCATTGGCTAATTGTGTTTCGTTCATGTCGGGTTCTTCCTTAGTGAATAGTCGTTTGAAAAAGGGTTTTTTAGGTGTGTCGATAGGCTCACATGACCCTAAGTCAACGTTTAATAAAGAGACTTCCGTGTCGTCTGCTTTGCTCTTACTACTGAAATGGGTGCGGTCGGTGTAGCAGCTTGCTGGGTAGTCGGTAACTGCTAGGCCGGTTAGGTAGGTTTTGCCAGTGCCCATGAAATCGCGGCTAATTTCGATGCTAAAATATACGGCTTGGTCGGCTTTGTTTAATGCTACAAACCCTTGGTTGGGTGCGAGCACGGCGTATAGGCACACTACGCCTTCTTCGTTTTCGTATGCTTCTACACTTACTACGTCGCCAAGCATGCCGGGTATGTCTACGTTGTGTAGGTTTTTAGCGGCCCAGCCTGACCAGTTAAATTCGTGATCAAGATTTATGCGTGCGCCGTATTTGCGTGGGTTGTAGGTTTCTACTATGTCGGCTACGTCTTGCTCTGTTATTTCGCGGCCGTCGACGGTCATGCCAACGGCGGCAATTGATAATGGTTTTGTGCGTAGTTGACCTGACATATAAACAAACCTTTTAAATGTTTTTTAATTAAGCTTAATGCTTTAAAGTAACTGCAGTTTGCACCCTCCTTTTGCACCTTTCCAACGGTTTAACTTTTTGAAATTCCTATATTTAACTTTTAGGAATGGGCAGGTTTTTAACAAACAGATTACGTGCTTTATTACTAATACACTGCCGCCATGGATTAATTAATGTGGCGCAATATGAAGGCTAACTACGGACCAGACGTACGCAAAAAAGCACAGGATTTGTATGTTGTTGAGGGCTATACCTACGAGGAAATAGCCGATTTAGCAGGCATGCCAAGTGCGCGCAGTGTTAGGCGTTGGTCTGAGGCTGAGAACTGGGCAGACATGTGCCCAACATATAATGCCGAAATGGCGTATAGCCGCCGCATTAATCTGTTAGCCGACAAAGACAATAAAACCGATGCTGAATATAAAGAGCTAGATTTTTGCACGCGCCAGCTGTGTGCGCTTAATAAAAGCAAGCTTGCGCCTGCCCCTAAACAGCGCGCTAACAATGACGATGCTATTGCTGGAAATAGTGGCGGCAGTGGCAAAAAGTCGAAGAAGAAAAAGAAAAATGATTGCTCTGGCATTACGCTTGAAATGCTTGACGAGCTTAAAGACAAACTTCTTTATCCCCACCAAAAACATTGGTTTGAAAACCAAGATCACCGCACCCGCTTTATTTTAAAGCCCCGACAAATTGGGGCTACTTTTTACTTTGCGTTTGAAGCGTTTGTTGATGCTGTTATTAATGGCCGTAATAAAATATTTATATCGGCGAGCCGTGATCAGGCTGAGGTATTTAAAGCCAATATTGTGGCGCTGGTGCGTGAGCATTTTAATGTTGAGCTGACCGGTTCGCCAATGGTGCTTAATTTGGCTGGCGGCAAAACTGTTAAGCTTATTTTTAAAAGCACTAATGCGCGTACTGCTCAGTCGGAAAGCGGCGACTTATATATAGATGAAGTTTTTTGGATTCCTAAATATAAGAGCTTGCGCGGCTTGGCGCAGGCTATGGCAACGCATAAGCATTTACGAATAACCTATTTTAGTACGCCGAGCGTTACGAGCCATGAAGCGTATGATCACTGGAACGGAAAGTGGTACCGCAAAACAAAAGCATGTAACGACCCTGAGTTTGCGATTGATGTTAGCCATAAAAGTTTAAAAAATGGCAGGCTTTGCGATGATGGCATTTGGCGACAAATGCTTACTGTGTACGATGTGGTTACCAGCGGGTTTGACCGCATTGACATTGGCAAGCTTGAAAACGAGTACAGTGTAGATGAGTTTAATAACTTGTTTATGTGCAAGTTTATTGATGATGCGCACAGTGCGTTTAACCTTAAACAGCTTATGAACTGCGTGGGCGATTCGACCAAGTGGCCTGACTTTGATTTAGATTACGAACGCCCTTACGGGTTAAAGCCGGTGGTTATTGGTTTTGACCCTGCGCGGTTTGGCGACAAAGCGAGCGTAGCTATTTTAAGTGCGCCAATGAAGCCTGGCGAAAAGTTTTTGCTGCTTGAAGCAATTGATTTAAGCGGTAATGATTTTGAAGCGATGGCAAGCGAAATAAAACTACTTACCGAAAAATACAACGTTGTGCACATTGGCGTTGACACTACTGGTATTGGTTACGGCGTGTGGGAGCTTATTACTAAGTTTTACCCTAACGCTGAGCCAATACATTACAACCCTATTATTAAAAACCGTATGGTTATTAAAGCAATTAACGTTATTCAAAACCGACGCCTTGAGTTTGACCAGGACGCGGTAAACATTGCTAGCTCGTTTATTAATATTCGCCGTAAAGTTGTTGGCGACCAAATTACATATGCTACTAACCGCACGGCCACTACGGGCCATGCCGATATTGCGTGGGCAATTATGCATGGCTTATTATTCGAACCACTCGACGGCAACGCCCATAGCCGCCAAACATCTGTAGGAATTGCAGCTTAATGAAACCACGATTACAAGTAAGCAACGGCCAAGCGCCTAATTACAACCAACGAACTGCGGTGACTGATGCGTTTAGTTTTGGCGACCCCGAGCCGTGCTTAGATAACAGGCTAACAGATTACGTTGGTGTATTTAGTGACAGCAACGGCATTTATGCGCCGCCCATTAGTTTGCAGGGTTTAATTAAACTGCTGCGCGTTAATGCCCAGCACGGCCCCATTTTGTATTTTAAGCGCAACATGATTTTAAAATGGTATAAGCCTAACCCGCTTTTAAGTCATCAATCTTTAAGTAAGTTTGGCTTTGATTTGCTGTGGAGCGGCAACGCTTATTTGCAAATTATTAAAAATTCGTTTGGGCAAATTATTAAACTGCGCCACCTGCCTGCACTGACTATGCGCTATACGAGTACGCGCGGTGTGTATGCGCAATTAAGCAACCGCAGTCATGAGCCTATTTATTTTAATGCGGGCGAAATTATACATGTAAAAGAGTACGACCCGGGGCAAGGCATTTACGGTATACCGCAATATTACGGTGGCATTCAGTCGGCATTATTAAATGAAGATGCGACTTTGTTTAGGCGCCGGTATTACAAGAACGGTGCGCATATGGGCTTTATATTTTCAATGGCTGATCCTAATTTAAGCGCTGAAGACGAAACGGCATTAAAAGATGCAATACGCGATAGCAAAGGTGTGGGTAACTTTAGAAGTTTGTTTTTTAATTTTAGAAGTAATAAGGCCGATGCCGAAAAGGCGATAAACATTACGCCGGTTGGCGATATATCTACCAAAGATGAATTTGAGCGAATTAAAAAAATTACGCTTAACGACATGCTAAGCATGCACCGTGCACAAGAAGCGCTAAGCGGCCAGTCTTCTGGTGACAAAAACGGTTTTGGTGATTTAGATAAAATTACCCGCGCATATTACAACAATGAAGTTGTGCCAATGCAGCAAGACGTTTTAGGTATTAATAATTATTTACCTGCCGCGCAGCATATTGAATTTAAAGAGCCTGAATATTCAGACCTTAACCCAACACCCAAGGATGACGCATGAGCTGGATAGATATAGTTGAATTTATTAAACAGTGGGGGCAGTTGCTTATGTTGAGCTTTTTAGCGGCGGCTATACAAATGTATTTAAGCCGTAAGGTATTTACGTTTTTTCATTATTTTATGAGTGTGTTAATTGCTGTTTTTGCTGCGTACTTGGCAGCTATGTTTTGCGAGTGGCGGCAATTTGATGAAAGTTTAAAAACGGGCGTTATTGGTGTAACGGCTTATGCGGCCCCGCACATTTTGGAGGGGATCAATAAATTTATTGAAACGTTTAGCAAAGACCCAAAGGGCTTTATTAAATTAATTAGGGGCGGCAAATAATGGGTTGGCTTACTTTGTTTAAATTGCTTAAAAATAATTTTAGCTTTGTTTTAATTGCGGCGGCTTTGTTTGTGGCGGGTGTTTTTTATATTCAAACGTTGCATTTAAAAGTTAGCGTTAACGATGCCGCGCTAGTAAATGCATCGCTACTAAGCGAGGTTGATTTGCTAGAGCAAAACAGCGACCAGCTGTTAGCGACGTTAAATAATGAGCAGTTGCAACGCGAGCGGCTTGAAGCTGAGATTGCAAATTCTCAGGCCAGGCTAAACAGCTTTATGCAAAAAACATCGATGCTTGAGCAAATAAGCAAAAGCAAAACCAAACAACTTAACGATATAGCGAGTAATAAAAATGAAACAGATTGCATTAATGCTGATATGCCTGCTGGGGTTATTGGGTTGCACGCTAACCCCTGAACCTAAAGAGCGGGTTGTTATTCAAACGAGGTATAAATATTTACTGCTTGATGATTGGATTGTTACCCCGGTAGCGCACCCGACTTTGCAGGGCGTAAAGTGGAAAAGCCTGAGCAGGCTAGCAATCGAATATAGCAGCGCATTAACGCAGTGCAATTCACAACTGCAAGCGGCCAAAAATGTGGCTGACAGCAAGCTAGAAAAAACAAGCGCTAGTGATTAACTAGCGATTTTTCCAATCAAGCTCTTTTACTTTTTCAACCTTCCCCGCCGTGACCTCAAGACGATTAAGTGCTCTTGTTAAATTTGGGCTTTTTACGCCATTAAGTAACGCGGCATTTGTTTTACCAATGCCGCGAACTAAGTAATCGCTAAGCGCCGATTTTATATCTTCACTGGTACTTTTACCAAACGACAAAAGCACATCTAACCGCTCTTGGCTTTGTGAGCCTTTATATAAATACTTCATAATTTATTTATCGCTTAAGTGATAATTAATTCATTATATTTCAATATTCAACAAATGCCCACCTATTTGATCTTTATGCTGTCACTTTGTGTCAAACATTGTCACATTTTTGTCATTACGATCCTTTTCAATTGTCATTCAGATCCTTTGGTTATAAGGGCTAGCCCAAAATGGCCTGTCACTGAGGGTGTCAATTGAACGCATTTTTTGCACGAAAGCGGAAGGCGAGGAGGAGTGATTTTTTTAGCTTGTTGATTCTCAGGCAATAGTTAAATGGTTATTTGTAACGCACTCAACCACTGTATATAATGACAGTGTGATTTATTAACTATTGGGGTTTATTATGGCGCGGGTTACTTGTCCGAATTGCGAATCTAAAGCTACGATTACATCGCGTGAAACGCAAAGTGCGCACGTAGTAAATTTATATTGCTCTTGCACTAATACTCGCGAGTGCGGGGCAACGTTTCGCATTACCCAATCGTTCGATCACTTCTTAAACCCTCCGGTACAAACCACACAGCAATTAGCCGCCGCACTTATTAAAAGCCTACCTCGCGAACAGCAATTGGAATTAGTTGGGCTATAGTCTTTACTTTATTTCACGCATTAAAAAGCCCGTATTAAACGGGCTTTTTTTTGGGTGGTGTTTTCTAAAAGCCTTCTGGCTGAGCCACTGCTCTAACCGCAGCCATAATGCCTTGCTGCAAATGTGTTTCTGCAATAGAAATCCACCGCTGATCTAACGTGTCACCACGAGAACGCATAGCCTCAATAACATTTTTCAAGCGCTCACCCTCCGCTTTAATATCATTCATGTCATTAATTTCTTGCTGGTTAAGCTCTCTATAGCCTTTAATTTTTTTGTGCTGGTTTTCCATTTTCTTATCCTTTTTGATTATTGGCGTTACTTACTGTCGGCGCGAGTTGTATGTTGACTGGTTTTGCTGTGGCGCATTTTGCGGCTGATCATACTGCCCTTGATATTGCGGCGGTGCGTAACCTTGGTTTTGGCTTTGGTGGTTTTGGTTATTATTTGCTTGGCCGTTCTGGCTTTCGCTTTCCCAAAAAATATATAATTTTAACGGGCCTTGTTGATTAATTGGCATTGTGTCTAGCTCAATCTCTACGCTTTCGCTGCCGCCTTGGTTGTTGCTCGGCCATTTAGTAGCACGGCCTAAAGTGGCGTAACGGTTTTTGGTTTCGTTCCCCTGCTGGTATTTTTCGGCAATACAAGCAACACGGCCTTTATCTAGTGGTTTGTTATTTTGTGGGTGCATAGTGCGTTTCCTTTTTGGTTAATGTTTTATTTAATGATTTGTGTTTAACAACTGAGTGGTACACCCAGTTGCGACGTTTAACGTTTGGTTTCATTGATCACCATAATTCGCTTAATTCTTTTTCTAACTGCATTTGCATTAATCGCTCTTCTAGCAGTTCGCGCTTTGACTTGCTGCGCTGCTGGTATTGCGGGCGCGGCTCTTGGTTTTCGTGGTGCGGCATTTTGGCCGGTGCGCTTACTGTTTTTGGTGAAACAATTCGCGCCTTTTTAGTGCTTGGCTTTGCTGTTGTTTTTATTTGCCCGGTGCGAAATTTATATTCTTTTCGCTCGCAACCGCAGCCCTGGACATGACCTAAATTATCTTTGCGCACTACGCGAGTGGTGCCGCATACGCATTTACACATAAAATGCTGCACCCCTCGGTTGCGTCGGTCTTCGTTTAGTACTGTCCAATTATTGAAAACGTCACCCGCTGTTATTTTACCTGTGGCCATGTTCGTTCTCCTGAAATTTAACCTCTAGTTCTTTTAATAATTTTTTAAGCTCTTTATCAAGTGTTAGCATTTGTCGTGGGTGTAAACATTCATCGCACACAAATTTTACGTATTTGAAGCTAAATGCACCGCCCCTTAAAACACCCATTTCTTTTTTAATCGCCGCAAAAATTTCAATGCCGCAGTAAATTTTGTTTTTATGTGCATCGTCTTGCTTGGCCTTAAGCATGGGGATCACTCCCAACCAATAAGCGTGGGCGCTTAAATAGCAATGCGGCATTTTGTAGCTGGTCAATAGTGACTCTGCGGCCGTCAATAGCGACGACTTTAATTTTGCTCACTGGGTCGTTTTCTTCAATAATTTCGTACCGTGAGTTCTTTTTAATATTTTCAATACTGCGGTTACCATCTTTTAGCGACTCGCCAAAGGCATGCCCTAATGTTCTCGCTGTATAAAATAACCCGGTTGAAAGCATTTTTTCTGCTGCTGAGTGAGTATTCATATTTTCTCCTACGCCATTAAGTCTAGTGCCCACCAATCATTACTACTGATTGCTGTGGCTTCGCCAGCTAGAACTAATCTAGCCAAATCTAAGTCGCCGATAATGTCGGCAGTGTATTTATTAAATTGGGTGTTTGATGGCGTGTTACGCCCGTCAAGCTCTGCATACATGTGCGCTAGGTCGTAAAGCTCTCGAGCATATGCATAATGTTTTTCTGTTGGGGTTGGCTTAATAGCCGATTTTGGCGCTTGCATGTTTAGTTGCTCAAAGCTGTGTAGCTCGCGCTCTTGCATGTAGTACACGCGGTTAGCTTTAATAACGTTGCCGCCTTGGTTTAACTGCTTCATTTGAGCGCCAGTAAACATATTTAATAGTTCGCCTTCTGGTTTGGCTGTTTGCTCGTCTACATTTGGAGTGTGTTTTTGGGCTTCGGTATTAGCTATATAGTCAATAGCGTGCTGGCGATGCTCTTTTTGCTGCGCTGATTCGTCCAGTACCACTAAATGGCCGTCTTTTATTAAGTAAATATGGCCGTTATTTCTAACCCGTTTACCCGCTAACAGATCCTTTTTAACGTTAATGATCTCTTTTGAAGTAAATCCGATCATGTCTAGCAATAATTCGTCTGTATGCCCTACAGCTAAAGGCGTACGATTATTCCCACTAGTCCAAGGTAGGTCAGCTACGCTGACGTTGTTGGCATCCTGCCCACCAATAACGGCGGTGTTTTCTGCTGCTGCTGTGCCTATAACTTGCTTAGACCAGGTATGAACGCGAGTAACAAGCGTGCAAAGGCCAAAGGTGTCTTCAACGCCCTTTAGAGTTTTAGTAAATTCTGCGTATTGATTGCCGTACTCGGTATGCTGGTAAGCGGGCTTAAAGCGCGCATCGCGGCCAATACCAAAGCCACCCATTAGCGCAACAAAGGTTTTAAAGTCGCCCTTGTCGGCCGCTTGGCGTATTTGCTCTAGCTGCTCGTTGCCTTGCACTTCTTCGCGCACTCGGCGCAGCTCGCGCCAAATAGTAATAGATGGCGACTTTTGGAACTGAAACTGCCTAATGCCCCATGTGCTAGCCCATGCTTTAACCGGGTTAACTGCTTGGGTTAGCTTTTCGCCTGTTTCTGCGTCGTACTCGTTTGCCAGTGCAAAGCCGTCAATATTCTTACTTACGTACTTAGCAACATAAGCCGCTGCGCCGCCTGTTTTTTTGCCATCTTTGCCAATTTGCGCAGGTAGCATTTTTATAGCGGTGTAGCGTGGGCTGCTCGGAAAGTAGTTTTTAACCGGCGCACGGGTGTACACCTTTTTAGATTTATTTAAACCCCAAATACGGCGCGCCTTTGTGTAGCGTGCGCGTAATGCTTTGCGGTTTTTAAAGCGCTGAAAAAATACCTCACGGTCGTCGCGGGTAAAATAACGGCGCAATAAATGATTAACTTGGTCGTAGTGACGCGCTGGCATCCACAAAAGCATGTGCCAGTGTGTGCAGCCGTCGGCGTGCGGTTCTGCTACGCGTATACCAAAATACGGTATTTCAAGGCGGTCTAATTTAGCGCGCGCTTGCGAATACAGCTTATTTAAATATAGGCTAGCGTCTTTTGGGGTTGACCCATCCCACGTAGGTGAGTTTGCATGAAAACGGCTAGGCGCAGTAATGTTATAAAAACCGCCCGTATAACCCATTTCGTCGGCTAATTCTTCGGTTTCGCGAATACGTAGCATTAGCTCGTTACGCATATTTTCGGGGTTAGCAACACCTGCCTCAACCGCTTTCATTAGCGATATAACATCGCTTTGCTCGTTTACTAATTCTAGGCTTTCTAGGTAACGCTTGCCGCGCTCTTGGTTGGTGGTGTATTCGGCCACTGCTTGTTTTGAGCAATAGGCGCTAATACCACGGCGCTCTGTTTTTTTATTGCCTTTTTTATCTGTGCTGTTAAATAAATCGCGGCCCACTTCGCCCGTTGCAATTTCTAGGTGCTCTAGGTAGCGGCTGCGAATAGTTTTAAGCTTGCGCGACCACCATTTGTGACACTGCGCTTTTAAAAGTGCTACTTCGGCATCCGGCACGGTTAGGTAAATACCCTTTTCGGCAAACTGTAATTGCACGCTAAATTGTGCGGCAAACTCGTTTACTTTTTCGTGTATGTCGGTTGCATCCCATGTTGGCTGCTCTTTAGCTAAATCATTTATCATTTCGGCCGTTTGCATAGCCAGCACATTGCCGTGCTTTTTGGTTTTGTCGGCATTGGCTAAAATGTGCCATGGCAATGGCATATTACTAACAATTTGCTCAAGTATTTTTAGGCGGGGTTGTAGCGTTGTAATTGTGCGACGCAACCAGTCGTTTGCAGTAATTTGCTTGCGCACTTCGGCTACTGTAATTACTTGCTTTTTATTCGCTGTTTTTTTATCGCTAAAGTCGTAGTTTTTACGGCTCGCAATTATTAGCCTTTCGTTGTACTGCTCTTGCGTTTCGCCTTTGGCTTTACCCGTGTTTTTAATGTGGGTGTATTTATCAATATAACGTTTAGCAACACGCATTTGTAACGGCTTAGGCACGCCAGCTAGGCACTTATAAACATAAGCAACTTGCTCTGCATCATCAATAGCCGCAATAACCGACATAGCCGACTTAGTGACCTGATCGCCATCCGCCTGCTGTAAATTCTTTGCGGCTACAGGTTGGGGCTTTTTTGCGTCGCGCTGCTTTTGTGCAAACTCCATGTTTTTAGCAGTTTGGCGTACAAAGCTAGCCTGTATGCTGGGTGCACGTTTGCTTTCTACAATGTCTTTTACAATGTAATTATGAATATTGTTGTTATGTACTTTTTTAAGCGCGGCTTTTGCGGGTGCACTTATTTTTAAGTTGGTTACATCAATGCGGTGCTCTGCATTTTTAAGCGCATTATAAAGCCAAATGTGGGCTTGCTCACTTGGGTTTATAGGCTCGTCTTTATACCAGGCGTTGCTTGGTGGGGTAATTTTGGCAAGGTATTGCTTAGCCATTTTATATTGACTGTACGCAGTAAAACGGCCAAGGCCGCTTATTAAAAAATCTCTGTGTTCAATGTCGTCAACGGCTTTAACCATAGTTAAAACCGCTGTTACAACATCAAAGCTTACAACGGGCCACATGCTCATTGTTACAGCTCTACTTCCATTGGCTCACCACCAATTTGCACAGCATTTAATGCAATGCTCATTTGGCTGTAAACGCCTTCAAAATTAACGTCGTCGTCTGCAATCATTTTTATGATAGGTAGCAAGTCGGTTAGCGTGTCTTCGCACTGCATTAACATGCCAATAGTGCTGCGTTTGTTTAAATTTCTAATTGCAAAATTAACTTGCTCAATAGCGTGTAAAACAATGCTAAGTAGTAATTGCTTATTTTTAGGCATAGCTTGGTCTTTGATAGCGTTCATTTTTTAGTGTCCTTGGGGGTTAAAATGGAATGTCGTTTAAAAATTCGGTTAGGTCTGGCTCGTCAGGGCTTACTGGGTCGATGTTGTGGTATGCATCTAAAAGCCTTACATCGTTATCAAGCTGAATATCAAACTCAGTCATTGAATATGCGTACCAGCTATTTGAGCTATAACGACCAAGCGCATTTATGCGCTTTGCAATTTTTGGCGCGTACTTTTTTAAGTCGCATAATGCATTTACCGCTTTTTGAAAATCACACTTTGCTATATCGCGCTCTTTTCTGTGTGCGTTGTAATAGCTAAGTGCGGCTTTTGCTTTTGGATGTAGTTTCATTACTTCACTGCTCCAAGCGCTGAGAATATGGCGCGGAACTCGTCTGCTCTATCGCCAAGGTAAGTAATAAAACAGCCTTTTGGTGCGCCCTTTTTTACGTTGCCTTGCGCATCGTTAAAGTGTGTTCGGCCATCAATAAAGCAGCTTAAACCTGCGTTTAATAACTTTTGGCACCATGCTTCTGAGCTATTAACAAAAGTGATGTTCATTGCTTCTTTAAAGTTACCTAGCTCAAATTGCTCTAAGTAGTAGTCAACCCAATCGCCATTACTGGCTATATCTTCGGTAATGCAGTGGCCGCGATATTTGTGGTAGCTCGGGTCGTTACATGTTTTTTTTACGCATTTTGATTTGCAGGCCAATTCACCTTTATTAAATGGGTGATTTAACCAAACCGTTTCGCCTATCCAATTTTGTGTTAATGCATCATCTTCTTTAGTGAAGTAATACGCCGCCTTTACTGACTTATTGGCAATGGCATTACTTGCAGGATCTAAATCAATAACTGGGAACATTTGGTGTACATACTTCAGCACCACTTCTGGTGTGTAGTACTCAACATTGCCACTGTCTTGGTTTATTAGCTGGTCGGGAGTCATAGCTAATCCTTAGTGTGTTTGTGAATCAGTTTTTGACTGTTCAACTAAATGCGGAACAACATCAAACTTAGGCGGAGTTCTTTCAAAGTTTTCGCGGCCAAGTACGTTTGCGTCGGTAAAAGCGGCAACAATGTCTTGCAGTGCTAAAATGCCTTTACGTACTGCATCACGCTCTTGCAAATTAAATTGATAAAAGCTCATTTCTATATGGCGTTGTTTAAGCCCCGCAGCAATACACACTAATTTTCGTTGTTGATCAGTTAAAACGGCATTGAATAAATAACCAGGTGTGCGCGTTCTATCGCTCATTAATGCTTTTATTTCGGCTAAGCCTTTTGGTATGTGGCGGCCAGTTACTGCTTTTAGTGGCGCTTGGCTTGGGTAGTTAATAGCTGTGTTTGCCATGTTAATTAACTCCTTGCTGACTGCGTGTTGCTGCATTTAGGTAATTAGTTGCTTGTGTTTTTAACCAGTAAACTGCTTTTTGTATTGTTTGGTACTCGTCGCCATTGCAATAAACTGGCAAATCAAAATCACCAACACGCGCTTGAAACACTGGGTCAAAACCAAACACCGCTTTGCGGGTAGTAATTTTGCAGCTCAATAAATAGCGGCATTGCTCTGCTAATGTTTTAAAGCTGCTTAACGTTTCTCTGCTAAATACTTGGTATGTGCTCATTGCCCTGCTCCTAATTAACTAAAATTGTTTCAATACGCTTGCTAATTGCGTACTCGCACACCTTCGGGCAGTCATCAACCCAAAGCGTAATTTGCGGCAGATGGCTATCTATAAATTTCTTCTTGTATTCAAATGGTGGCGTTTCGTCTTTTGCAGCCCTTTCTATAATTGCATTAGGCTTAAGGCCGTGTTTATCGCACCATGCTTGTGTTCCAAATTGGGAGCTGGTCACAATCACAGGTGACTTGCTGTTTTTAAAAATCTCTGCATTTGACGCTATCAATGTGCCATTCGCGTTAACAAACCTTTGCCACTTATGCCACGCTCTATTTTTAAGTTTTAAAGCGCCTTTTGGGGCAAGTCTGCCGCTCCCTCTAATGCTTCTAAGCGTGCCATCTAAATCAAAAACCTCCATTTTCCCTGCTCCTAGTTGTTTACTTGTTTGTTGCCGTAAATTTCCTGAAACTTCTCGCTGCCTAAACGCATAAACTCTTCAATATCTGCTTCAAGCCATACAACACGGCCGCTCGATATTTTATGTGTTTTAGGAAACTGCCCTTTATCCATCAACCGGTATAACGATGTGCGGTGCATGCCGCACTTTTGCGCCACGTCTGCAGGGCGTAAATAGCGGTCGTTAATTGTTACCACCTCACCACGTACATTGCGGCGGTAATGATCTGCTGCGATTAACTGGCTCATGCTGCATCTTCCTTTTGTATTTCTATAAAATCCCTCTCTGTTTTGGTATGTTGCAAGTGCGAAATATTCACAAACCAAAACAAAGAGGAAAAACTCATGTCAAACCCAATCTTGAGCGACTGCATAAAAGCGCTTTCAGGCAGTCTTACACCTGCAAATGGGCTCACCCATCCAGTTGACGACTCAAAAGCAAAATGCTTATTTAAAGCGCTCCACAAAAAAGGCATTGCCTTAAGTGAAGATGAAGTACTTTTACTGGCTATCGAAAACAACTGGCCTGAAAAACACGCCAAAAAGCTAGCCGACATAGCGCAACGCATTAACGATGGACGGCGTGTTAAAATTGACCGCTCAACAAGCTGGGGTGAAACCACCTTAGAAAAAGCCATTAAAAATCATCCTTAAAACGTGACTCGAACGGGTCAAAGTCATCTTCCATCCAACGAACGGCTAACGTAAGTAGGCTATAAAGCGCAGTTTCTGCGGCAGCAATATCAACGTTTAACTGCGCTTTATATTCTGTCGCTGCTAGTGCTGCCTTATCTACTGTTGTTAACTCGCCATTAGTTTTTTTACTAAGCACGCTTGGCATATCAGATGCTAACCGCCCACCTATAAAACCAAGTAACTGCTGTTTAAATCCGTCTACACCACCATGACACGCAGCAAAGTAGGTGCTAATTAGGGCTCTGTGGTAATCAAGCGCGGCCATACATACTTTTTCTGACGCAGTAAAACGCTCGTCTTCGCGCAATGCTTCTTCTCTAACGCTAATATCCATTACATCAATTGGGTCTACTTCAATTTCAGTGCTCATGCTGCATCTTCCTTGTCGGTTTTAACGTGGTCGGCTAGTAACTCTGCTACCGTTACTTGGCCGTTTGTTAGTTCTGAAATACGGGTAATGTATTTCGCTGGGGCTTGGGCATGGCGGTTAAGCCAGTACCAGATAATGTTTTGCTTTGTGTTTAATAACTTGGCGGCTTTTGTCTGACCACCAATTATTTCTATCGCTCTTTCTACGGCGCTCATATTTCCTCCAAGCTCTATTTATCAAGTAAACCGATAATAGACATCAGTTTAACCGATGTCAATATCGATTTAACTGATTAGACAAAATAAAATAAAAAGCAGATAATCAATTTTTATCACTTTAAGCGATTTTAATGCTAGGGATTTACAAATGGATTTAGGTAAAAGAGTAGAAAAAAGACGTATTCAGTTAGGGATGACACAAGCGCAATTAGGCCTAATAGCAGGTTTTGCACAAAACTCTATTCATAATATTGAATCTGGAGAAACAAAGCGCCCTCGCAAAATAGATGCACTTGCGGAAGCTCTAAATTGCACTCCAGAATATTTGCTGTTTGGAATTGGTGACACTCACAGTAGTGAAAAAAACATCAATAACAACGTTTCGCCAGGGCCTGATATTAAATCGACTGTGCCGCTTATTAGCTGGGTGCAAGCTGGGGCATGGAGTGAAATAAACGAGATACGCGAATTCGATGCTGAACGCTTTATGTGTCCGGTTAATTCCAGCAACAAAACGTTTGCCCTGCGGGTGCAAGGCGTAAGCATGGAACCTAAGTTTTATGAGGGCGATTTAATATTTGTAGACCCTGAAGCTGAGTGCATACATGGTTCGTACGTAGTTGCGCGCCTAGACGATGACAACCACGCCACGTTTAAGCAGCTAATAATTGAAAACGGCCAAAAGTTTTTAAAAGCCGCTAACCCTAACTGGCCTGAGCAACTAATAGCAATAAACGGCAATTGCACCTTAGTTGGAAAAGTAATATTTACGGGCAAGTCGCTTTAGTTTACTAAATTACAGGCACAAAAAAGCCCGCTAAGTGCGGGCTGTTTTTAATTGCTATGTGTTATTTAGCCCATCCAGATGCGACTACTGCTACAGCCATGGCCTCGCTAACTAGTGGGTTTTCCCCTGTTTTTTGTGGGCTGTCTTTTAGCCCTATATTCATACCCTCTGCAAGCGCAACTGCAAACTGCTTTACATCTTCTTTGGTGTTGATGCTGGCCGCTATTGCCGCGTTAAGCCTGCCTGTTTGCTTTAAGTGCGCTACATAGTCAGCGCAAACCGATACTTGTTGCTTGTAAGTTGCTTTATGCCATTCAGCCGCTCTTTTATCAATCAAGCCTGAATTGCCTGGCTCATACCAGCTAGGGTTGTTTCTTTCTGGCTCTTCCAGTGCTGTGCTTTTAATCATCACAGCATTAATTTTATTTATGCCTTTTAGCTCGTCTTCGCTAATATTTATTAACATTCCTGTGTAAGGCGTTTTAGTATCGCCAATTGCTATGCCAAGTTTTTTAGCAATAACAGCTGTCATTTTAGCCTCATCCTCTAGGTCCAAGTACCCTTTACTGCCTCGGTATTGCCCCTTTAACTTTTCCCACTCCCTAAGCACATCTATTTGTAAGGCTGGAACTTGCGCATCTGAAACCTCTATTTTAAACTTTTCTCCTGTACAGTCTTTACCACTAGCTCCACAGCCGTCTGGTGCATAGTCTGCCATTGCTAATACGTTACCTTGTTGATAGCTAAAGCTAGCAACCTCAAGTGTTGCATCCGTAAAGTCTGCTTTTGTTCTTTTTTGCAGGTCAATTGCCGCTTGCTTTACTACTGCTGCGCGCTCCAATTTTGTTTTTGCTTCTGGGGCATATACAAATACTCCCAACCTATCTCGGCCATTAAAGCTAAAATCGCGCTCACCTATTACTGTATAGTTAATGGTTTTAACCTTATTTGCAGCGCGCTCCTTTGCTAGCTTGCGGTCGTCCATTTCTTTTTTAATTCTTGCTTGCTGAGCTTGTTTTATTTTTTCAGTTTTTGCCTGCTCAGCCTTGGCCGCCTTTTGCTCTGGCGTAAGTGGCGGGGGCGGCGCAGCAAATGCCACCGCAATAAATAACAACACAATACCCGCTATTACCGCCTTGCCTTGGGTAAGCTCCACCTTGCCTTTTGTGGCTGCGTTTATTTTGATTAGCAATGGCGGCAAGCATATAGCTGTAGCCAGCAATAAAATTAACCCGGTAATTACATCGCCAGTAAACAAGCTACTTATGCCGCTAATTAAAAAGCTCACTCCAAAAAACCAACCTAGTACTTTTAATATCATGCCTTATCCTTATATTTTCCATAATGTTGCAAAGCCCACATATTAAGACAGCGTTAATATTAAAACAAGCCGACGCTATTCAGTCGCTTTTTTAATAAACCCCTCCCACACTTCTATGCTTTCTCGCTTTTCGGTCATGTAGTCGTAGCGGTCGTAGTGCACGCTTGATACGTCAAATTTGTGGTGCTGCTGCAGTATGTCGCGGTTGGTTTTATTTATGCCTGCTTTGCCCATGAGTGTTTTACATGTGCGGCGCAGGTCGCGGGGGTTAAATGGCTTTACGCTGTGCTTTTCACACCAACGCAATATTGCCATACGTATTGTTGATACATGCGCGGTGGCTGTTGGGTTGTCGCGATGTGGAAACATTTGCCCAGCGCTACCCTGTTGTTGCATGAGTTCTTGAATAATGGGTATGGCTAAATTAGACAGCGGCACTATGTGATCGCCCCGCTGCTTTATTTTTATGCGTGATGCGGGAATGGTAAATGTTTTATTTTTAATGTCGTATTCGCTGGCGCGGGATGCGTAAACTTCGTTTATGCGCTGGCCGCCAAGGCATAATGCCAGCTTTATGTATTGCTGGGTGTAATAAGGTAGGTCTTCTGCGTGCCATACTTTTTTTATTTCGTCTTCGCTTAGCCAGCGGTCGCCGGTGTTTTTTGGCGTTTCAAAATTAATGTCTCTTATGAAGTTGGCTTTAATGTCGTAAAGGCTGGGCTTTTTATATTGCTCTGGCGAGTTATCGAAATCGATTGCGTATTTTAATATGCTCATTAGTACGCTGCGAACCAGTCGCGCTTGCTCTTTAGCGCCGCGATTGTAAACACGGTAAATAATGTCGCGGGCCATATCTATTGTGAACTCGTCGGGCATTAAATCGGGCGCTATAAACGGGGTGAGGTTTCGCTTTATTAGCTTTTCGGTGCGGTCGATTGTTGATGCTGCCCAGCGAGTGCTTATGTATACGTTAAAATCATCAAGCATTTGATGCATTGTTTTTTTAGCTGCTGATTCAAACTTGGCTTTTTGGTTTTGTAAGCGGTGCTCTTGGGGGTCGGTATCGTCGCTTAGCAATGCTGATATTTTTGCATGCTTACTGCGCGCCGTTTTTAGGTCAACAATTGGGTAGTTGCCAAGGCCTATCACTTTACGCTTGCCGTTTATATGATATTGAACGCGAAACGTTTTAGCGCCCGATTCACTAACTCTTATTTGCAAGCGCCCCTCGCCATAATTACCCGACTCGGTTAATACATAGCGCTTTTCTTTTGCTTTAAGTGCTTTTATTGATTTGTCTGTAAAGTTCATCTTTGCTCGTTTAAAACTGTGACCACAACACGGGTCACAGTTTTGGTATCAGTTTAGCTTAAGATAACAATAACAGAATGAGACAGAATAAACAGCTTTAGCCGTTGTATTTTGCCAACTGGCGGGGCTTTGCTACGGGTTGATACAGCATGAAGCTTAGAAAACGGACATGCCAAGTAATTCACACATTAATAAAATAACCCTTAAAAACCATACATTAAAATAAATAGCGTTATATTTGTGTATTAAGCGTACACTAATTTGCAGCCCGCTTTAACGGCTATACTTACTTAAAAAGTGTCATTTTGCTATTAGATTTATTTATTTTTACGTTAACACTACTTACGGTTAATGCTTTGACTATACGATAGTTATTGTGCGTTCCTCTGTCGGGTAATTAAATATCGTATTTAAGTTACTTTCTACTACAATTTAACATCGTTATGTACTTGAAAATTACTGTTACTAGCGCTACTCTAAGTGAGGTGGTCTGACCTCTATTAAGGAATAAAAATGACACTCATATTTACACTGGTTCTAATCGCGTTGCTTTGCACTGCGGTTTACCACAGAGCAAGTTGGAACACAGCACTTGGTGTTTCGGCTATAACTTTATTAATTGGTACCTTTGCAGGTGCTTTTGGTTTAATTAGCTGGTTGATCTTTTTGATCATCGCGGTTCCTCTTTCTGTTACTGGCCTTCGTCAGCAATATATCATCAAGCCTATTTTTGCTACGTTTAAAAAAGTAACGCCAAGCATGTCTGATACTGAAAAATCAGCTATTGATGCCGGTACGACGTGGTGGGAAGCTGACTTATTTTGCGGTAACCCAGATTGGAAAAAACTTCACCAATACCCAGTTCCTAAACTTACTATTGAAGAGCAAGCCTTTGTTGATGGCCCTGTTGAAGTAGTATGTAGCATGTTGGATGATTGGGAAGCAACGCACGAACTAACCGACCTTCCTCAAGATGTATGGCAATATCTAAAAGATAATAAATTCTTTGCCATGATCATCAAAAAAGAATACGGCGGTTTAGAGTTTTCTGCATTTGCACAGTCTTGTGTACTTCAAAAACTAACAAGTAAATCAACATTACTTTCGTCAATTGTTGGTGTACCGAACTCTTTAGGCCCAGGTGAATTATTACAACACTATGGTACAAAAGAGCAAAAAGATCATTACTTACCGCGCCTAGCGAGCGGTCAAGAAATTCCATGTTTTGCGTTAACTTCGCCAGAAGCGGGTTCTGATGCAAGCTCAATTCCAGACTACGGTGTGGTATGTAAAGGGCAATGGAATGGTGAAGAGGTTGTGGGTGTTAGTTTAACGTGGAATAAGCGTTACATTACACTTGCCCCAGTGGCTACCGTACTTGGACTTGCGTTTAAATTACAAGATCCAGACGGCCTAATTGGCGACAATAAAGAGCCAGGCATCACCTGTGCACTTATTCCAACGGATACTCCTGGAGTTGAAATTGGTCGTCGACATTTCCCGCTTAACGTACCATTTCAAAATGGTCCTACTCGCGGTAAAGACATTTTCGTACCACTTGATTATATTATTGGTGGTCCAGATATGGCTGGTCAAGGCTGGCGCATGTTGGTTGAATGTTTATCGGTTGGTCGTGCAATTACATTGCCGTCAAACTCTGCCGGTGGCATTAAAATGATTGCTATTGCGACAGGTGCTTATAGCCGCATTCGTCGTCAGTTCCGTTTACCTATAGGTAAAATGGAAGGTGTTGAAGAGTCACTAGCTAAATTAGCTGGTTACGCTTACAGCTCTGATGCTGCGGTTAGTATGTCTACGGGTGCTGTTGATTTAGGCGAAAAGCCATCTGTTGTTTCTGCCATTATTAAATACCACCTGACAGAGCAAATGCGTGATGCAACTATTCATGCAATGGATGTACTTGGCGGTAAGGGCATCATGCTTGGGCCAAATAACTATTTAGGTCGTGGCTATCAAGGTGCACCTATTGCCATTACCGTTGAAGGTGCAAACATCTTGACCCGTAATATGATTATTTATGGTCAAGGTGCTATTCGCTGTCATCCATTTGTACTTACCGAACTAGGTGCGTGCGAAATTGAAGACCGCGAAGAAGCGCTTAACGTATTTGATAAAGCGCTAATGGGTCACATTGGTTTTACTATGTCGAACCTTGTACGTACTAAGTGGCTTGCTCTTACCGGCGCTCGTTTTACAAGTGTGCCGTACAACGACGAAACCGCTGAGTTTTACCGTATAGCGTCACGCTTTAGTGCATCACTTGCTCTTATGTCTGACATTAGCATGGCAGTATTTGGTGGTTCACTAAAACGTAAAGAACGTATTTCAGCACGTTTAGGTGACTTACTTAGTTACTTATACTTAGTGTCTGCAACGCTTAAGCGTTACAACGATGAAGGCCGTAAAAAAGAAGATTTTGCTCTAGTAAAATGGAGTTGCCAAGATCACCTTTACCATTGCCAACGTGCACTTGCTGATTTAATTAATAACATGCCTTCGGCTCCACTACGCGCCGTGTTAAAAGTATTATTATTCCCGTTTGGTCGCCCGGTTCGTAAGCCAACTGACCAACTTGAGCATAAACTTGCGCAACTACTACAAGTACCTAGTGAAACGCGTAACCGTTTAGCAAGCTATGTATACTTAACAAATGAGCCGCTTAACCTAGTAGGTCGTCAAGAGCAAACGCTTAAAGACGTACTTGCTGTTGAGCCATTATTTGACCGTGTATGTAAAGAAAAAGGTCTTAAACTGCCATTCTTCCAGCTTGATAAAGTAGCGCAAATGGGGCTTGAAGCAGGCATATTAAGCCAAGCAGAGGCTGATAAACTAGCTGCTGTTGAGCAATCTCGTTTAGATGTTATTAACGTTGATGACTTTGACCCTGCTGACTTACTTGCAGGCAAAGCCGCACGTAATAGCGTTAAAAAAGAAGCTGATGCTGCTTAACTAATTTAGTAAAGCAAGCACCCCAGCTGTAAAAAAATCCAAACCAGCGCATAATGCGCTGGTTTTTTTTGTGCAAAATTAACCTGCAACAAACACCACGGTAAACCTAAACTCAACAAAATAATGTTTAATCTCTCAAACGTAATGCTGTAAGTTACAAAGGTCGCTAAAAACAACAGCATACTAGGTATAAACTGGCTAATATAAAACGTCCGTGCTTTTTGGCATGTATTAAAAAAAAAGCGATATTGTGCATAAATTTTAGCGCAATCAAATTGTAATGAGCTGCAAAATAATACAATAAAAGCCATCGCCACAGCATCAAGTATATTAACGAGATCAGCACGCTCAGCGACTAACGTAGTCGAGGCCATAAACACACATAAAAGTAACGACATACGCCATACCAGTGTCCAGCTGTGATTTATAAAGTAGCAAAACCAAAAACCAAACAGTGACCGAACACTAACACGCCCATTTATATTAACTCTAGGTATAAGCAAGCTAATGCTAAAGATGATTGAAAAACCAATATGATAAATAAGCGGCGGTATGTTGATGGGAGTGAATAAAAAAAGGCCGCTTAACATAAAACCATAAACTAGTGCGCTAGGTTTGTATAAACACACAATGCCTAATCCTAACTGAATAAACATAAATACTATAAAATGCGGCACCTTTAACCACTGTTCAAAGGTAAGATCAAGCGCTATCAACAAACTAGCGATAAGCCAGCCATTGCTGATAAATAACAATTTAATATCGGCAAGGTGAAGCCAGCTAGAGTGAGCCATCGTAAGTTGAAACAGCCGTTGGTTACTATTTTTAATCGCCAGTTTCATTGCGCTTATCATCACGCTTTGCAATAACAAGTAAAATAGTGCCATTTGCGCGCCATATAAAGGCGTATCTGCACTATCTATAATTTTCCCTAAGCCTAAAAAAAGCAATAATACAAAACCAAGAGCGGATGATCCCAACACCACTAAAAATAACAAACCAAATTTTTTTAGCTGTTGAAGCAATTGCTTAAGCTCAAACGTGTACGCTAAATACCGCTAACCTATAAACGCGAGATACTGATTAAGTTTGCTTTTTATGCTTATGATACTCATAGCGAGACACACTTAAAACCATGCTCAATAAACACAGCGGGCTCATGGCAAGTAATGATAATTTGCCCATTGGGTTTGTCAGCCAAATAAGCATCGAGTTGGCTTAAAAGAGTGTGAATACTGGTTTGATCGAGCGCAGCACTTGGCTCATCTAATAATAAATAAGGTGATTTACGCATTAATGCTAAAATTAGCTGGCATTTTTTTTGATTGCCCGACGACCGTGCTTCGAATCGCGTATTTAAAAATGCATTAAAGTTAAACCCGTTAACCAGCGAATGGGGCCAATCGCAACCTAATGTGTTAACAGATAAATCAATAATTTGATTTGCAGTTAAAAAATCTGGTAAAGCAATACGGTCACTGGCAATTGCTACGGTTTTTGTTGGAGTGTTCAATCGGCTACCAGCAAATAAAAGTGAACCACTTTGCGGCTTTTCAAGTCCTGCTAGCATCATCAGTAATGTCGTTTTTCCTTGGCCGTTAGGCGCTTCAATACACCCCTTTTGATCTGAAAAAACTTTGTTGTAATCCTTGAAAACAACATTGCCTGAAAATTGCTTATTTAAGCTTATGACTTCAATCATAAAATATCCCTCTAAACTGACTATTCATTATAAGAATTCTGTTATGAGAAACAACTAATACCAATTCGCTTAATTAAGTGATCTATTTTGAGGATGGAGAAACGTGTTGATAGCTAGGCAAAAAATTCGCTATTTAGTTTTTCTCGGCAATTGCTCCTGCATTGCTCTACCTTCTGCATCCATGCAGTCGTAAATGAGAATTTTTTAACACAGGTAGCGACACGTTTAGCCCCGCAAAATGATTAAGTATTATTGCGGATTGGTATAATGATTGGAGTGGTACTGTAGCTCACACTGCATACCACCCATGAAAAAATTAAGGTTGTTAAAATCGCTGAAATAGCTTCTGGCACGAGTAAATACTTTAACTAGCCGTTATACCCGATAAGAGCTAATTACGTCATGTGTGACACCATGGGGCAATTTAAGACTGGAGCGGTATTCAGTGCTAAGTGTTTAACTATTCATGGAGATAGAAGAAGATGAATATTTAGGAATAAGAGAAATATTAGTAAGGTAATATTAAAAAGTCGAGTTTTTAGCTGATAGCCAAAGAATGTTTTACTAAATTATTTAATCAAGGATTTTATAAACTTGTTATTGAGGAAATAACAAGTGGCGGAGTGGACGGGACTCGAACCCGCGACCCCCGGCGTGACAGGCC
>NZ_AUTR01000052.1:0-19014 GCF_000497875.1 Pseudoalteromonas sp. S8-8
TAACAATCATCTGTGTGGACACTACGAACAAATAAGTTCTAAATCGTATAAGGAGGTGATCCAGCCCCAGGTTCCCCTAGGGCTACCTTGTTACGACTTCACCCCAGTCATGAATCACTCCGTGGTAAACGTCCTCCCGAGGGTTAGACTATCTACTTCTGGAGCAACCCACTCCCATGGTGTGACGGGCGGTGTGTACAAGGCCCGGGAACGTATTCACCGCGTCATTCTGATACGCGATTACTAGCGATTCCGACTTCATGGAGTCGAGTTGCAGACTCCAATCCGGACTACGACGCACTTTAAGTGATTCGCTTACTCTCGCGAGTTCGCAGCACTCTGTATGCGCCATTGTAGCACGTGTGTAGCCCTACACGTAAGGGCCATGATGACTTGACGTCGTCCCCACCTTCCTCCGGTTTATCACCGGCAGTCTCCTTAGAGTTCTCAGCATTACCTGCTAGCAACTAAGGATAGGGGTTGCGCTCGTTGCGGGACTTAACCCAACATCTCACAACACGAGCTGACGACAGCCATGCAGCACCTGTATCAGAGTTCCCGAAGGCACCAAACCATCTCTGGTAAGTTCTCTGTATGTCAAGTGTAGGTAAGGTTCTTCGCGTTGCATCGAATTAAACCACATGCTCCACCGCTTGTGCGGGCCCCCGTCAATTCATTTGAGTTTTAACCTTGCGGCCGTACTCCCCAGGCGGTCTACTTAATGCGTTAGCTTTGAAAAACAGAACCGAGGCTCCGAGCTTCTAGTAGACATCGTTTACGGCGTGGACTACCGGGGTATCTAATCCCGTTTGCTCCCCACGCTTTCGTACATGAGCGTCAGTGTTGACCCAGGTGGCTGCCTTCGCCATCGGTATTCCTTCAGATCTCTACGCATTTCACCGCTACACCTGAAATTCTACCACCCTCTATCACACTCTAGTTTGCCAGTTCGAAATGCAGTTCCCAGGTTGAGCCCGGGGCTTTCACATCTCGCTTAACAAACCGCCTGCGTACGCTTTACGCCCAGTAATTCCGATTAACGCTCGCACCCTCCGTATTACCGCGGCTGCTGGCACGGAGTTAGCCGGTGCTTCTTCTGTCAGTAACGTCACACATGATGGGTATTAACCACCACGCTTTCCTCCTGACTGAAAGTGCTTTACAACCCGAAGGCCTTCTTCACACACGCGGCATGGCTGCATCAGGCTTGCGCCCATTGTGCAATATTCCCCACTGCTGCCTCCCGTAGGAGTCTGGGCCGTGTCTCAGTCCCAGTGTGGCTGATCATCCTCTCAAACCAGCTAGGGATCGTCGCCTTGGTGAGCCATTACCTCACCAACTAGCTAATCCCACTTGGGCCAATCTAAAGGCGAGAGCCGAAGCCCCCTTTGGTCCGTAGACATTATGCGGTATTAGCAGTCGTTTCCAACTGTTGTCCCCCACCTCAAGGCATGTTCCCAAGCATTACTCACCCGTCCGCCGCTCGTCAGCAAAGTAGCAAGCTACTTTCTGTTACCGCTCGACTTGCATGTGTTAGGCCTGCCGCCAGCGTTCAATCTGAGCCATGATCAAACTCTTCAATTAAAAAGTTTTATGTCTTTCGACAGCTCAATGAATTCTGAATTTATTTTAATATCTTTCGATATTGAATTGACTATGCCGAATAATTACCGAAATAACTATTCTGTTGGTCACTCAGTTTTCAATTGAGACTCTAATTTGTTTGCCTCGCTACCTAAGTAGGTTGGCTGTTAGAACTCAATCTGTACGAGTGCCCACACAGATGATTGCTTTATATTGTTAAAGAACGTTGCGATTATAAAGTTAAACTTTATCTCGCTAGGGCTGCGCATATTACGCTTTCCTATTTTTTTGTCAATACTTAAATTTAAACTTTCTAAAAAGATTCAATCTAAGTTTTACTTAACACACTGAGTTGTTCGTGCCTCGCTATGCGTTGGCGTTTCCCGTCTCAGTGGGGTCGCATTATAGGGAGATCCGAAAACAGATCAACCCTTTTTTGAAGAAAACTTGAAATAATGTGCTGTTCGCTGAGTATTTGAGCTAAACGCTCAAAAACACAACTAAACTACCATTATTAATAGGTTCATAGAGCTATCTGAAATGAAAGTTGTGGCAACTACTAACGGGTAGAGACACATTTCGATCATCGATGCGGAAAAACAATCAATAGAGCAAGAGTCGTATTGCTACAAATCATTTAAATTAATCAAAAGCTGACAATTGAATTGATCAGCCTATGTTTAATAATAGTTTTACATATTATAGGAGGAAGTTTACTTAGGCCGTAATGGTTAACTTTACTCTGAGGTTTTTAGTGCCGGTATATTTATAAGAGTACGCACGTTATATCTTTTAATCAGCTGTATAAGTAGAAACTTCGTTAGGGATTGCTCTAATTGTAGCTCAATTCGCGGCGGTATTATTAATAGCTGTAAATCACAATATATAGTGGAAATGATCTTTAACTAGAATCTGATAGGCTATTTTGAATGAATGGTAAATAAAGAGTAATTAGATAGAGCTATTAAAGCAGCTGTCAAAACAACTTATCAATTCAGAATCTATGAGTCATTGCCCATAATAGAAGGTAATTACTGGTTCATATAGTTTGACAAATTTTAGGCAAGAAAAAGCCGAGCATAGGCTCGGCTTTTAGGTTTCTTTAAGACTTACTCTGCAGACTGTGCGTCTTCTTGAACTGCTTCGCTAGTCGCTGGGCGACCAACTAGTTCAATATAAGCCATTGGTGCATTATCACCAGTACGGAAGCCACACTTAAGAATACGAGTGTAACCACCTGGACGATCCGCGTTACGTGGACCGATTTCACTGAATAATTTACCAACAACTTCATTATCACGCGTGCGAGCAAACGCTAAACGGCGATTTGCTACACTGTCAGTCTTAGCCAGTGTGATTAAAGGTTCAATTACACGACGTAACTCTTTCGCTTTAGGCAAAG
The DNA here is from genome assembly GCF_000497875.1 of Pseudoalteromonas sp. S8-8. Classification (NCBI taxonomy): domain Bacteria; kingdom Pseudomonadati; phylum Pseudomonadota; class Gammaproteobacteria; order Alteromonadales; family Pseudoalteromonadaceae; genus Pseudoalteromonas; species Pseudoalteromonas sp. S8-8. The sequence continues at coordinate 2,987 of NZ_AUTR01000052.1, forward strand.
TAGTTTTGATGATTTCATGTTTCACCAAAGAACCTGCCATATTGCTAAACATCGCTTTACGATGGCTACTGTTACGGTTTAATTGACGACCACTCTTACGATGGCGCATGACCCTATCCTTCTAACTAAACTAATATAGTGATTTAGATTATTCAGCTAAACTTGCAGGTGGCCAATTTTCTAGGCGCATGCCCAGAGAAAGTCCACGTGAAGCTAGCACGTCTTTAATTTCAGTTAGAGACTTCTTACCTAAATTAGGTGTTTTAAGAAGCTCAACTTCAGTGCGCTGAACTAAATCACCGATATATTGAATTTGCTCGGCTTTCAAACAATTTGCTGAGCGTACTGTTAATTCAAGGTCATCAACTGGACGAAGTAGAATAGGATCGAATTCTGGCTTCTCTTCTTTCTCTTCTGGCTCAGTTACATCACGTAAATCTACGAATGCATCTAATTGCTCAGCTAAGATAGTAGACGCACGGCGGATCGCTTCTTCTGGATCTAAAGTGCCGTTTGTTTCCATATCAATGATTAACTTGTCTAAATCTGTACGTTGCTCAACTCGAGCTGATTCAACCGAGTACGCAATACGTTCAACTGGGCTAAATGATGCATCAAGCAACAATCTACCAATTGGACGCTCATCGTCATCAGAGGATAAACGACTAGATGCCGGCACATAACCACGACCACGTTCAACACGAATACGCATGCTGATCTCGCTGTTATTTGTAGTTAAATTACAAATAACGTGATCTGGATTAGCAATTGTTACATCGCCATCGTGCTGAATATCAGCCGCAGTAACAGGGCCTACACCAGATTTAGTCAGGGTCAGAAAAACTTCATCTTTGCCTTCTAACGTTACTGCTAAACCTTTAAGGTTTAATAGTATTTCAATGATGTCTTCTTGAACGCCTTCTTTCGCGCTGTACTCATGTAATACACCGTCGATTTCAACTTCAGTTACTGCACATCCAGGCATAGATGAAAGTAATATACGGCGTAAAGCATTACCCAGAGTATGGCCAAAGCCACGCTCTAATGGTTCTAAAACTATTTTAGAACGCGTTGGGTTGATAGCGTCGATGTCGACTAACCTTGGTTTTAGAAATTCTGTAACAGAACCCTGCATTTTATCCTCTCTTAACTCTTAACTTTACTTAGAGTAAAGTTCGACGATTAGTTGTTCATTAATGTCCGCAGACAGGTCTGAACGCTCAGGTAGACGCTTAAAGCTGCCTTCCAATTTCTTACCGTCAACTTCAACCCAAGTCGGCTTTTCACGTTGCTCAGCCAACTCTAGAGCAGCGATGATACGTGCTTGTGTCTTAGACTTCTCACGGATTACAACAGTATCTTCTGGAGTAATTACGTATGAAGGAATGTTCACAACACGACCATTAACTAAAATCGCTTTATGGCTTACTAACTGACGTGCTTCTGCACGTGTGCTAGCAAAACCCATGCGATATACAACATTGTCTAAACGTTGCTCTAAAAGCTGTAACAAGTTTTCACCTGTATTACCTTTAAGGCGAGCAGCTTCTTTGTAGTAGTTACGGAATTGCTTTTCTAATACACCGTATATACGACGTACTTTTTGCTTTTCACGTAATTGTAAACCGTAATCAGATAAACGACCTTTACGGGCGCCGTGCTGACCAGGTGCAGTCTCAAGTTTACACTTAGAGTCGATAGCTCTTACGCCGCTCTTAAGGAACAGGTCAGTACCTTCACGACGACTCAGCTTGAGCTTAGGGCCCAAATATCTTGCCATGTTATTTCTCCTAACCTATTGTTAAACGCGACGTTTCTTCGGTGGACGACAACCATTATGTGGTATAGGCGTCACGTCAGTAATGTTGGTAATACGGTAACCAGCAGCATTCAAAGCACGTACAGCAGATTCACGACCTGGACCTGGACCTTTGATGAAAACTTCTAGATTTTTTAAACCGTATTCTTGAGCAGCAGTACCTGCACGCTCTGCAGCAACCTGAGCAGCAAATGGTGTAGATTTACGTGAACCACGGAAACCTGAACCACCGGCAGTAGCCCATGATAGTGCATTACCTTGACGGTCGGTAATCGTTACAATAGTGTTGTTGAAAGACGCATGAACATGAGCCATACCATCAGCAACTTGTTTTTTAACCTTTTTACGACGAATTGGTGTCTTAGCCATAATACTATCCCCTTATCGCTTAATAGGCTTACGAGGACCCTTGCGGGTGCGCGCGTTAGTCTTAGTTCTTTGACCACGTAGTGGTAAAGAGCGACGGTGACGTAGGCCACGATAACAACCAAGGTCCATAAGGCGCTTGATATTTAAAGTAACTTCACGACGAAGATCACCTTCAACAGTGTACTTGCCAACTGCATCACGCAGTACGTCAAGAATTTCGTCTGAAAGTTCACCGATTTTTGTGGTTTCGGCGATACCAGTCGCTACTAAGATAGCCTTAGAGCGAGTCTTACCTATGCCATAAATAGCTGTTAAACCAATAACTGCATGTTTATGATCAGGGACGTTAATGCCAGCAATACGGGCCACTAACACATCTCCTATATTCGAATTTGGTAATCATCTGTTTGAAAAGCCCGTAAGGATACTCAAACGAAGACCAAATTACTACTAAAAACACAGGCCGAGAGAACTCAGCCTGCACGCTGTTTACTTAACCTTGCCTTTGCTTATGCTTAGGCTCACTGCAAATTACGCGTACTACACCAGCACGTTTAATAACTTTACAGTTACGGCATATTTTCTTAACGGAAGCACGTACTTTCATTGCTCAACTCCGTAAACTGACCTTATCGACCGTAGCCTTTAAGGTTCGCTTTTTTCAGCACAGAATCATACTGATGAGACATCAGGTGAGTCTGTACTTGTGCCATAAAGTCCATGATCACTACAACGATAATCAAAACTGATGTACCGCCGAAGTAGAATGGCGTTTGCCACGCCATCGTCATGAATTCAGGCACCAGACAGATAAAGGTTATATACAAAGCACCTGCCAATGTCAGGCGTGTCATCACTTTATCAATGTATTTAGATGTCTGCTCACCTGGACGAATACCTGGGATAAATGCGCCAGATTTCTTAAGGTTATCTGCTGTTTCACGTGGGTTAAAAACCAACGCTGTGTAGAAAAAGCAGAAGAAGATAATAGCCGCAGCTAAAACAAGTGAGTACAACGGTTGACCTGGGGTCAACGTAGTAGCAACAGCTTGTAATACATCAGCGACTGGACCTTCACCTTGGCCGAACCAGCTAGCAATTGTACCAGGGAACAGAATTATACTGCTAGCGAAGATTGGTGGAATAACACCCGCCATATTTACTTTTAGTGGTAAATGCGTGCTTTGAGCAGCAAATACTTGACGACCTTGTTGACGTTTAGCGTAGTTAACAACAATACGACGTTGTCCACGTTCGAAAAACACTACAAGATAAGTAACAGCGAATACGATTACCGCAACCATCAACAGTACAAAAACATTCAAATCACCTTGGCGCGCCATTTCGACTGTCGAACCAATAGCAGACGGCAAGTTAGCTACAATACCAACAAATATTAGAACAGAGATACCGTTACCGATACCACGCTCTGTTATTTGTTCACCCAACCACATAAGGAACATAGTACCAGTTACTAAACTCACCACTGCGGTGAAATAGAAACCCATACCAGGGTTAACAACTAACCCCTCCATCATGCCCGGTAAGCTAGAAGCAATACCGATTGATTGAATAGTAGCTAGCACAAGCGTGCCATAGCGTGTGTACTGGCTAATTTTTTTACGCCCTTGCTCACCTTCTTTCTTAAGCTCTATAAACGGAGGATACATATGCGTTAATAGTTGCGTAATAATCGAAGCCGAGATATACGGCATAATACCCAGTGCTAACACTGAAGCTCGCTCAAGTGCACCACCACTGAACATGTTGAACATCTCAACAATGGTGCCCTTTTGTTGCTCGAAGAAATCGGCAAGTACAGCGGCGTCAATCCCAGGGATCGGCACAAATGAACCTAGACGGTAAATTATGATAGCACCCAATACGAAGAGTAATCGGCGCTTCAATTCCGAAAGTCCACCTTGTGCACTTTTTGTATCTTGACCTGGTTTAGCCATTAGTACTTCCTTAGTCTTCTACCTTGCCTCCGGCAGCTTCAATAGCTTCGCGAGCACCTTTAGAGGCTTTAAGGCCTTTAACGGTAACAGCGCGTGAAACTTCGCCAGATTTAACAACTTTAACGAAAAGAACGTTCTTTTTAACTAGACCAGCTGCTTGTAACGCGCTTAGGTCTACCACATCGCCTTCTACTTTAGCGATTTCAAAAAGGTTTATTTCTGCAGATACTAAAGATTTGCGAGAAGTAAAACCAAATTTAGGTAGACGACGTTGCATAGGCATTTGACCGCCTTCAAAACCAACGCGTACTTTGCCGCCAGAACGTGATTTTTGACCTTTGTGACCACGGCCGCCAGTCTTACCTAGACCAGAACCGATACCACGACCAACACGTTTTGGAGCAGTTTTTGAACCTGCAGCAGGTGAAAGTGTATTCAAATGCATCGAATTAACCCTCTACCTTAACCATGTAAGAAACCTTGTTTATCATACCACGTACACATGCTGTGTCTTCTAACTCAACAGTGTGGTTGATACGACGTAAACCAAGACCGCGTAATGTAGCTTTATGTTTCGGTAAACGACCGATAGAGCTTTTTACTTGTGTTACTTTTACAGTTTGATTTGCCATGGTTACCCCAGTATTTCGTCTACGCGAAGGCCACGTTTAGCAGCGATTGACTGTGGAGAATTCATATTCTCAAGAGCCGAAATCGTTGCACGTACCACGTTGATCGGGTTAGTAGAACCGTAACATTTAGAAAGTACGTTCTGCACACCAGTAACTTCTAGTACTGCACGCATAGCACCACCTGCAATGATACCAGTACCTTCAGATGCTGGTTTCATGAACACTAGTGAGCCAGCATGACGTCCCTTAACAGGATGCTGTAATGTGTTGCCATTTAGGTCTACGTTGATCATGTTACGACGTGCTTTTTCCATTGCTTTTTGAATAGCAGCTGGAACTTCACGTGCTTTACCATAACCGAAACCTACTTTACCTGCGCCATCACCAACTACAGTTAGTGCAGTAAAGCTAAAGATACGACCACCTTTAACTACTTTAGACACACGGTTCACCGCGATTAGCTTTTCAGCTAGATCAGGCTGTTGTTGCTTTGCTTCTACGTTAGCCATAGTCTACTCCTAGAATTGCAAACCGGCTTCACGCGCAGCATCAGCTAGCGCCTTCACACGGCCGTGATATTTAAAGCCACTGCGATCAAAAGCAATCTTTTCGATGCCTTTGTCAGCCGCACGTTCAGCAACCGCTTTGCCAACTGCTTGCGCAGCTTCAACGTTACCGGTGCCTTTAACTGTTTCGCTAATAGCCTTTTCAACAGTAGAAGCAGCAGCCAGTACATTACCCTCAGCATTTACTACTTGAGCGTATATGTGACGTGGCGTGCGGTGGATAACAAGACGCGTTGTGCCTTGTTCAATATAATTTCTACGAGTGCGTTTAGCACGACGTAGACGAGCTGTTTTTTTATCCATCGTCTTACCTTACTTCTTCTTAGCCTCTTTACGGCGTACATTCTCATCTGAATAACGAACACCCTTACCTTTATAAGGCTCAGGTTTACGGTATGCACGAATGTTAGCAGCTGTTTGACCAACTAACTGCTTATCTACGCCCTTAACTAGAACTTCTGTTTGGCTTGGAGTTTCAATCGTAATTCCTTCAGGAACTGCGAAATTAACTGGGTGTGAGAAGCCAAGAGTTAAATCTAATGTTTTACCCTTAGCTGCAGCACGGTAACCCACGCCTACTAACTGAAGTTTCTTCTCGTAACCTTCATGCGTACCAACAACCATGTTGTTGATTAGAGCGCGAGCAGTACCTGCTTGAGCCCATGCATTAGCTACGCCATCACGAGGTAAAGTAGTAATAACGTTGTCATTAACTTGTACTTCAACAGCGTTGTTGATAGTACGAGTAAGTTCACCGTTTTTGCCTTTAACTGTGATTTCCTGGCCTTTTAATGTAACTTCTACACCGGCAGGAACAGTAATTGGTGCCTTTGCTATGCGAGACATAGTTCCCCTCCGATTAAGCTACAAAACCAATGATTTCACCACCAACACCAGCACTACGTGCTGTGCGGTCTGTCATTAGGCCTTTAGAAGTTGATACGATAGCGATACCAAGACCACCCATTACCTTAGGTAATTGGTCACGTTTCTTATAGATACGTAGACCAGGGCGACTTACACGCTGGATATTTTCAATTACAGCTTTGCCTTCGAAGTACTTCAACTCGATAGAAAGCTCAGGTTTAGTTTCACCGTTAACGGCGAAATCTACGATATAACCTTCGTCTTTTAGTACTTTAGCTAATGCTACTTTCAGCTTTGAAGTTGGCATCGTTACAGATACTTTCTTCGCTGATTGACCGTTACGAATTCGTGTAAACAAATCCGCGATAGGATCTTGCAAGCTCATAGTCTTACTCCCATGATTCTATTACCAGCTAGCCTTTTTAAGGCCAGGAATTTCACCGCGCATAGCTGCTTCGCGAACTTTAATACGGCTCATGCCGAATTTGCGAAGGAAACCATGTGGGCGGCCCGTAATGTTACAACGATTACGTTGACGTGCAGGGCTAGAATCACGAGGTAAAGCTTGTAGCTTAAGTACCGCGTCCCAACGATCATCTTCAGATGTATTAACATCACTGATGATAGCTTTTAGTGCCGCGCGCTTTTCAGCGAACTGAGCAACTAGTTTTGTGCGCTTTGCTTCGCGCGCTTTCATAGAATTCTTTGCCATAACCCTACCCTTATTTCTTAAATGGGAAGTTAAACGCTTCTAACAACGCACGGCCTTCCTCATCAGATTTCGCAGAAGTAGTGATAGTAATATCCATACCGCGTACACGGTCTACTTTATCGTAATCGATTTCTGGGAAGATGATTTGTTCACGTACGCCCATGCTGTAGTTGCCACGTCCATCAAAAGACTTAGCACTTACGCCACGGAAGTCACGAATACGTGGGATAGCGATTGATACCAAACGCTCAAAAAAGTCCCACATACGCTCGCCGCGTAGGGTTACTTTACAACCAATCGGGTAACCTTCACGCACTTTGAAGCCAGCAACAGATTTGCGTGCTTTAGTGATTAGAGGTTTCTGACCAGAGATTGCTGCTAGATCCGCTACTGCGTTATCTAAAATCTTCTTGTCAGCTAGGGCTTCGCCCACGCCCATATTCAATGTGATCTTTTCGATCTGAGGGACTTGCATGACAGAGCTGAAACCAAACTTCTCTTGAAGTTCCGCAACTACTTTGTCTTTATATACTTCATGCAGTTTCGCCATCATTCTACTCCAACTATTAGATAGTTTTACCAGTAGATTTAAAGATACGTAATTTCTTACCATCTTCAATCTTGAAACCTACACGATCAGCTTTACTCGTTTCCGAGTTGAAGATCGCAACGTTTGATGCATCCATAGATGCTTCTTTCTCAACAATGCCGCCAGCTTGGTTCAATTGTGGAACCGGCTTTTGGTGTTTCTTGATCAAGTTTATGCCTTCGACAAAGATTCGACCAGATTCAGTAACAACTGAAAGCACTTTTCCGCGCTTACCTTTGTCTTTACCTGCTAGTACGATTACTTCGTCATCACGACGTATTTTTGCTGCCATGATTGGCTCCTTACAGTACTTCTGGGGCTAGTGAAACGATTTTCATGAACTTATCATTACGAAGTTCGCGAGTCACAGGGCCGAAAATACGTGTACCAATTGGCTGCAAGTTATCATTTAAGATAACAGCCGCGTTGCTGTCAAAACGGATCAAAGAACCATCTGGACGGCGAACACCTTTTCTGGTACGCACAACTACCGCGTTTTTAACATCACCTTTCTTCACTTTACCGCGAGGAATAGCTTCTTTTACAGAAACTTTAATGATGTCGCCAATCGCTGCGTAGCGACGGTGTGAACCACCAAGGACTTTTATACACTGCACTTTGCGAGCGCCGCTGTTATCAGCAACTTCCAGCTGAGTTTGCATTTGGATCATGTTAATGACCTCCGGTGTAGTAATTACAACGTGTCTAAAATTCGTTTAAAAATCAGACATTTCGATTAAATCCCAATCAAAAAACAAACGAGTTGTCTCTTAAGGGCGGGCAATTGTACCAGCATTGAGGGGGTAGTGATAGGTTATTTTTTAATTAATTTAGAGCGTATGGTTATTAAAGTTGAGTAATTACGGCTATGTAGCTATTTTACAGATGGTTACAAAACAAACAAGGCACTATATAAGTGCCTTGTTTGTTTTAACTATAGATGATTAACCGAATAAACCTTTTAATTTATCTTTAATCTTATCCTTTGCTTTGTCTTTGGCTTTTTCTTTTGCCTCATCAACCTTCTGCTTAGCTTCATCTTTAAGCGCATTGCCTACATCAAGCTTTATACCAACATCGTGGAAAGGCCCTTTTATACGTAGTGGTATTTTAAAACCAGTGCTGTCATCAGTGGTCCCCTGTCCTTCGATTGATCCAACTATGCCTGTAACCAAACGGTAATTAACTGTTGTTTGCGGTAAATCAACATCGCCTTCACCTGATATTCTAACGAGTGGGCTAATAAGTGATAAATCAGTATTTTTACCAACACCATTAGTAAAGTTAAAACTTCCCGTTAGTGCAGAGAAATCTGTTTGCTCTGATTCTTCAAACCCGGTGTCCAACCCTTCAGACGCAGCACCAAAGTTTCCTGAAATGAGTTCCTTACCTTTACGAACCATCTCAGCTATATTCGCACCTTTTACGGCTCCATCAGCAAACTCAAATCCAAGTTTTCCGTTAAGCGCACCAATAAACGACTTTTGACTTTGGCCAGTTGTGTTTAGGTTCCAATTTAAAGACCCCTTACCCATTAGCTTGTCAAAACCTGCCGCATCAGTTAATAAAGGCTGTGCATCTATACCAGCTAAGTCAAAGTTAGTTGATATTTTATAAGGTACTTGTTGTGCGTTTACATTGATAACGCCTTTACCTGACCCTTCATAAGCAGAAAAGCTATCTAGGCTTAGTTTTGCAATGCTATTTTTTAAAGCAACAGTAAATTGATTTGCGCCCAACTTAATATCGTTAGCTTTTAATCCACTTGAACGAATAACTACATTCGCATCTAGTGAATTTAACGCACTTAGATCAATTTTAGTGTCATCCCATACTATTGGCTCTGCAGGCTTATCATTTTGCTCTACTGGCTCTTCTTGTTTTGCTACTGCTTCAGGTAGGTACGGGTTTAAATCAAGCATACCTAAATCGATATCAGCATTTACAGCTAAACGCTTACCTAGGTTAAGCTCGCTCTTACCTTTTATTTCCAATGCGTCTAACGTCGCAACTAAATCTTCTAAATTAAATTTCTCACCTGCTAGGTGCATTTTACCGTTTACACTAAATGCGTTAAAAGCATTGTCTTTAGCGTCTAACTCTACACCTTGCCATTTCGCAATACTTTTAACTGACTCACCGCTTAGTGATAACTGACCTTTAATATCTTGGCCTTGCCCAGCGATGCTCCCTTCGAACGTTAGATCAACTAAACGAGAATCTAAGGTTTGTTTAACATTAAAAGTAGCACCTTCAATTGCTTTAGCAGGAGTATCTAATTTTATATCAAGCTCAAAACGCTCCTGCATATAAGTAATACCCCCTTTTACTTCTAATGTTTTACGAAGTGATGGAAGTAAAATAGCGAGTTCTAAATCACTAATTTGTTGCTTAGCACCTGTTAGACCATCTAGATAAGTAAATGTGCCGCCATAAATAGCAACCTCACCTAACTCAATATCAAAGTTATCTGGAAGCTTTATCGCTTCACCTGATTGGCTTTGCTCTTTAGGTTGCTCTGCAACTGCATCAAACAACTGCCAATTAGCTTTACCATTTTTGTCAGTTTCTAATAGGATATTTGGTTCATTTATAACAAACTTATCTAACTTAAACTCACCACCAAATAATGAAAACCAAGGTATGTGTACAGCAAGCTGTTTCATACTCGCCATATCGGCGCGCGAACCTGATTCCATATTTGCAAAATGCACGTCGTTAAGTTCTAACTTTAATGCAGGGAATACGCTAAGTGTTTTATCACCTTTAATAGTAAGAGTGCGCCCAGTTGTTTGTTCTACCTGCTGCGACACTTTATTAAAAATAGTATCAGTAGGAATTAAAAACGGTGCGGCAACAATTAGTGCTATACATAGTAAAAGTATTACACCTACAATTTTAAGTAAGGTTTTCATGATCGTCCTTTCAAACGTGCAAATAATGTTCTTATCATAGCGAGTGTTAGCCTTAAAATCATTGTAGTTGATGTAAAAAAGCCACTAAAACTACTTTACCTGTTCTATATGAATCTTTCCTGAAACATTTTGATACCTTTAGGTTACAAATAAGTATTGACCCGGTGATACCCCAAGGTTGCATTGATACCCAGAGGTTACAAAAAATAAAATACTATTACAGGATGAATACTATGAAACAACAGGATATTAAAACTGAAGAACAATTTATGGGTCAAAACATATGGATTAGTTTAAGCGCAGGGATAGTTTGTTTACTTCTCTGTGTTTACTCACTAATAAAACAAGATCAACATATTGGAGGGCTTTTAACTGTTGGAATGGGCGTTTTTTTTTATATAGTTATAGTGATTATTTATCTCATTAAAGGGGGTTTTCCGTTAAAAATGTATTTTCAATACGCTTATAAAGATGAGTTTCTAAACACCATTGACACTAATGCATATAAACATACAAGTTTTGCATTTGGGTTTTGCCTTCTTGGTGTTTTTTATATAAGCGATGAAATACCTACCGAATTTTCGCATGCAACTATGGCAATATTCTACCTAGGTATCATGCTCTTGGTATATGGCGCTTCATTGCTTTGGCAAAATCGTGATTAGGAGAGGAAATGCAAAATAACATAGCAAAGTATCGAAAAGAGGCCGGGCTTTCACAGCAAGAACTTGCTGATGCTATTAACGTGTCGCGCAAAACAATAAGTACCGTAGAAACAAACCGGTTTACGCCGTCGGTAATAATTGCTCTAAAAATAGCAAAGCATTTTAATACCTCAGTTGAAAGCCTATTTGTACTGGATGAAAATGATTGATACATGTTAAAGCATTAGTCTCATTTTATTAGCAAAAATACTGATTTAGTCACTTCAATTACAACGTATGGAGGACAGCGCTGTTGTTATTAGCGTAATTGCGCTAAAATAGACCAGCAAAAAAATATATATCTAAACCGGAGATTCTACAAGGCATGAAAAAACTGCTAATTTCACCGTCAAAAATGACGCTAGGCGAACAAGAAAATCAAATCTATCAGAACATTCTGAAGCAATCTTCAGAGTTAAGCCTTAACCTTATGGCCGTGAAAGTAGAAAACCACCCTGATGATTTTTTACCTTGGTGTTACGAATTGCTAAGTGCAAGCAGAGATCGTATGAACTACGATTTGCTAGAGCCACAGCAGTTACCAGTACTTAAGAAGCTACACGATCAGCTTATTTCAGCTATCAGCTTTTTACAGGTTAAAACTTTACGTATTGCTCCGTGGCCTGTTGTAAGTGTATTTGTAGAACAACACAAAGACGTTATTGCACTTGATGAACAGCTTCGTTTGGTAGACTACATCAAAAGCATTCGTGAACAGTCTCTTAAAGATATGATTCCTGAAGACTTACTTGCGTTTAGCGGTAAGCACATGGCATCACTTGATCCAAGCACATACAACTTTGACGTTGAATGGTTTGCATCTACAAAGAGTGCAAAGAGCTTCCATCAAATGCTTGGTGATTTACCAGGTGCTTTTGACGATGCACTAGTGAATATTCCACTTGAAGGTGATATTACTCAATACGAATATCAACAATTTGTTGCTGCTTATTCAAAAATATTCACCGACAACAACGAAAAACCAACACTTGCGCCTGCAACACGACTGCTTGCAATGCGTCGCCCTGATTTATTTACTCCGATTACAAATAATCGATTAGATGCATTATGTGGTGCCCTTGGTGTTTCTAAACTTAAAAATAGTGATTTTGAGCGTTACTGGCAAGATATCGTAAAAGGTATTCAAGCTATGTCATGGTACAAAATGGCTAAACCTAGTAATGAGTTAGAAGAACAATTGGTTGCTATTAAAGCATTAATTCCATGTTTCTTTCACTACGCAGATGCTAAAACACCAGATAACTCTAACTACATTAAACTGCTAACCAAGCCTAAACGTACTACAACTACAACAGGTAAAACTCAGCGTAGAGGTAAAGAGTCTGCAGAAATATTAGTAGACCGTGCTCTTGCTGCTGACGATATTCCTGAACACATTCGCAGTAAACGTGATTCAATTGTGAGTGAAGTACAAAAAGGTCGCAGCGTAAACGAAACAATTAGCCTTATGCGCACTATATTCGGTTAAAATCTTCTAATTTAGCCGTACTTTTATGGTGCGGCTAGGTTAATTTATGCACCACCAATGTGCGCAACATCTTCCTTCATGTTATATCCCCATCCTATTCATAAAATTCAAGCTCATGTTTTTAATAAATAAAAAATAATTTTTAATAAAAAATAATGAAGCTGGCACATACAGTGCAATTATCCCGTTAGTTAAACAATAAAAAGCCGTCAGCCTAAAGGTTCCGATTACATAATAAAAACCTTGGCGAGCAAAAATCATATAACGGGAAATGGACATGCTAAAACTAAAAAAAACCATCGCTATAAGTGCTATAGCATTAATGGGCGCAACATCTTTAACGTCAACAGCCGTACATGCTGAAGTAACTGCTAATGCAGCGGCAACATCAAACTACTTATGGCGTGGTCAAGAGCAAACTGGGGGCGATGCAGCTATTTCAGGCGGTATTGATTACGCCAATGAATCGGGCTTTTATGCAGGTACTTGGGCTTCAAACGCATCGTGGGCCGATGAAATGACCTATGAGCTTGACTTATATGCAGGCTTTGGTGGCGATATTAACGAAAGTGTTAGCTACGATGTTGGTTATATTTATTACGCTTACCCAGACGCAGCTTCTGAAGCAGACGCAGATTTCTCTGAAATTTACGGTAGCATCAGTGTTGAAGGCTTTACCTTTGGTGCTTCTGTATTAGCAACATCAGCTGCAAGTGGTGATGGTACAGACTTTGGTGATTCACTTTACCTCACAGCTGACTACGGTTTTGCTGTTGGCAGTAACGGCACTGAAATGGCACTTCACTTAGGCCATTACTCTGGTGACTTTATTGGTGATGACAATATTCTAGATTACGGTGTATCAATTTCGAAAGATGGTTTCACTTTTGGTTTATCTGATACAGATATGGATGATTCAGATATTAAAGCTTACGTTGCTTATTCTGTAGACTTTAATTTATAAGAAAGAATGTGTTACTTGCTGCGACACGAAGGGCCTTTTGGCCCTTTTCTCGTTTTATAGCTGTTTTGCTTTAAATGGTACCTTATTACATTGTACTTCTACTGTTTTAGGGTACCAAGCTGGGCCGATTTGATTCACAACCACCTCAGCTAAACCATTAGTAAACGATTTATACGTATGAACGCTTTGCCACTCCCCTTGTGGGCAATGTGTTGTTAAATCTAACGGCTCTGATCCCTCGTACAACGCAAGTGCAAAATTATGATGCCACTGTGAGCTTTTTAGCGTTTTATTGCTTACTTTGCTCTGTATACCGTTATCAAAGTAAATATTTGTACACCCCGTTAAAATAATCAGTGTGCAACCGGCTGCAAATAGCTTGATGCTCATAATGTCTCCCCTAGTATTTGCTCTTGGCACCACACTTTAATGGTATGGGGCGAGTATATTCCAAGCGTAATTAAACTCAGCGCTCCATCGCTAAACGTTTGTTGTGACTGCATTTGAATAACCGGTGTATTTGAACATATTTGTTTTACGTCTACCCGCTGCTCACCCACTACCCCCCATAAATAAAATGGGCGGCTATCTTCGAAATTAGCTTGGCTCGTTATTTTTGCTGTTGCCTGTGGCTGAATGGTTACCGCAGAACAAGCACTGAGGCTTAATGCTATCGCCCCTATAATTAATGGTTTCATACTCTTCCTTATAAACTAAATACCAGTAAGGTAACTTTATAAGAGAACATAAAATATTAGCGTAAAAAGCTGTGGGGAATATGTAGAAACGCTATGAAGTTTTATACAGTTTATTACACATAAAGGCCGCATAAATGCGGCCCTTAAAGTAGTAAACTTAAGTGGTTAGTAAATAAATAGACGTCAGAATTTAGCTAAATTATTTTTACTGTCTTTGTCGACCAGCTTAATGTAAGGATCTACCCCCGCAAATAATGGTTTTTCTTTTACTTTTAGCTCAATAGTATTGGTACCAGACACTATTTGATGCTTTTGCGAGTAAATAACAAAGTCTTCAGCTAGTAAGTTTTCAGGGTCGTCGCTAAATAATGCAATATCAATTAGCTCATCGAGCGGCTGCTCGGTTTCTTCACCTTGTCCATCGGCATGCTGCTTAGTTGCTTCAACGCTCAGTGTTACCGTATAAAAACCTTCGCTATCAACATCATCTGTAACCGACACTTCTTTCATTTCAAGCTCATAAAGCGTTATATATTTAAACTGATCATCAATAAAACGTTGTTCAGCTTGTGTTGCATCTCGCTTTAAATAACTGAGTAAATCAAGTGTGGTTGGGTATGGCGTTGATTGGTATTTAAACTCATTCAAAAATGCTTTAAGTGCGGCATTTAAGCGTTTTTCGCCTAAGCGGTCATACAAAGCCATCATCGCAACTGAGCCTTTATTATAGTGAAGATACAGCTGACCCTGCGTTTTATATAGCGGCATTTCTTCAAAGGCTTCACCTGTACGGCCCATTAAGTATTTATCTAGCTCGTACTTTAAGAATTTACGAAGCTTCTCGGCGCCAAAGCGTTTTCTTAGCACCATTAGCGCACTGTATTGCGAAAGTGTTTCAGAAATAACAGCACTGCCCTCTACATTAGCCCCCGAAACTTGATGCCCCCACCATTGGTGCGCAACTTCATGTGCGGTTACATAGTAAGGTAGGTCAACTTTATTCTCATCTCTTAAGTCTGTAATAAAACCAATACTTTCAGAGTAAGGCACCGTATTGGCAAAACTTTGCGCAAACGAGCGATACTTAGGAAACTCAATAATACGTAACTGCTTATGCTGATACGGGCCAAAGGCTTGTGTGTAGTAATCTATTGAGTCTTGAACTGACTCAATCATGCGGTCAACATTCCATGCATGATCTTTGTGGTAGTACACCTCAATATTTACACCGTTATGCTCAACTTTTTTACTTTCAAGCTCTGCCGAAAGCACAGAGTAAAAATTTATAATTGGAGCATCCATTTCATAAACAAAAGTACGGCGCCCGTCTTTTACACTCTCACTTTTTAAGTAACCTGGTGTAATAGCAAATTGTGACTCATCGGTGGTTACCGTTGCCTTATAGTTTATAAAGCCATTAGCAGGCCCAAACTCATTTTGCGTATAATAGCGGCTGTCTTCTAGTTTATGTGCGCGCTCAAGTTCAGGTAAATCGTGCTTGCGGCGCTCATACTTATCGGCAATTTGAAAATACTTTTGATAACCAAAATTTGGTAATAATTCTCCATTATTTACAAATGTACCGTTGTGCACGAGTTGAGTATCAGATCTTCTATCAACAAAACCGTCGTGTTCACGAGAAACTAAAAGCTCACCTTCGCGTACTTCATTAGGCATTAGCGGTTGTTCAAACTCAAACCATACCATGCCAAAATCGGTTAAACGCTCTACTATTTTTCCGCCCGC
>NZ_AUTR01000053.1:0-57175 GCF_000497875.1 Pseudoalteromonas sp. S8-8
GGCTCGTTTGCGGTATTGGTAAACTTAATTTTAGCCACGGCATTTAAAGCACGCTTTTTAGGATAAATATCAATGTTTAAATCAACATCAGTTATTATAGGCAGTGGCAAGTCTTTGTATTGTGAAAACTCTTGCTCATACCTTACTTGTAGCGCTTCGTTATCATCACTTGTTACAAACTCGTTGATTACACGGGTGTTGTAATAAATGTTATAACCCGCGCCCACAAATACCAATAAACTTATAACGGCTGCAATCTGGCCTTTTAAAGACATGTTGTAACGTACTAAAGATAAACGAGTACGCAATGTTTGCGACGGGCCGCGATGCCATAAAGCAAACCCTACAATAGCTAAAAACACACTCAATGCCCCCCAATATAGGGTATACCAATGCGCGCCTTGTAAAAAATGTCCATAACCGTTTATATCTGAATAAGGTACGCTACTGCTTTGAGAAAAATGATACATATGATGCTCAAACCCGTAAGCACCCATTACCATTTGAGCAATGTAATACAGAATAAATAAACCCATACCTATGTATTTATTAGGGCTAATTATTTGTAAAAAGAACGCCAATATAGCCATCATAATAAAAGGCAGTAATGTAAGGTAACCCAACCTAAATAAGTACTGGCCAAGCTCTAGGTTAAATTGCCCCTTAAACAGTTGCACTGCAATGGTAAACATCATGCCTACTAAATAAAGACCACAAACTGCAGTGATTAACGCAATAATTTTAGATACCCAAAACACACTGTTATGCACCGGGAAACTGTCAACAATATCACCCATACCACTGTGGCGTTCTCGCCAAACCAGCTCTGCGCTGTAATAAGCAATAATGATAAACATAAACAAAGCGGAGGAGTTTTGAATAATGCCCACCATGTTTTGTGTAAGCGGCCAATCTGTTGTGCCATACGCGCCAATAGGCGCAAAGAGTGGTGCGAGTAACATAGTAATACTGACACCCGCTAAAATCATAAAAGGGGCACTTAATATAACCTGCTTAAGTTCAAATAAGCTGCGCATTACTAATTGCGATTGCGTATTCCCCCCTTTTGACTTGTAATTTTTAGCGCTGCTAATAAGTGCTGCTTGTTTATTTTTTACAAACGTTGAGACAGCAAATTGCTTTTTCTGTTTTTTACTTACTACGCGATTACCTAACTTTCCGAGGCCAAAAAACATCGCTAAACTTATTGCTACCCATAAAATACGGTTAATTAAAAAATCGCCCGAGAGCGTTAACACTTCGGTATTTTTATCACTTACAGTCCAGTAACGGGTTAAGTCAATTAACGAACCGAGGCCGAATGGATCTGCGTAAACAACAATATTCCTAAACGCTAAATCATCAAAATAGATACTCGCCAATTGGTAGGTTATATAAATCACTACGGCCGTTACATATACCGCCATCATGGTTTTAAAATAGACCGCCACACTATTAAAAATAGCACTGAGTACCAGTAAGCTGGGTATTGCTAAATATAAAAAAGGCGCTGCGTAATATATAAACTTATTAGGGCCTACTAGCTCACTATCAAGCCAGCCAACCAACAAGCCAAATTGAGATCCCAAAAACACGCCTAATGGCACAGTTAAAAAAACAACTAGCACAACCAAGTAAGCACCAAAAAAACGTCCTGATTGATAAGCAAGAGGATTAACGGGCTTACTAAAAACCAGCCCATCCATTTTGCTTTCACTGTTGCGAATAGCAGAGCTGGCAACAAAGTTAACCACTAAAAACATAGCGAGTGTACAAAATGTAACGGTTAAAAGCATAATAGAGAAAGGCGAGTTCATATGAACATTCGCCCCACCTAACGGAAACTTACTACTGGAGCTTATAAAAAACGCCATAAAAAAGAATATTAATGAGGTCACATAAAACGAAGGCTGACGCACAAAATAGCGCAGCTCAAACGCGAGCATATTAAAAAACATAGCGCCCCCTTATGCTACTTGGCTGTTACGATGATTAAGCAACGTAGAAAAATACACATCTTCTAGGTTTGCACTGCTGAGCTCAAAACCTTCAGGGGCTTGATCGGCTAATACATGTAATATGGTTTTCCCTGCAAATAAGCGCTTAGAAATAACAGGCAGTTGCGGTTCAAGCTCTAGCGCTTCCTCTTGGCTCATGGCTTTGCGCCAGATTTGCCCTTGGAGTTTATCGGTAAGGGCAAGTGGGTTGCCCTCTAATAGTATTTTGCCGCCGGCCAGTACGGCCATGTTTGGGCAAAGCTCTGCTACATCTTCAACAATGTGAGTCGATAATATAACGACTTTTTGCTCACCTAAGCTTACTAACAAGTTATGAAATCGATTACGTTCCTCTGGGTCTAACCCTGCTGTTGGTTCATCAACGATTAGTAAATCAGGGTCGCCTAATAACGCTTGAGCAATACCAAAACGCTGGCGCATACCGCCCGAAAAGCCACTTACGGCTTTAGAGCGATGTTGATATAAATTAGTGTGCGCAAGTAATCCTTCAACCGACTCTTTACGCTCTGCTTTATTATGAATACCCTTTAAAACAGCCATATGATCTAGCAAGTCGTAAGCACTAACGCGTGGGTAAACACCAAAATCTTGCGGGAGGTAGCCTAAACGTTGGCGCAGACCCTGTGGGTCTTTAAATACATCAATGCCATCAAAAGTAATTGAACCTGAATCAGCCGACTGCAGTGTTGCAATGGTACGCATTAGCGATGATTTACCTGCGCCATTTGGCCCAAGTAATCCAAACATCCCTTTGCCGATAGATAAATCAACACCTTGTAGTGCATGTACGCCATTATCGTAGGTTTTAGATAACCCTGTTATTGATAGCATTTTTACTTCCTTGAATATGAGTAATTATTTTTATAATGTTTTATATCACAAGCAAAACAGGAACATAAGTTACTTGTTAGTTAAATTTGTAACAACAAATAAACATAATTTAAACTCATAACACTTGCCTGCACTGTATTCACTCGGTATAAAAACCACATATACTTTTTATAAGAAGCGAAAAGCCATGCAAGATCACCAAAGCCAACCATTAAACGACTTTATAGAATACCCACACGACGAAATGCTAAATCGTGCTAACGAGTTTTTACAAACCAGCCAACGCCGCCATAGCATTCGCAGCTTTAGCGATCGCCCAGTACCAAAAAATATTATTGAAGCATGTATAAAAGCAGCTGGCACAGCACCAAGTGGAGCGAATCATCAGCCTTGGCATTTTGTGGCTATAAACAGCAGTGATGTAAAAAAACAAATAAGAGAAGCCGCCGAAAAATTAGAGCGTTCTTTTTACGAAGGCAGAGCAGGTGAAGAATGGTTAGATGCGCTAAAACCGTTAGGTACCGATGCTAATAAGCCTTATTTAGAGCATGCACCTTGGCTTATAGCTGTATTTAGTCAAAAAAAGGGGGGCGTAAGCACCGATGATAAAAATACGAATTATTATGTGCATGAGTCTGTTGGTTTAGCTACCGGCTTTTTAATTCAAGCTTTGCATCGTGCTGGTTTGGCAACCCTTACTCATACTCCAAAACCAATGAGCTTTTTAACCGACATATGTAATCGCGATAAAGATAACGAACGCCCATACATGCTACTTATTGCAGGTTACCCAAGTGATGATGCAACAATACCGGCTCATGCACTGGATAAAAAATCTATCGATGAAATAGCTACGTTTATTTAGTATTTTCTTGTCGGCAAAACCACTCATATAGCAAAGCAATGATCGACTCAACTTTTGGATCGGTCAATGAGTAATAAATAGTGTGCCCTTCTCTGCGAGTAGCAACCATATCTGCCTTGCGTAAACTTGCTAAATGCTGAGATAACGCTGACTGTGCTAAAGGTACATTTTTATTTAGCTCACCTACACTTTGCTCACCTTGTAATAAACTACATAAAATCATTAAGCGATTTTTGTTAGCCATTAATTTTAAAAACTGTTCGGCTTGCTCTGCGTTGACAGCTAGTTGTTCAATATTCATTTTATTATTTCTCTTTTTGATACCTTTTTAAGTATAGACTTTTACATTAGTAAGTTCTAATATAATTAACATTAGGTTTTACTAATATTAAGATGGCCATGAAACTAGCGATGCCATTTTATTAATCGGCGGAAGTGCTGTAGCAGTATCCGCACTATTAAGTTACTTTATATAAAGTAACTTTCAGTTTTTAACGTTATTTATAAGTATTAACTCAATTCAACCTACTTATACCAAGTAGCACCTATTAATGTCTTTTTTAAGAAAAAGAGGATTTACAAACTAATGCTTACATCAATCCCTGACTTACTAAAAATTATCACACCTAACCAACGCCGTATTGACGCAGCGCAAGCAAAACTCGAGCTTGAACAAAATAAAGGTTTACTTATTGATGTGCGAGAACCTGCAGAGCACGCGACAAAATCGGCTGCCGGCGCTATAAATATTCCGCGTGGATTACTCGAGATGAAACTAATGGAAATAGAAAAAGACGCAGCTCGCCCTATTTACGTGCACTGCGCAAGTGGTGCACGCGCAACGTTGGGAGCAGAAGCATTAACGCGTGTGGGTTATGAAAACGTGACTGTTATTACCTGTGACGCAAACCAAATATGTAGCGTATTTTAAGTATCTACTAAGTACTTATAATTATGCGCCTAACAAAGGTAGGTGTTTAACGCTGTGATAAGTCAGTGCTAATTTAATACACTCTTTAACTGGGTGTTCTGGTAATGGCTTTTCACTATTTAACACTATTGCTCTATTTCCTTCAAAGATAAGATTATGAGAGTACAACTCTCTAAATGTGCTTACTAGCTTAGATTGGCAATGAAAAAACAAATAACACGATGAGCCCTTAAAGCCTACGCGAATGGGGCTACCATTTATTGTGTTATAACTTGGCTCTCCCCACTTTAAAGACTCTTCAACAGCTCCTAAGTTTTGCTCTTGTGCTACGGTATAAATTAGCTCTCGTAATTGTATAAGCGTACTTTTAGCTGCCTCAGGATGATTATTAAATATATTTTTTATATCCGTATTCATAAAAACATCCTTATAAGTATTACAAGTTTAAAACAGGTTACTTTTGCTGCCTTTCATCAACTAAAACAAGTAGCATCTGCTCAATATTTTTAACACTATAAGTAAGTGCTCTCAGTAGCTCTTTCTCACTTTGCTCTGTTGCCTGCTGCGACGTTTTACCTTGATTAGCCAATACATCTTTTTGCTCAAGTATCGCCTCTCTAAACTCACTCGCATTAACCACACCAAGCAAAGACACTAAAGCACCATTTCCTGACTGCCCTGCCGTTTCAAAGCTTAAACGATATAATCCAAAAATTCGCATGAGCGGCCCTTGGCTTAACCCTACATCTGTTATTTTTTCAAGCGGAATAGATTTTTCTTCTTTAAATAATATGCCACGTTTAACTACCAATTTTTGTGGTAATAAGTCAGCCGACATAGCTGCGAGTATTCGCCCGCCCACCAGCCATACAATCGCTAAAACAATGGGTAACAACGGAATAGTCACCAGCGCTAGTACACTAAAAAAAGCGGCCATTAGCATCCAGTATTGCTGAACCTTCGGGTCGAAAGATGCACTTTTTAAAATATGTTTTGTCATTGTTTTAATCCTTTATCTATATAACTACAAATACACTCTGCAAACTTCAATAATCTCTACTCAATCTTACAAACTAATAACGACTTTTATAGCAAGAGCAATAAACACAACCCCCAGTATTTTATCAAGCCATGGGTTCTGCTTAGTAAAACCAAAGCGATTTTTTGAAACCTCAGTAAGTACTGCAACTAGTAAATACCAACCTGTATCAATTACAAACACGGTTAAGCACATAATAATGCCAATGCTTAAAGTGAGATTTTGCGGGTCAATAAACTGTGAGAACAAGGCTAAAAAGAAAATAGCGAGCTTGGGGTTCAAAAAAGCAATGGCAAAGCCATCTTGTAATGCTTTAACTGCGCTTATCTCACTTTTTTGTACTTGCAGTTCGTCATTATTGGGTTTTGCTAATAGTATTTTTAAACCTAAATAGGCTAAATACCCAGCGCCTAAATATACAAGTACTTGGTATACCGTTGGAAACTGAGCCATCAATGTCCCCAAACCAAGTAACGAAGCTGCCGCATAAAGCCCAACACCCACGCCATGGCTAAGTGCAGCAAGCATACCGTTTTTCATTCCGCCACTCATTGTATGCTTTAGTACAATTGCAAGGCTTGGGCCTGGCGACATTGCACCCATCATGCATACAACTACTAAACTAAACCACGCTGCTAATGTCATTCTTATCCTTATAGTTCATCGTTTTCTATTAATAATATATAGGCCGTTATTTGGCCTTGAAAAGCAGTCGCAGTATTTATACTTATTACTTTCCAACCTTCTTGATTTAAGTGGTATATGCGCTCATTCAAAGCATCTACATCAATGCCGTTACTAAAAAAACCACGCTTTTTAAATTCTACTATTTTTT
Source organism: Pseudoalteromonas sp. S8-8 (assembly GCF_000497875.1). Taxonomy (NCBI): domain Bacteria; kingdom Pseudomonadati; phylum Pseudomonadota; class Gammaproteobacteria; order Alteromonadales; family Pseudoalteromonadaceae; genus Pseudoalteromonas; species Pseudoalteromonas sp. S8-8. Next base: position 6,520 of record NZ_AUTR01000053.1, read on the forward strand.
GCATTGTTTGTTATCCATTTTATAAGCGGTAGTCAAAGTCGTAATAGTGAATGCCCTGCTCAATGCGTATTTTCATACTGCCAGTTAATCCTTTTAGCTCATTTGTGCCTGAATCAGGAATAACATTTAAAATAAGACTGTCTTGTCCTTTATTCATAGTGCCAAAGTGTTGCAGTACAAAACTGCCCTGCTTACCTTCAAGCTCACCTATCACTTGCTCTATTGCCACGTAACCTGCACTGCCTTGGGTAGACGTCATTGCGCTAAGCATCTCGCCTTGGCTTGTAGCATTTAAGTCACCTTTAAATGTTTTATCGATCGACATACGTCCTAAGTTAATACCTTGCTGCCCTTTGGCATAACCTTCAATAGGCGCTAAAGCCACTGTAAATTCACCGCTTATTATTTTTGTTGTCATAACAATTCCTTATTGATGATATTTAATACTATTGATTTTTAATCCGATGATGCCATATCTATACCTTAACCTTTAAAAAGAATCCACTATGTCAAAAAACACCTCTGCATCCGAAAAAGCCGCTTTTAGCAGCTTATTACCTGTTTTTGCTTTTATAAAACCTTACAAATGGATGGTAGTAGCTGCGCTAGCCGCGCTATTGGTCACTGCGGGTGTTAACTTATCACTAGGTCAGGGGGTTAAGTTTGTTATTGATCATGGGTTTATTGCAGGCTCCAAAGATCAATTACAGCAAGCTGTACTGGTACTCATTGGCTTAATCAGCTTATTAGCGATCGGTACCTTTAGCCGTTTTTATTTAATGTCGTGGATTGGCGAACGAGTCAGTAACGATATTAGAAAAGCAGTGTTTAATCGCATTGTAACGCTACACCCTAGCTACTTTGAAGAAAACCGCAGTGGCGAACTTATGTCGCGTTTAACCACCGACACCACATTACTGCAATCAATTATCGGCTCATCATTTTCTATGGCACTGCGCAGTGTACTTATGTTGATTGGTGGCTTAGCTATGCTGTTGTTTACTAATTTAAAACTTACTTTAGTGGTTGTAGCCTGTGTACCGCTGGTACTTGTTCCTATGATGATATTTGGTCGCAAGGTACGTAAACTAGCAAGCTCTAGCCAAGATGCCATTGCCGACATAAGTACCTATGCCGGAGAAATCATACAAAATATTAAAGTAGTGCAAAGCTATAGCCACGAAGCACAAGAGCAGCATGCCTTTGCGCTTGAGACCGAAAAAGCCTTTAACGTGGCTAAAAAACGTATTAAGCAACGTTCATTTTTAATAGCTGTAGTGATTTTTTTAACCTTTAGTGCCATTAGCGCTATGCTATGGGTAGGTGGCAACGATGTACTTGCAGGTACCATGACAGGTGGTGAGCTAGGTGCGTTTGTGTTTTACGCTATTATGGTGGCAATGTCGGTGGCAACCGTTGCTGAAGTATATGGCGAACTACAACGTGCAGCAGGCGCGGCGGCAAGGTTACTTGAGTTACTTGCTGTTAAAAGTGAGATAGAAAACCCACTAGATCCACAAGACGACAGCTTACTGAAAGATAGTAGTAGCCCTGCTATTACGCTTGAAAATATAAGCTTTAACTATCCTTCTCGCCCAGACGTAAGCGCGCTTAATAAAATAAGCCTAAATATAAATCAAGGCCAAACCGTGGCAATTGTTGGCCCTTCTGGCGCAGGTAAAACAACGTTATTTGAATTGCTACAACGTTTTTACGATCCGGCTAGCGGAGCTATTAAGTTTAAAGATGTAAACATTAAAGATTTATCGCTTAATACTCTGCGTAATAAAATGGGCATGGTAGCGCAAAACCCTATTTTATTTAGCTCCGACGTAATGCATAACATCCGCTACGGCAACCCAAGTGCAACCGATGAGCAAGTATATGCCGCAGCAAAGTATGCGCATGCCGATGAATTTATCAAACAGTTACCGCAAGGTTATAACAGCTTTTTAGGTGAGCAGGGTGTGAGGTTATCGGGTGGGCAAAAGCAGCGTATTGTGCTTGCACGTGCCATATTAAAAGACCCTGAAATACTTCTTCTTGATGAAGCCACCAGCGCGCTGGATGCGCAAAGCGAACACCATGTACAAGCTGCACTTGAGCATTTAATGCAAAACAGAACAACGTTAATAATTGCCCATAGGCTGGCAACGGTAAAACATGCCGATGTAATTGTAGTGATGGAAAATGGGGAAATCATAGCAACGGGTACTCACCAAGAGTTGTTAGCAAGTAACCCGTTGTATCAAAAACTGTGTGAATTACAGTTTAATAAGGATTAACCTTCGGTATTTGGCACTATCTGAATTTCTACGCGACGGTTTTGAGCACGGCCATTTGCACTATCATTAGTTGCAATTGGGCGTGTTTCGCCATAGCCCATAGTGCTAACACGTGTAGCCATAATTTGTTGGTTCACTAAGTAGTCTTTCACACTTTGTGCGCGTTCACGCGATAGGTTCATGTTGAAGCTATCTTTACCCGTACTGTCAGTATGCCCTTGCACACTAAGGTAGGTTTTTTCGTATTTGTTCATCACTTTAGCAATCGCATCTAACGTATCGTTAAAGCCTGATGAAATATAAGACTGAGCAGTCGCAAACGTAATGTTTGATGGCATTACTAAACGTAAGTTATCGCCTTCACGCACTACTTCAACACCTGAACCCGCTAACTCATCACGAAATGCTTCTTCTTGCTTATCCATGTAGTCGCCAACAGCAGCGCCCGCCAGTGCACCAATAGCTGCACCAATAAAAATACGTTTATCTTTATGATTACCCGTAGCCTTACCTAATACACCTCCGGCTGCGGCGCCTATAGCGGCTCCTTTACCTGTGTTATTCATTTCACAACCAGAAAGTAATACAGCTACTACGGTTACGCTTAAAAGTGATTTAGTTAAAGTCATGGTGATACCCTATTCATTAAGAATTTAGCAAGAGTATGCAAATACATGTATGAACAAACTATGAAGAGAGTGTTAAAAGCAACGCATCTTGCTTGATTGTTAAACAGACCTCAAACTAATGTGCCATTTTAATAAAAATGTCATACTACGCTGTGACAATTTAATGAATTTTACAAAGGATATTGGCGCAATGTTAATTGCTATTTTTAGACAGTTTTTTTTACTAGGGTGTATGAGCTTTGGCGGCCCTGCTGCGCATTTAGGTTATTTTAAACGCCACTTTGTAGACTCGTTAAATTGGTTAACTAACACGCGTTACGCACAACTTATTAGTTTAAGCCAAGCACTGCCTGGGCCGGGCTCTAGCCAAGTTAGTTTTGCTATTGGTGTTGAGCGTGCTGGAGTACTGGGCGGTATATCTGCTTTTGTAGGTTTTACTCTGCCTTCGTTTTTAATAATGGTGCTACTTGCGGTTAGTGCTCATCAGTTTGACGCTGTTTACTTTGCTATTATTGCGGGCTTAAAGTTATTTGCCGTTGTTATAGTTGCTGATGCCACACTTAGTATGGCTAAAAGCTTTTGTACAAGTGCTGCGCTTAAGTTACTTGCTGTAATGAGTACACTTGCTTTGGTGTTATTTCCAATGATGGGTACTCAAATCGCTATTTTAATAACCGCTGCAACAATGGGTGCTATATGGCCTTTATTAAAACTTGGTACAGCCACAGAAAATGTTAGCAGTACAAAAAGTAATATTAATTGGATTGCACTGGGATTATTTGCGCTCTTACTTGGTGTGAGCTTTATTCCACTAGGGCATGAGTTCGCTTTGTTTGCCCCTTTTTACCAGGCAGGTGCAATGGTGTTCGGCGGCGGACACGTAGTACTGCCGGTACTTCAAGCTGGCGTACCAGCATTAAGTGATGATCAGTTTTTAAGTGCTTACGCGAGTGCACAAGCAGTGCCTGGGCCTATGTTTACTATTGCTACTTACTTAGGCGCACAACTTACTACAGAACAACCTTTAGTGGGTGCTCTTATAGCTACACTGCTTATATTTATGCCTGGTTTTTTACTTATTTTGGCATTTCAGAAGAGCTGGATTAACTTGGCAAGTAAGCCACGCTTTGCAAGCTCAATAGCAGCGCTTAATGCCGCGGTAGTAGGTTTTTTAGCGGCTGCACTGTATTCGCCAATTTGGACATCAGCGGTGCATAACCTTTGGCAAGTTGCGTTAGTAATAATTACATTTGCATGGCTGCGATTTAAAAAGCCACCTATTTGGTGGCTCTTAGCTTTATTTATTGCTGTGGGTCTTTTACAACACTATTTGCCATCACTCTAAATGTTGGCTTATCTGTTTGTTGCTCACTCGGTGGGCTTAATTGCCCACTAACACTTTGATATGCCCTAAGCCCAAACACGGGTAATACCGCAAGTAAATGGTCCATTATTTCGGCTTGTAAATGCTCGTACGAAATCCAGCGTTTGTCTTCACTAAAGCAATAAAACTCAATAGGTAAACCATGGTTTAGTGGTTGTAGCTCTCGTACCATTAACGTAAGCGACGTATTAATTTTACTGTGCTGCTTTAAATAGCCTTCAGCATAGCGACGAAATAACCCTAAATTAGAAACCTGAGCAGGTAATGTCGTCACTCGAATATAGTCGTGCAGCGGAATAGCCGCATCAATTTGTTTTCTAAACTCATCACCCACTAAACAAATGCTGTGCATATCAATATTGAGTGAGCGTTTAATACGTCTACCGCCCGACTCTTGCATCCCGCGCCAGTTTTTAAATGAACCCGCTACCAGCATATAAGTTGGAATAGTTGTTATGGTGTTATCCCAGTTACGTACCTTTACAGTGTTTAAACCCAAATCAATTACTTCGCCATCGGCGCCGTAGTTTTCTACTTGAATCCAATCACCATAGGTTACTAGGCGATTTGCTGCTATTTGAATACTGGCTACAAAGCCTAAAATAGTGTCTTTAAATACTAATAACGTAACAGCAGCAATAGCACCAAAGCCAGAGAGAATATAAGTAGGTGACTTCTCAAGAAAAATGCTCACAATTAAAATTGCACACACAATAAAGGTTATTAGCTTAACAACCTGAATTAAGCCCTGAATAGGGACCTCGCGGGCAAACTCTAACTGGTTATAAATAGTACCCGCAATGCTCACAATACTGCTAAAAATAAAACCAGCATAAATAATAAGCAAAGCTTGTCCTATCGTTTTTAGTATTTCTCCTGCAATTTCATTAACTGGGTATACGCTATCAAACGTAGCTAAAAACAATACGCAGCACAGCATTCCGGCAATACGTTTATTTAGCTTATTAAGCATAGGAGAAAGCGCACCAATTCGCTCAGGAGAAAGCCTCGTCACTATTTTTTGAATGCCAGGTAACATTAATCTACGAGTAAATAAGTAAACAATTAATAAAGAAAATATCCCTATTGAGACTGCGGTAATTGAGCTAAGAAAATCCGCGTCGGGTACTTTTTCAAACCAAGGAGCAATTAATTCCTGAAGATGGGTGTTGGTCATAGTGTTTCAATTTCCTTACTGATTTGTGGTTCAGGTAAATCTTGTTGAGCATAAATGTCGGCAAGCTGCTGATCTTTAGCAACCCATAGCTCATTCACATAATGTTGAAAATTAACTTTAAATACGTCATCGCTTTGATAGCTGCCCTGCATATTGTCATTAATGGGCGTTACGTCTATTGAAACATAAATAGAATCTAGCTCACCTTTTAGCAAGTTACGACAAACGTGATCTGTCTTACCGCTATATACTAAACTTGTATTAAGCATGGCATCAAATTGATCGGCTAATACTTCAAGCGCAAAAGCAATGCCGCCCGCTTTGGGCTTTAATAAATGTTTAAAAGGACTTTGTTGCAGATTATGTTTGGCTGGCGTATAGCGTGTACCTTCAACAAAATTAATGATGGTAGTAGGATGATGACGAAAATTACGACAGCTACGCTTCGTGCGCTCTACATCCAACCCTTTCAACTTTGGATTTTTAGCAAGCTGCGCTTTGCTTACCCGTTTCATAAACGGCATACCCATGGCCCACGCACCAGTGCCAATAAAAGGCATGTATTTTAACCCGTCTTTTAAAAAGAACTTAGGGGCAGGCAATGCATGTAATGAGCTAAGTACAGTTATATCTAACCAACTCGCGTGGTTACAAATAAGTAAATACCAACTTTTTGAGTTTAAGTCGCCACTTATATCAACCACAATATTAGGGCAACCTAACCAAAGCCCTAAACGGTTGCCGTTACACCAACCTCGGTAAGCGCTGTGTAATATAGAGTTAACCACAGGCAAAGGCAGTAATAACTTAATAAGGCCCAGTACAAATACTAGCGAGCCAAAAAGTATCATGTTAGAAAACAATACGCAGCCTACAATTAAGCCGTTAAGCCAATTTGGTAACCACTTTTTTAGCATAACTGTAAGCTCATATTTTTACCTTTTACTTATGGGTTTTTTCGAGCGATTGCAGTGTTTGCTCTTTGTTTTCCCATAAGCGGTTTAACTCGCTTTGAAAGCGAACTCTAAATTCAGAATCACCTGTGTAGTCACCAATAAGCTCTGCGCTTACTGGCCTTACTTCCACGTGTACGTTGATATTTTTTACCTTACCACCAGCAAAATCCATAAAAGTAGGAATACCATCTGGGTACTGAATGGTGACGTTAACCACTTTAGTAATTTGCTCGCCCATTGCTTGCATTACAAAAGCAATACCGCCCGCTTTTGGTTTTAATAAATGTGGGAACGGGCTATTCTGGCGCTCATGCTTTTGCGTAGTAAAACGAGTGCCTTCTACAAAGTTAACCACACTTACTGGCATCTCTTTAAATTTTTCGCAGGCTTTACGTGTGGTTTCTAAATCTTTGCCACGCAGCTTTGGATTCTTTTTTAATTGGCTTTTACTCGTGCGAGTCATAAACGGAAAATCAAGCGCCCACCAACACAAACCTAAAATAGGCACGTAAATAAGCTCTTTTTTCAAAAAGAAGTTTAAAAATGGAATTTTACGATTAAACACACGCTGTAATACTAAAATATCGACCCAGCTTTGGTGATTTGCAATTACTAGATACCAATCTTTTAGTTTAAGGTCTTCAAGGCCAGTTACATTAAGTTTAGTTGGCGTGAATAACGCTTGATTTAAGCTATTAAAGGTAACCCAAATAGTTGCAAATTGCTTAGCTGCCCAGCTCATAAGCTTTTGTAGAGGCTTAATAGGGATAAGCTTTATAAGCCCACAAACAAAAATAGGCACAAACCAAAAAAGTGTGTTTATTGTGTAAAAAATAATACTAAATACACTGCGAATAACTGACATTACTTCCATTCCTTTAAACATTGCGCAGCCACTAATACTGCGCTTTCAGTTGCTTACAAATTAATCTTCAAAATAGGTATAGCCTTCAAGGCCTGCATTAAGCTCAGCTAAATAACCTTCTTTACACTGCGTCGATACATCAAGTTTATTAACTTGGTACGCAAAGTTGTCAGCTAAAATGGCGCTATCATAGTCAACAAACTTTAATACATCCTTAACGCTATCACCTTTTATAGCATTGGTTAACACATAACCTTCGTCGTTAAGCTCTACGTGCACCGAATCAGTGTCACCAAATAGGTTATGTAAATCACCTAAAATCTCTTGATACGCGCCTACCATAAACATAGCAATGTGGTATTGCTCGCCATGCTTATATTCTGGTATTGGTAGGCTGGTTTCGATACCAGCGCCTTCAACGTATTCACGAATCTGCCCGTCAGAATCGCAGGTAATATCTTGAATAATCGCGCGCTGAGTCAGTGGCTGAGTTAAGTTTTCGATTGGCATAACAGGAAACAACTGCTGAATACCCCATACATCAGGCAACGACTGAAATAATGAAAAGTTAACAAAGAGTTTATCAGCAAGCTTTTCGTTTAAATCGTCGAGTACTTCACGGTGCGCGCGCGCGTTATTACTAAGCGATGCCCGCACACGATGTAAAATAGTAAAGTAAAGCTGCTCTATTTTCGCCCACTCTAGCATGCTTACTAAGCCATGCACGTACTGATCGTGCGCTTCGCTAAATAAGTGCATAGCGTCGTGATAGATCTCTAATGCCATACGCGGGTTTAAACGCTGTAAACACTGCCACATTTCATCAAGCACTAATGCGCTATTTTCAAGCGGTGGCTCTGGATTTAAATGATTAGGCGCTTTTTCTACGTCAATTACATCGGTAATTAATACCGCATGGTGAGCAGTTAAAGCACGCCCCGACTCGGTGATAATGGCCGGATGCGTAAGGTTATGCTGATCGCACACTTCTGCAAATGCATTCACTACGTTACGCGCATACTCTTCTACGGTGTAATTCATTGAACATGCACTACGCGAGCCAGAGCCCTCGTAATCAACACCTAAGCCGCCGCCCACATCAACGGTATTTAACGGTACGTTTAATTGTGTAAGCTCAGCAAAGTGGCGTGCACATTCACGTAAAGCACGGTGAATATCACGAATATTGGCAATTTGAGAACCAATATGAAAATGCACCATTTGCATTAAGTGCAGCTTATTATGCTTTTTAAGCACTTCAACAGCACTTAGTACTTGGCCTGCTGTTAAACCAAACTTGCCTTTTTCGCCGCCCGTGTTTTGCCACTTGCCTTTGCCTACTGAGTTTAGGCGAATGCGAATACCAATAGCCGGTTCAATGCCTAGGTTGTCTATTTCTTCAAGTAGTGTGGTCAGTTCTGAAAGCTTTTCTACCACAATTTTTACGCTGTGGCCCATTGCTTGACCAATACACGCTAGGCGTAAAAACTCACTGTCTTTATAGCCGTTACACACTATTGTGATTGGCTCTTTTGCTACACCCAAAATAGCCATAAGTTCTGGCTTTGAGCCTGCTTCTAGGCCAACAAGCCCGCTTGGATGCGCTAATAGTTTACTTACTACAGAACGTTGCTGATTTACTTTAATTGGGTAAACACAGGTGTATTTTCCGTTATATTCACGATTTGCTCGCGCTTGCGTAAACGCGTTAGTAAGGGTGTCTACACGATTTTTTAAAATATCGGTAAAGCGTACTAAAACCGGCAGCGTTAAACCTTGTTGCTTAAACTGCTCAGTTAATTGCGTTAAAGAAATGGCCGGTTTTGTTTGGTCGCCATCTGGGTAAGCCACCAGTTCGCCTTGTGCGTTAATATCAAAATAACCATCACTCCAATGAGCAACGTTATAAGTGGCGCGTGCTGTTTCTAAACCCCAGGTCATGGCAACTCTTCTTTAGTCAATTAGGTATAAAGGCGCATTTTAATACGTCACTATCCACTAGGCTAACAAAAATTGAACTTTCACTCACTCCTAACTAACTTTATTCGTCAAATCAGTTAAAATGTCATTGAGCAAAACGCCAAGCACTGGCAGAATTGCCCCTTTTTCATACTCAACCTAAAAAGTGTAATAGTAACTATGGCAAATTTAGATCAAAGTAAGTGGTTTACTGAAATTAGCGACCGCGATGGCAGCGCATTTTCATTACGTATTAATAAAAAGTTAGATGAAAAACAGTCTCCTTTTCAAAAGGTAGAAATGTTTGAAACCACAGACTTTGGTAATTTAATGATCATCGACGGGTGTACTATGGTAACAACCCGCGAAAACTTCTTTTATCATGAGATGATCAGCCACCCTGCACTTTTAGCGCATCCAAACCCTAAAAACGTCGTTATTATTGGCGGCGGCGACTGCGGTACTTTACGCGAAGTATTAAAACACCCAGGCGTAGAAACTGTAACGCAAATAGATATCGACGAAGTAGTAACGCAAATGTCGTTAAAATACTTCCCAGAGCTTTGTGAATCTAATAACGACGCCCGTGCAACTGTTATGTTTGACGACGGTATTAAATACATGCGCGAAGCCGCTGGCGAATCTATCGACGTAGTGATTGTTGATGGCACAGATCCGGTAGGTCCAGGTGAGGGTTTATTTAATCATGCGTTTTACACAAGCTGTTTAGATGCACTGCGCCCAGGTGGTATTTTAGTACAACAAAGCGAATCACCACTTATGCACATGCCATTATTAGTTGAAATGCGCGAAGCAATGTTAAGCGTAGGCTTTAACGATTTACAAACATTACCATTTCCACAACCAATTTACCCAAGCGGTTTATGGTCAGTAACACTTGCACGTAAATCACAAGCATTTGACGGTTTTAGAGAAGATGCAGCTGCAAATATTGCACAGCACAGCGAGTACTATAACAACGGTATTCACCATGGTGCACTCGCTACACCTAACTACATGAAACGCGCATTCGATAAAAAATAATACCAATCTGCTTATATATGGGGTCTATTTAACGTTAAGAAAATTACGCTAGAACTAGGCAGAAATTTTTGTATCTAGTTGTTCTAAATAAAAAATTTTTAACGACGTTATAGTGCAATTTAATTCGTTAAATTGATCAAAGATTTATGCAGGTTGGTATAATCTATACCAATTTTATTAAACTAAAAAGGGAGCATTTAAATGCTCCCTTTTTTATACTTTTAAAAACGCCATTGCGCATTTAGCATTATTTGCTGCTGCGAGATTCGTTCATTAAATCCAATTGGCTCTCTATTTTTTGCAACACTTTTAAGTGCAGAACCTTCAACCCCTATTTGTAGTTTATTAGTGAGCTGGTAGCGCCATGTTGCTGTTAAGCCTTCCCCATTGCTGGCATTAGGGTCAAACGCGGTTGTGTCGTTGTCAGTAACTTTAAAATAATCATAACGTACTGAAACTCGATGTTTGCCTTCTTTATGGCTCAGCATTAAATAATGGCTATAAAAAGCATTATCAATTAATGCGTTACTGCCCATTTCAGTTTTACCATTAAGTACCTGTGCTATTAAACGTGTTTTACTATTAAACTTATAAAGCCAAGCAGCGCTTGTAAAGCGAGTATCCCAAGCATACTGCCCTGTACTAATATTGAGTGTGGTTGGGTCACCGTTATTGTTGTAATAATAAATTCGAAATTGTGATTTTTTTAAGTAATCCCAATGTACGCCAGCGTAATAGCCAAAACGCCCGTCTACCTCTTCAAACGGTAAAACCTGATTAGCCTGCCAACGTAATTCGTATGCATTTAATGCCGCTATAGGCGCAAATTTAATACTTTCGTTAAATGTAGTTTGTCTATCGTGTAATGCAAAACCACGCCACGCAAGTAAAGTACCGGCAGGATCATTGCCTTTAAATGTAGCACCTACAAAACTAAAGCTATGAGCGCTGTTAAAACGTTTTGCTGGGCGCTTAATAGTTACCTCTGCGCCAACAGTGCGTACTTCCTCGCCTATCCAGCTATTAATAGCTGAGTTTGTATAGTTATAAGGAGAAGTCCACCCTATATCAGGATTTTCAAGCGACATAAGTGGGTAAAAGCCCCCCACGCGCATGTGCCATTTATAGTTGCTGTTAGATAGCGGCTGATACTTTATATAAGCCTGCGTAAAACCAAGGCCAACGTCAGGATCTTGATTCGCATTTAACACCCCATGAGCCGACCAACTAGATGCTAAATCAACATTAAAATCTAAAATACCTTGGGATAAAATAAGTTCGTCGCTTTTAGTATCGTGCCGATATAGCCCAAGACCGCCCTCTTGGAAGCTACGTATATCGTCCCCCTGCACGGCTCTAATTTGTATCAAGCCTTTTACTTGTGCATACAATGCATTACTAAAACATAAAGCACCGGCTAAAAATGCCAGCCTTATTAAGCGATTAATAGTCATCAAATTCATCCGTAGCAAAATCAATTTGCTCCGCAATTTCCTGCTTTACTTTATAAGTGATCGGGTTAGTAGCCACAGTAATAGTTTGAGATTCAACCTTACTAATATCACTAAATCCAGAATGCCAAACACTTAACGTGTATTCGCCTGCATTGGCATTTAAATCAACATTCCCGTTTTCATCAGTGATTGCAAAAATAGTACTATCTACCACCACAATATAACCTAACATCCAATCATGAATATTACAGCCAAGCTCAACAACACCCGTTTGATCAAAAGTAATGGGCGCTTTTGGGTGCTCCTTATATAGCTTTAATTCGAACGTTTTGGCTTTAGAAAATGAATAAACATGATGCATGATTGAGTCCGCATTCGGAAACTCTACCTTTGCATTTTGCGGGACAACTAAAATACGCGGCTTAAATTCTCGATTTTGCTGGGTCATCGCATAAGGTGCTTCTGGAGGAATAACGCTAGAGGGGTCTCCTGCAGTTAGCCATACAACAGCATTAGGTAATGGGTCATTATTAGCATTTTTAATTGTAATATTTGCTGCAAAAACTCCAGTACTAACACTTAGTAAAAATACACAAAGTAAGCTTTTTATCATTTTCTTGTCGCTATTATCAATTTGTTTACATTATAGACCGATTAAGCCACCAAATTCTTTCTATTTTTTAAAACATTGAATACGTATGTAAGCAGTCGTATTAATCATCAACAGTCATTATCCTTAGATGTCACCACCGACTCATCTAAGGACACACCATGAGAATACCAGCACTTGTGCTTTTAGCCTTTGCTAGTAATAGCTACGGACAAACCGTAGAGCTAAAATCGCCAGACACACAAATAACAGTAAGCATCTCTGACGAAAACAACACGCCAAGCTACGCAATAAAATTTAAAAACAAAGCGGTTATAAACAAATCTTTACTGGGGTTTGAATTTAAAACACAAGCAGCTTTTAGCGACGGCTTTAAAATTAAAAGCATTGAACAACAAAGCGTTAACTCGCAGTGGCAACAACCCTGGGGCGAACGCCAAAACGTTGTTGACGAATATAACGAAGTAGCCGTTACCTTTACAAAAAACGAGCCAAATAAAGGTACCTACACTATTCGATTTAAAGCATTTGATAGTGGTGTAGGTTTTCGATACGAAGTACCACAACAAGCCGGGTTCGAACATACAGAAATAACCAAAGAGTTAACTGAATTTGCAATAAACAATAGCCATGATGCAACAGCATGGTGGATACCTGCTCGTGGCTGGAACCGCTACGAATATGTTTACAACACTACCCCACTTAACGAAGCTCCACTAGCTCACACACCATTTACGTTTAAAACAAGTGACGGTACTCATATTAGTATTCATGAAGCCGCACTTGTTGATTACGCAGGCATGGTGCTTAATCAACGCCGCTCTGGTACGTTCACTGCCGATTTAACACCGTGGTCAGATGGTGTTGCAGTTAAAAAACAAGGTGCTTTTAAAACACCATGGCGCACCATTCAAATAGCCGACAGCGCTGTTGGCTTAGTTAATTCAGATATAATACTAAACCTAAACGAGCCTAATAAACTCGGTGACGTGTCGTGGGTTAAGCCTGGCAAATACGTGGGTATTTGGTGGGGTATGCATATAAACACGCAAACTTGGGGTAGCGGTAAAAAACACGGCGCCACTACGCAAACCACAAAATACTATATGGATTTTGCAGCGCAGTATGGTTTTGATGGCGTACTCGTTGAAGGCTGGAATATTGGTTGGGATGGCGATTGGTATTTTAATGGCGATGTATTTAACTTTACCAAACCGTACGACGACTTTGATATAGCAGCACTGACTCAATACGGCAAAGAAAAAGGCGTACAGCTCATTGGCCACCATGAAACATCAGGCAATGTAAGCAACTACCGTGACCAAATGGAAGATGCTTTTGCCCTTTACGAAAAATCAAACGTAAGCCAAGTAAAAACAGGTTATGTAGCCGATGGCGGAAATATAAAACGTATAGACAAAAACGGTATTGCTCGCCACGAATGGCATGACGGCCAGTTTATGGTTAACGAATACCTTTATAACGTAAAACTTGCGGCTAAGCATAAAATTAGCATTAATACTCACGAGCCAATTAAAGATACAGGCCTGCGCCGTACTTATCCAAACTGGATTGCGCGCGAAGGTGCACGCGGACAAGAGTATAATGCATGGGGTTCACCACCTAACCCACCAGAGCATGTACCAATGCTTGCTTTTACCCGCATGCTTGCAGGACCAATGGACTTTACGCCAGGTATTTTTGATATGAGCTTTAATGGTTTAGGAGGCGATACAAACCGTCCACAAACTACACTTGCCAAACAACTTGCACTTTATGTTGTTTTGTATAGCCCAATTCAAATGGCTGCCGACTTACCTAAAAACTATTTGGCTAAGCCCGATGCGTTTCAATTCATTCAAGACGTACCAACAGATTGGCAGCAAAGTATTGCTATTGATGGTGAAGTAGGCGACTTTATTGTATTCGCTCGTAAAGAACGTAAAAGCACTAAATACTCAGGAAATGATTGGTACTTAGGTGCTGTTACTGACGAAAAAGCCAGAACAATTGAGGTAAAACTCGACTTTTTAGAGCAAGGCAAAAAGTTTGAAGCACAAATTTATAAAGATGGTAAAAGCGCAGAGTGGAAAAACAATCCGTACGATCTAGCTATCGAAAAACGTGTTGTAACTGCAAGCGATAAACTAACGCTTAAATTAGCCACTAGTGGCGGTACAGCTATTCGTTTTAAAGCACTTTAATATAATGGGCCCCCTGCATTTACTATGCAGGGGTTGATACCTTTATTGGCAAATATACTTGTGCACTTAAACCGCCTTCTGGGCGGTTTTCTAGCTTTACTTTACCGTCGTGCATATCAACAATGCGTTTAATAATAGCAAGGCCTAGGCCACTGCCTTCACTTCCTCGTGCAGCATCGCCTTGTTTAAAAGGCTCAAAAACAGACTCTAGTTCGTTTTCAGGAATGCCGGGGCCATTATCGTTTACAGCGATAACTACATACTTTTTGTTTGAATTAAAGTAGCTAAGTACTTCAATATCGCCCTCAGAATAACGCAGCGCATTACCAATCATGTTGGTAATTACACGTTTAATAGCCACAGAGCTTAACGGTATATTGCCTATATTTGGATTACTTTTAAACGTAATAGTACGTTGATGCTGAAGCTCAGAATTGACAACCTCGGCAACTAAAGCATTGATATCTTCGCAACTTAGTTCTTCACGTTTATGGTGGCGTAGATACTCAATAAACTGATCAATAATCCCGTTCATGTCTTCTATATCGTAAATAATACCTTCACGGAGATAGTCGTCTTCATCAACCATCATTTCGGTAGCTAAACGAATACGCGTAAGCGGCGTACGTAAATCATGAGATACACCGGCCATTAGTAAACGGCGGTCGTTTTCAAGTGCGGCAATTCCGCGCGACATTTGGTTAAACGCGCGCGTTACTTCTATTACTTCTGTTGAGCCTTGTTCTTCTAACTTGGTAGAAAAGTCGCCTTTACCCACTTTCACTGCAGCTTGTTGCAGTGCTTTTAATGGTCTATTAAGGTGCCTTGCAAACAACCACCCACCCAGCACACTTAAAAAGCCAATACTTGATAAGTAAAAAGTTAAAAACTCTAAGTTGTTCTCTTTAAAGCCTTTAAGCGGTACTTTTACCCAATAACCTGGCGCTTGCGGTGCTTCAACCCAATAAATCAACGGATCAGTTTGGCTAATACGTACACGAGAATAACCACCAAGTTGCTCAGTCATGCTACGCGATAGCATAGAATATTCGCGGCTTTGCCCAAGCCCTTGGCGCATTGCTTCGCGCTGCGTCATGACTTCAATGCCGGTAATTTCAAAAAACTTTGCAGATACTTCGTCGTTTATTTCAACGCCATCTTCCCAGTCAATAAATACTGTTTTAATTTGCTTAGCAAGCATCAAGTTAACTTGCTCAATGGTTGGTTTTACAACATAAAAACTAACCGTAACATAAGACACTATTTGATTTATGAGCAGCAGAGCCGCCACTAAAAAAACAGTTTGTCCAAAAGCACTGCGCGGAAACATGCCCATAAATATTACTTTTCACCGTCGGGAACAAACACATACCCCAAACCCCAAACGGTTTGAATATATCGCGGATTGGCAGCATCTACTTCAATCATGCGGCGAAGTCTCGACACTTGCACATCAATGCTTCGCTCAAGCGCACTGTAATCGCGGCCACGCGCTAAGTTCATTAGCTTATCGCGGCTAAGTGGCTCACGTGGATGCGAAACAAGCGCTTTAAGCACTGCAAACTCACCACTGGTAAGCGATATTGTTTTATCCCCTTCACTCATTTCGCGCGTTGCTAAATTAAGCGTAAATTTACCAAAAGCGATTAAGTTTTCTTCAGCAGCAGGTGCGCCTGGCACTTCTTTTGCTCGGCGACGTAAAATTGCTTTTATGCGAGCAAGTAGCTCACGTGGGTTAAATGGTTTTGGAATGTAATCGTCAGCGCCAAGTTCAAGACCAATAATGCGATCTACTTCGTCGCCCTTTGCAGTAAGCATAACAATAGGAATTTCATTTTCTTTTTGGCGTAAACGGCGGCAAATAGATAAGCCATCTTCGCCTGGGAGCATTAAATCGAGAACCATTAAGTGAAAGTTTTCTCGCTCTAGGAGTCTATCCATTTGCTCCGAGTTTCCTGCGGTTCTAACAATAAAGCCTTGCTCTACTAAATAACGTTCAAGCAAACTGCGTAAGCGCATATCGTCATCAACAACTAATACTTTTGTGGTTTCGTGTCCCATAATCTCTTTCTTATTTTTATATCCAATTACTAGTTAATATAAATGAAAAACTTAATAATCAAAAACTAATTACTTGCTTAGATTGTTACTGAACATTTCAAAGCTTACTTACTCGTACTTTATTACATTTTACGCTCGACAAGTTTTGGCAAATTTAATAACGTGCACACCATTAGAGCTAATAAAGAATTCACCATGAAAACAAATTTAGTTACCCGCGAAGGTTACTTACAATTACAACAAGAACACGACCAACTATGGAACGTTAAACGCCCAGAAGTAACAAAAATAGTTAGTTGGGCAGCCAGCCTCGGAGATCGCTCTGAGAACGCAGACACGCAATTAGTACCTCTAAAAACATACTATGAAATAGAATTGCATTGATAAACAAATAAATTTTAATAGTACACATACTAATTAAGCATACTATTTAGTGAAAGGTTCAAAAAGTTTAACTAAGTTTTTCTTGGGTTATGTCAATTAAGCCATGTAAACTTAATTGATAGACACTGTTAAACCTGAACGTCAACCGCGGAACTTGCTAGAAGAGTAGCTTCTACTTTAGTTTCTACTTCAGAATAAATATCTATATCTACTTCAGGCACTGAAAGAGTAACAATTAAAGAGTATCTTGCTTTTGAATCCCAACGCTCATGTGAAGTACGAGTTTTCCACCAACCACTGGCAGGATAAATAGCAATTTGTCCTCGCTCTGCAAGCTCTGCTGCACTGCCTTTCCAAATGTCTTTATGAATAGAGCCTCTATGTCGGTTATCAGCCCCTAAAGTCCAATTAGAGTCACTCGGAGAGTCATCTGGTCTGCCCCCCTCCGCAGCTGCATTAATACGACTTTGAAATGCAGCAGAAGATTCTTCATGCCGTTTTACATCAAAGCGCAATTGATGACTGGCGTAGCTATATTTATTTAAAGTATTACGGCTTGATGGATTTGGTTCAACAAAGTAAGAAAGCGTTACAGTTAGTTCAACATCTGCCTCACCTATTGTTTGTAACGTATCTTTCGGCCATGGTAAATCATGTAAATGCATATCCTTTGTTTTAACGTTACCATCCTTATAAAACGGTTGTAATTCATCTTGTATAACTAACGAAAGAGAGTTGCTGGCACTTTTAACTGCCCTTTCTAAATTGGGCACACCAAAGCCAACCATGCGAGTTAAGTTACTCATATCACTTTTTCTAATTGCTTTATTGGAGCGCCCTGTATTTATTAATTGATACATTTCATCTGTCCAATCCGCGGAGTGGACAGTTAAAGCCCGAATAGTCTCAGGCCACAAGTCAGGGTGTTCGGCTTTTACTTGCGCAGTAAAGCGGGCGGCAAGCGCTGTAGCTGCACTTGTAGCATTACTGGTTTGGAAGTTCCGTTGAGAGAAATCATGGAAAGTAGTAAGTAAGTGTAAGTCTTGCATTCCTGCACACCCATATTGATCTTTACCAATATTTCCCCCTTCAAAAACAATCTCGGGTTTTATGGGGGCGTTTTTTCTATCCCATACAAGAGAAGTCGTACTATAAGGTGATAATCCCCCCACTTTTGCTAATGGTTGATAATCACAGGACTCTGTAATAGTCACTTTATTGGTATAAGCACCAACTGTAATAGAATTCCAAGATTGAGCAGGGTCATGAATATCTTGTAGTTGATTAGTATCGGGGTATTCCATATCAGAATCAAACGGAACATTACCTGCGCATATAGTAAATAAACGAGGGTTTTTTCCTTCCCCTAAATAATCTACAGCTAATGAATCTAGCGTACTTGACCAAGATGAAGGCCTGCCTCCGTCTGTCCCAGTATTAGCTGAAAGTGACATTGAAAATATACGGCTTCGTTCAATATTTGCAAATTCTGCTGTTGCAATCGCATTAGCAGTTATTAAACCTAGAGACTTGTCTTCATTATCACCACTACGATCTAAAACTTTAATTGATTCAAATTTATGATTAATAGTTGCTACATCATTAGAACCAAGTATATCGGTTAAATCCCCCCACATAGCAAGCCCAGCCATTTCTGTGCCATGACCATTAATATCCGTAGCGTCTCCGTTATCAGTAACCGTTAATTGATCATTAAGACCTGCAAAAGGAGACAACAAAGGATGCTCTACATTTACGCCTGTATCTAACACGCAAATGTAAGGCTCAGTACCACTGTTATTCACGCTTAGACGTTGCAATAAATCTTCTGTCCATTGCTCTTGTTCTTCATGGGGGGCAGAGTCAAAAAAATCAGCTGTGGTTTTTGGTGCGCGAATTTCAGCAACTCGGCTTAGTAGTAAGGTATTATTTGCTAGTTGATTTTGAGTCGCTTTAACTTGAATAACAGTATGTTCGGGAAATCTTAGCTTATGTTGAGAAACCTCAATTTTAAGCTCGTTAGCTATTAACGTGAAATCAGCAATAATTTCTTTATAGTAGTTTATTGATTCTTTTCTTTTTTTCGGAGTAGATACCCATACTTCCCACCAAATAGATTCATCTTTATCATCTGGTAATAAGGAGTCATCATCAGACCAAATAGCGGCAAATGCCGCAGTTCGGATTGACTGTATTGAATCAATTAATTTCTGATTGTCTAAAGGTTTTTTATGTTTGTTCTTTTTCTTATTTAAATAATCGGTAATTTTTTGTTCAAAATGATGGAGCTTTCCATCTGGAATAAAAACTGTAGCAATAGTTTTTATTTGATTATCATGGGTGATTGTCTTTACGTTATAAAGTTCAATTCCTTGAGTCGCATTAGCAAGGCTTTCCACTGCAATTTCAATATCAGGAAAGCTTTCAAATTCAACTTGAATACCTATACCCATTTTTAATGGAGTTTCTGATGACTCATTTTTAAGTTGATCTAATTGAATTGAAACAGTCGATAAATCACCTCGTAATTTACCACTATGGGCTATTCGGTTTCGGGCTGGGATTATTTTAGAAGGGCCTCCACCACCACTTGGTGAAGTAAATTTTTGCGCCGAACCATATGATTCTAAAAAAAAATGAGGTTTATTATAAATCTTATTCGCCATTAAATTTCCCTATTACATTGCGAAATGCTGACTAATACTCTTTCTATCTTCAATTGCTTCTTGAAGCATAGTGATAGTGATCGACGAATAATCATGAATCAACATCTCCTTGATTGCGTCATTAGCAGCTTGAGTAACTTCTGCATTACTTAGACCATCTGACTTCAATGCTAACTTTTTCCATGAGAAATTCTTAGCAACATAAGGATGAAGTCTAGACTTGAAAAGTGAAACTATTTCACTCTCTGACGGCAATTCGTAGCGAATGACATCATCAAAGCGCCTAAATAGTGCATGGTCAAGGGCTTCAATATGATTAGTAGCACAAACAATGACACTACTAGAATCATCTTGTTCAATCATCTGTAAGAAGCTATTTAGGATTCTTCGTGCTTCACCTACGTCATTATTTGATCCTCGGTGAGAGCCTAATGCGTCAAATTCATCAAAGAAATATACGCCTCTTACATCTCTAATAGCATCAAATATTTGACGTAATTTAGCTGAAGATTCACCTAAATATTTAGTAATCACCGCATCAAGGCGGACTTCAAATAAAGGGAAATTTAATTCTCCTGCAAGTACAGATGCCGTATAAGTTTTACCTGTACCTGGTTTTCCTGCTAATAGTAATTTTCTTCTTGGTGATAAACCATGATTTTTTAGTGTTGATAAATGTTTTTGCTCTTTGACTAAGCGATTTAACCGGCCTTTAACACTTTCAGAAACTATAAGATCATTAAAACGTAGCTTAGGATAGCTTGTTGTCAGCAGTCCCGTAGAATCTTTGACACCACTTGCAATTGAAACAGGTAGATTATTAAGGCTCTTTTTTTTTGCCTTATCAATAAGCTGTTTTAATTCCTGTGCTAGTTTGCCATGACCACTTCTTGCTTCATGCGCAGCAACTTGAAGCGCAATAGATAAAAATCTATCGTCATCTTTATCGATATGCGATTGCATAAGTGCTTTTATTTGCGTTGAACTAGCCATGAAAAATGCTCGAATTAAATAATATATTGACCAATATTATTATACATGAAAGGTGACTTTTCTTCTATTGTTCGATAATAATATGCATGCATATTGTACAAAAAATCCGGAATTAATTTTGATACGTGCTTTTAATTAATAAAAACTCGTAGAATTTGAATGTATTTTAATTAATCTAAATTGAGTTTATACATCAACCTTGGTGGCATTATGTCTTCAAATTCACAATTTAACGCATTAGCTAGCTTGTATAATGTCTCTAACTTAATATTCACATTACCTCTTTCCATTTTTCCATAATTACCGCGCTCTATACCTACATAGGCCGCAAAACCTTCTTGCGAATAACCTGCTTCTTTGCGTTTTTCTCGTAGCTTTTCACCAAAATGTTTAACTAAATCACTCACCTGATTTCCCTCAAGGCAAAATGATTAGATTTTCATGTTGAGCGCTTAACTACCACGCCCTATAATACCCATTATTATAAGAAGTTTATTAGGATTTACTTTGAAATTTGATCCTCTCGTAGCTCAAATTATTGTTGCACCAAATTTTGATAACTTTACAACAAGTGATGTACGCTCGGCGTACTTAGCACTAAAAAATGACTCTTCTTTAGTACCTACAGCAGTTAGGCGAAGTATATATGCTGAATTGCTCAAGCTTGTTAAAAAAGGCTGGCTGAAAAAAGTGGTATCAAATAAAAAAGGATTTACGCGATTCAATAAAACAGAGAGTTTTAACGTTGAGATAATTACTCATTTAGCCAGCTCAGTACCCATTAAAGCCACAGAAAAGGCAGGTGATAAACACTCGCTGTTACTTAGTAAGTTAAATCATTACAAAGCCGATCTATTATTGAATATGGGGGAATCTGAGGCATATAAAGAGCTTTATTTGGAGTCGCCCGAACTGGTAGATGAACTACAGCCACAGTACAACAAAGCGAGAGACAACAATACAAGAATACTTGGCAAGATTAGAGCGATTGAAGGCTTACTGAAGCAGAGCGAAGCATTAGAGAAAATATGAAACTAAGACTATGGCAAGCCGAGTGTATTAATTTAGCGCTTACACAATATCAGAACGGCAATAGCCACTTTTTAGCCTTGGCAACTCCTGGGGCGGGTAAGACCTTGATGGCCTCGGAATTAGCCGATCAATTATTAAAAAATAATATGGTCGATGTGATTATTTGCTTTTCACCGTCTTCAATTGTATCTCAAGACTTTAAGGAAAGCTTGCAACTAAAAACGAATGAACGATTTGATGGGCTTATTGGCGCTAAAGGTAGAACTTTAACATATCAAAGCTTACAGTATTTAGATGTGCACTTTTGGCAGCTATTTGAACGATATCGTGTTTTTGTAATATTTGATGAAATTCATCATTGTGCTGGCTCTAATATTGACAATGCTAATGCATGGGGTGAGCAGATAATTCTTAACATTCAT
This sequence comes from Pseudoalteromonas sp. S8-8, assembly GCF_000497875.1. Taxonomy (NCBI): domain Bacteria; kingdom Pseudomonadati; phylum Pseudomonadota; class Gammaproteobacteria; order Alteromonadales; family Pseudoalteromonadaceae; genus Pseudoalteromonas; species Pseudoalteromonas sp. S8-8. Next base: position 28,645 of record NZ_AUTR01000053.1, read on the forward strand.
AATAAAGCACAATGCACATTAGCCTTAACAGGTACACCTTGGCGCTCTGATGCTGCTCCTATTGTTCTTTCATCTTATCAGCAGCCTAACAACAAGATAGCGTGTGACTACGTTTACGGGCTTTCAGAGGCTATTGTAGATAATGTGTGTCGGGTTCCAAAAATAGTAGCTGTTGATAATAACCACATTACAGTTGTAGATGACGTTGAAACCAAAACATTTGACTGCTTTAAAGCGTTATTAAACGACTCTGGCGTTTCTTATCAAGAAATTATTGAAAATGAAGCGGTAGTAAAATACATAATTTCTTCCGCTCAAAAAAAGCTTATCTCAATTAGATTGAAAAACCCCGATGCAGCGGGGTTAATTGTTGCATCGTCTGTTGAGCATGCCCATCAAATCTCTAAGTTAATGCGAACTTACTTTGACGAGGATAGCATTGTTGTAACCTACCGAGAAAATGAACCTACAAGTATTATTCAGCAGTTTAGGTATGCACAAACTAAGTGGATTATTTCTGTTGGTATGATTAGCGAAGGTACAAACATCCCTCGTTTACAGGTTTGCTGCCACCTTACAAACATAAAAACAGAAATGCATTTTAGGCAAATATTGGGCCGCATACTGAGGGTAACAAACTCTAAGAACCAAGAAGCTATTATGTACATGCCCGCCGAACCTAAGCTTTTAGAATACGCGTATAGAGTTAATCAAGATGTTCCATTGGAAGCTGATGTAGTTAAGTTTGAAAAAATTGAAACTCCTGCTGGAAAAAACACCGCAGATACAGACTCAAGCAATATTACTTTTAATAAACAAAGTAAAAAACCTTCCAAAGCTCAGTTTGATTTTAATAACTTTGCTGACTTTTTTGAGCAGCCAGCTATGGGCAATAGACCTGAAGCGACAGAGGAACATTTTTTAACCGGTGCCTATGAGCGAATAATTAATATATCAGGCCGCTTTCAGCAAGAGGCTATTGCTTTAGGGTTAAGTGAGCTGAGGTAAATACGCTAGAATTTATCTCAAGTAGACCTCTACAGGTAACATCGATTTCAGTTACACGAGGAAACATAACTTAATTTGAGGTGTTGCTATGTATAACTTCTCTGAAATTCATAAACAAATAGACCTTACAGAGATTTTAAGCAATAGAAATATCAGTGAAAAATCTAGTCATCTAGAACAAATTAACTTTATACATCAAGGTGTAGATATCAAAAATGCTGAACGTTTAAGGATAGAGTTAGGCTGGGATATACGAGCATTTTCTTCAGCTATTAGAACTAGCAAGAGCTCATATGTACGCTATAAAAAAGAATTAAAGCCCTTAAATACCACTTTAAGTGAAAATGCATTTGAAATTGCAAAAGTCTGCTCTTTTTGTCTTGATTACTTTGAAAATATAGAACGTTTTAATATTTGGTTAAATACCTCGTCACTCCAATTCGACTCTAAAAAACCTTTAACATTTATAGATACAATAGCTGGCCGTGAATTAATTAAAAATACCGTAAACAGGCTCAAATATGGCTATAACGCCTAAGAGTAAAGTGTCTTAGGACGTAAAGCGCACGATCAACAGACTGCCAACATGAAACCAAGTTCTATCCTTTTCTTAACTTAACAAGAAGCTATCACTTTAGAGATTAAAACGTTGATTTGAGCTTATTAATGACTCAATTTTCTCTGATAGTCGCATTTGTGCCAACAGTGGACATTGGTAGCGCCCATTAAAGCGGCTGATAATTGTTTGCTAAAATGTGTAGCGAAGCGAAACCGAGCAAACAGCAAGTCCCATTTTAAATTCTTGTTATATTTTCAATACCCACAAATATCTGATTTAGCAAATGCAGCTCTTGTTCGAAATTTATCTAGAGACACAATTACACCTTCTAAATCATATAATTTGACAATTTCTTCAGCAAAATCGATGAAATTAAGAAAATACAAACTACTCAACAAGTTATCAATAAAATTACATTTACTGAAAATATGTAAAAAGTTAGAAGTTATCTCTTTTTTGTTATCAGCATGGAATCTAGCACTCCTTATACTCTAAGTCATATGCTTCTTGATACCCTTCAGAAAAATCTAAATGCCTAGCAAAGTAAAAAAGAGCATTGAGATCCGCTTTAATATTTGAAGACTTCTTTTTCAGCCAACCTTTTTTCACCAGTTTTAAAAGTTCTGCATAAAGCTTTTTTCTGAGTTTAACAGGATCTAAAGAATCATCATTTTTTAACGTAATATATGATGATCTGACTTCGCTCGTGGTGAAGTTATCAAAGTTGGGCGCAACAATTATTTGAACCACTAAAACATCAATTTTCAATAAAACACATCGCTCCGATGGCGGAGCAGTTTTAGGCTTTTTTATTTGTGACAATCAAGCTCCGATATCAGAGCAAGAAAAGTTATGAATATTGTTGGTAAAAACGTAAGGACAATTCGTGAGACTAAAGGTTGGACTCAAGAGCAACTTGTAGCTAAGTGCAACCTTATTGATTGGCAAATTAGTAGAAGTACTTTGGCTAAAATAGAAACTAATGCGGGAAGAGTAACAGATATTGAAGTACAGAAATTGTCTGTTGCACTGAATGTGCTGATTAATGAGTTGTTTTTAAATTTAATAGGTTAATTTGTTATTGAAAGTTGGTCAAATAAAGTCTGAATTGTAGTAGATATAATGTTAATCACAGCTATTTAAAGTATTTAGCATCAGTGCGGTGCCGCCCAATTACATTTAAGTTTATTACCCTAAAAAACTTTAAGCATTTAAAAAATCAGACGTAATAATGTATTTACTTCATAGCTTCTGTGAGCGCACTACTGACCTAAATGAGTACTCAAAACAAGGCGCATTTATGTTCACTTTGATACGAATATAGTTAACATCAATAGATATTGAGGCTGTTTACAGTGTTCAATCTATTTGATCTTGACAGACAACTAAGCCATATGCGCAGTCGTAGAGGCGTCAAATAAAAAGTGCAGCTATTCCCGGCATTGCAGTCGTTCACATAATTGTATTGGTATGACTACAGTGCTGACGGCAGCTGGCTTTTTCTTAAGGTCAACTGATCAGCTAAAAGCTGACATATATTCTCTACCTTTATGGTCTATAAAACTAAAAAACACCTATTAATAGGTGTTTTTTAGTTTTGCTAGGTGCGTTACCGCGTCATTACGCTGCTTTAAAGCAGTACACAGCAAGTTTGTTACCATCTAAATCACGTGTGTAAGCTGCATAGGCATGAGGAGCCCAATCGCGAGTACCCGGTGCGCCTTCATCAGGACAACCCGCTGCTAAAGCTGCTGCGTGAAATGCGTCGATAGCTGCACGATTAGGTGCTTCAAAGCTAACCATAGTACCGTTACCCACAGTTGCAGGCTGGCCATTCGCTGGCTTAAGTACAAAGAATGAAGGTGCGTCTATGCCCCAAATTGAACCATTGTCATCTAAATCGGCAATGCGCTTAAGACCAATGGTGCTTAAAACGGTGTCGTAGAAGGCGCGGGCTTTGTTTAAGTCGTTAGTGCCAAGTGTTGTATGTGTATATATGCTCATAGTGTATTCCTCAGAAAAATTAATAAAAGTTATTTAGGTGTAAACATGCTATCTGCGGTGCGGTGTGCGGTATAAACGGCTTCACCATCACTTTCGGCATCAAATATAACGGTAACATTAGGGGTGAATAGAACAACGTCACCTACTTCTGCTACATATTTGTTACCTTGTAAGTCGCGCATCACAATCTTGCCTTTGGTGATGACTTTATATTCGACAAATTCATAAACAAATTCGAACTCAACGCCAGGTTGCATGGCAAAAAAGCCTACGGTTAAGCCATTTGAATTATCGGTGACAGTCACTTCTGCCATCTGACTTTTTAGGTTATTAACTTCAAGTAAGCCCGCTAGATCGTTTAACTTAAACGTACCCGCTTTAAACAGTTGAATACTCGGCTCTTGAGCTAGTTTAGTTGCATTATTTTCATTTACAGACAGAGTCATTTTTTAATCCTAATATGGTGTACTGAAAAATCAGTATCTATAAATCGTGTGTTGATTTTAATACTATAGAGCCGATGCATTGCTGCTGTCTGACTCATGGCGGCTACTTTACATTGTTTATGAGAAATGATAACCACCATAAAAACCAAATGACTTTTACCTGACAGTAATAATCATAAAAACATTGAATGTCAGAGTTTTATCAGGTTAACAGAAAAACTTTGGCAAGGAATAAAGTGGGGGCAGTGGCTTAGCAGGTTGGTTAAAACAGGAGAAAGCTGAGGTACGTAGTTAAGTATTAACTAAGCATTAATACCGCAGTAATCAAGTTACCGCGGCATTATTTAGAAGCTGCTTTAGGTTTAGTTAACGTTTAGGGAATTTTAAAATAACCTTAATGTAACTTCATTTTTGGTCGCACGACGCGCAATATTTTTTCGCTGATCCACAAGGCAATGGTTTTAGCACTGCCGTGAATAGCGCGCTGATGCATGCGATATAATGAAAGATACATAAAGCGAGCAATTATACCTTCAATAAAAAAGCTATTGCTGGTCAGGTTGCCCATTAAATTCCCTACGGTGCCATAGCGCGACAGGTTAACTAGTGAGCCATGGTCGTTATATTCAAAGGCACAAAGAGGGCGATTTTTTAACGTCGCAAGCAAGTTTTTTTCAATACATTGCGCCATTTGGTGCGCCGATTGCGCGCGCGGCGGTACTTGTTTGCCATCTGGTTGGGTAAAGGCGCAGCAATCACCTAAAACAAAAATATTGTCATCGACCGTGCTTTGTAAAAATTGATTTACTTGTATTTGATTACTGCGAGTGAGCTCAAAAATACCTAAGTCCTTGATAAAGTCAGGTGCTTTTATACCCGCGGCCCATAACATAATATCAGCATTAATCATTTCGTCTTTTTGGGTAATAACACCTTGCTCGGTAGCCTCTTTTACTTGTGTATATTCACGTACATTAACGCCTAATTTTAATAGCTCGCGTTTTGCACTGGTCGCAATGCGTTCAGGTAAGGCGGGTAAAATACGGGGGCCGGCTTCAATTAAATGAATATGTAAACGCTTAGATGACATATTTGTTAAGCCGTATAGCTTTAACAACTCAGAGACATGATAGAGCTCAGCTGAAAGTTCTACACCCGTGGCACCGCCGCCAATAATAGCAATATTGAGCGATTGTTGTTGATTATCGTCTTGGTGAAGGCGAGTAAAGCTGTCTAGTAATGAGTGCTGAAAACGCTCAGCTTGTTGATTTGAATCTAAAAAGTAGCAGTGCTCTTTTATACCTGGGGTATTAAAGTCGTTACTTACGCTGCCTACAGCAATAACCAGATGATCATAAGTTACACTGCGCTCGGGTAAAATAGTGTGGCCTAACTCGTCATAAAGTGGCGCGAGGGTAATGGTTTTATTACTTTGGTTAATATTACAAAATGTACCTAGTTGGAAACAGTAATGATGCTTAGCAGAATGAGCAGAATAGACAACACCATCTAAATCGGGGTCAATAGATCCGGTCGCTACTTCGTGCAGTAACGGTTTCCAAATATGGGTGCGATTTTTATCAATCAGTAGAATATCGGCATGCTTTTTTTTACCTAGCTTGTCGCCTAATTGGGTAGCTAGCTCTAATCCGCCAGCACCACCGCCAATGATAATAATTTTTGGTGTGGTAATACTCATAATGTTGTCCTAAAAATAGTAACTTTTAATAACTTATCACTTATGCATGAGAAAGCGATCTGAAAGCCATAATGGCTAACAGACCGTTATCATTATTAAGGTAAGATCAACTTGATCTAGTCTTATAATTTACGCAGCTTTAAAGCAATAAACAGCCAATTTGTTACCGTCTAAATCACGCGTGTACGCTGCGTAGGCATGAGGTGCCCAATCGCGAGTCCCTGGTGCGCCTTCATCAGGACAGCCAGCCGCTAAAGCCGCTGCGTGAAAAGCATCGATAGCTTCACGGTTAGGCGCTTCAAAGCTAACCATAGTGCCATTTCCTACAGTTGCTGGCTGGCCGTTGACAGGTTTTAGTACAAAGAATGAAGGTGCGTCTACGCCCCAGATTGAACCATTTTCATCTAAATCGGCAATGCGCTTAAGACCAATGGTGCTTAAAACGTTATCGTAGAAGGCGCGGGCCTTGTTTAAGTCGTTAATGCCGACAGTTACATGAGTAAATACGCTCATTTATATGCTCCGTTTATTACAAGTTAAGAATGAATTGTTATTTATCGAATGTAGCGCACACACTGGATGTAAATGACTACTGTTCGTTTCGATGAAGGTATCATAGTCTTTTTCTGCTGGATGATAATACCACCGTTCGTAAACTCACTTTTACTATGGTGTAATAGTTGTAAGCGGCCGTAACAAGGGTGGTAGGGATAGGTTAAGTCACCTGCTGCTCGACGAGCATCAGCCGAGGCATACAAGTAACTCGGTTAAGCTAAGTTACCGCTCCCCCTGTAGGTTTTTAACAAATAAAAAATCAAGCAAGCTGAGATATATGCTTCTGTTGCTTATTGTGATGTTGACGCTTTTAATGGTTGATGATTATATTTATGGTATTAGCTATTTATAGTAATAGCCTAGCGTTAAATCGTTTTGAAAATTTACCTGTCCTTACCTTATCGCACAGATTCTAGGTGATATTGAAGTGTGAAGCTGACTTACTGAGCTAAAGGTGTAGGCACGACAGCTAATAATATCAGAGTAACTGCTTGGCCAAGTAATCTACCAATAGCCTTATTTTCGGTGATAAATGGCGATTCTGAGGATAGACCGCCCATATCCCTTCGTCAGGCACACGATAATTGTATAGCAATGTGGTAAGTTCACCGCTTTGCAGGTGGCGTTGAACATAGTAATCGGGTAATTGCACTATCCCCAAGCCTTTCAATGCAGCATCTACAAGAGCAAAGCCACTGTTGTAACGCAACTTTCCAGTTACGCGAATATTTCTTTCTCTGCCCGACTCTCTAAAGTGCCAATAATCAAGGGTTCCCAAAAGACAACTGTGTTTATTAAGTTCGGTCAAAGAATGAGGTATGCCATGCTTTTCTAGGTAAGCTGGTGATGCGCATACATAGTTTGTCCTCTTCCCTAGCTTTTTTGCCATCATCGAAGAGTCACTTAGCTTGCCAAGACGAATAGCCAAATCATATCCTTCTTCAACTAAGTCAACTTGCTGATTACTTAAGTATGCAAAAACTTCAACATCGTCATATTGCTTCATAAAATTGTTCATTAGAGGCAAAATCTGTTGCTCACCATAGGTCACAGGAGCTGTCAGCCTAATTTTCCCTTGAGGCTTCGATTGTAAGTTGGTGATGGCTCGTTCAGCAGCGTCTAGCCCATCGAGAACACTGCGACAATGCTGATAAAAAACACGCCCTTCTTCGGTTAGTGATACTTTACGAGTGGTACGATAAAATAATTTTACATTCAATCGCTTTTCTAATGCACTTACCTGGCGACTAACCTGAGCTGTAGAGATAGCCATCTTTTTTGAAGCAAGCGTAAAGCTTTCATTTTCAGCAACGTATACAAATTCACTGATACCATCCCACTGCATGATTATTACCCCTGTGCACAAGTGATTTTACAAATCAGCATATTATCATCTTTTTAGAAAAGAATATAATACCCACCATAAACAAAAAGGTGCTGAGTCTTAACAAAGCCGTAAGTAATTCCATCCAGGTAAAGCGAAAGTGTTATTTCTGTAACAACAGCTTGCATAAAAATTATAGGAAACAAATATGAGTTGGTTATTTCTTTTTTTAGGTGTCGCAGCAGAAGCAATGTCTCATGTGGCATTAAAAGAAACTGATGGTTTCACCAAGCCGCTACCAAGTGTTTTAGTCTTGTTAGGACACTTGGCTGCATTCATGTTTATAGGCCAAGCAATGAAGGGCATGCCTGTTGGTATCGTTCACGCGTTATGGGCAGGTTTAGCGATTATCACCGTGACTTTATTATCTACCATTATTTACCGTCAGCATCTAGACTTAACAACATGGCTTGGGATGGCATTAGTCGCTATTGGCATTGCAATGATTAACCTTTCTCAAAGTCATAGTCATTAAGAGTATCAAATTTCTTTTTCCGCAAGTTATTAAGCGTGTAAAGATACATTTAGGTAGCATCGCTGCCTTATTATTACTCATAGGTAAAAGTTAATTGCGTGATAAGCATATTATCACCATTAAATAAAAAGAGTACACTGGCTTCATAGTGGAAGTTAGCGTTTGTGCGAAACTATTAAAATATCAACAATTGAAAAGTGAGAATAAATATGTCGGATAAATTTATTAAATCTAAAGCCGCCATTGCTTGGGGGCCTAAGCAACCATTATCTATCGAAGAAGTCGATGTAATGTTGCCGCGCAAAGGCGAAGTGTTAGTTAAAGTGATTGCCTCGGGCGTATGTCATACCGATGCTTTTACGTTATCAGGTGATGATCCAGAAGGTATTTTCCCGGTAATTTTAGGCCACGAAGGCGGTGGTATTGTTGAGCAAATTGGTGAAGGTGTTACCAGTGTTCAAGTGGGAGATCATGTTATTCCTTTATACACACCAGAGTGTGGCGAATGTAAATTTTGCTTATCGGGTAAAACCAACCTATGTCAAAAAATTCGTGAAACTCAGGGTAAAGGCTTAATGCCTGATGGTACTACACGCTTTTATAAAGATGGCCAGCCAATTTTCCATTATATGGGTTGTTCAACGTTCTCTGAATACACAGTATTACCTGAAATTTCGTTAGCGAAAGTCAACAAAGATGCTCCACTTGAAGAAGTTTGTTTGCTCGGTTGTGGTGTAACTACCGGCATGGGCGCGGTAATGAATACCGCGAAAGTTGAAGAGGGCTCAACCGTAGCTATCTTTGGTCTTGGCGGCATTGGTTTATCAGCGGTGATTGGCGCAACGATGGCAAAAGCAGGTCGTATTATTGCTATTGATATTAACGAAAGTAAATTTGAGTTAGCGAGAAAGTTAGGCGCTACAGATTGTATTAACCCGAAAGATTATGACAAGCCTATTCAAGACGTGATTGTTGAATTAACAGATGGTGGCGTTGATTACTCGTTTGAGTGTGTCGGTAACGTGAACCTGATGCGCTCTGCATTAGAATGCTGTCATAAAGGTTGGGGCGAATCAGTAGTGATTGGTGTTGCCGGTGCAGGTCAAGAAATTTCCACCCGTCCGTTCCAACTTGTAACTGGGCGTGTATGGAAAGGTTCTGCATTTGGCGGTGTTAAAGGTCGTACTGAGTTACCTGATTACGTAGAACGTTATTTAGCTGGTGAATTTAAATTAAGTGACTTTATTACGCATACCATGGCACTCGATGACATTAATGAATCGTTTGATTTGATGCACAAAGGTGAAAGTATCCGCACAGTGATCCATTTCGATAAATAAACGTCATTTAGTTAAGTAAGATGAGTTTAGTTAAGTAAGAGCAAGCCTTCTTAAGAGAGCTTGCTCTGTCATTTTGAGGTTCTACCATGATAATAGAGAATATCAGTATAAACAAAAGCTTTGGTGGCTGGCACAAGCAATACAACCATCAATCGAAAATATTAAATTGCGCGATGCGCTTTGCTATTTACTTGCCTCCGCAAGTTGCCAGTGGCGAAAAAGTACCGGTATTGTATTGGCTTTCGGGCTTGACATGTACTGATGAAAACTTTATGCAAAAAGCCGGTGCACAGCGTATGGCTGCCGAATTAGGTATCGCGATTGTGGCGCCAGATACTAGCCCTCGTGGTGAAGGTGTTGCCAATGATGATGGTTATGACTTAGGTCAAGGGGCCGGCTTTTATGTCAATGCAACCCAAGCACCTTGGAATCGCCATTTCCAGATGTACGATTACGTAGTTAATGAGTTACCCACCATTATTGAAGCTGCATTTCCGGTATCAAATAAACGTGCTATTAGTGGCCATTCAATGGGCGGACACGGCGCATTAACTATTGCCATGTTAAACCCAGAACGTTATAGCTCAATGTCGGCGTTTAGCCCGATTTGTAATCCTGTAAAAGCGCCTTGGGGCAAAAAAGCTTTTACTGCTTATTTGGGCAAAGACAAAGCAACGTGGCGCAACCATGATGCGAGTGAATTAATGCGCAAAGCAACGCAGTTTATTCCCGCTAAAGTTGACCAAGGTGGCGCGGATGACTTCCTTAGCGAGCAGCTAAAGCCTGAAGCATTAGAAGCCGCAGCAAAAGTTAATGGTTACCCGTTAGCGTTGGCTGTTCACGAAGGTTATGATCACAGTTACTACTTTATCTCATCATTTATTGAAGAACATTTACGGTTTCATGCGCAGCACTTAAGTAAATAGCGCTAGATCCAACTGTATTAGAACCAACTGTATTAGATTCAACTGTCTAGATTGATTTATTTTAAAGGAAAGCCTTCTTGTCCGATTTATTACAAACTCGTTTGCAACACCTCAAATCACCTAATGGCTTAGCACTTTTAAGCCAGGTTCAACGGGGAATTGAAAAAGAAGGCCTAAGAGTTACACCAAAAGCTTTGATAGCACAAACCGGCCACCCGGAGGCTCTTGGGTCCACATTAACGCACAAGAGTATTACGACAGATTACTCGGAAGCGTTGCTGGAATTTATCACGCCTGTGTGTCAGCAAGTTGATGACACTATCGACTACTTGAGTGATTTGCATCATTTTACCTTGCGCCACATGCCGGATGAATACCTTTGGCCTGCCAGTATGCCCTGTCGCCTAGAGGGAGAAGCGAGCATACCCCTTGCCCAATATGGCAGCGCTAATATCGGTCAAATGAAGCATGTTTACCGCCAAGGCTTATCGTATCGTTATGGCAGGACAATGCAAGCGATAGCGGGCATACATTATAACTTTTCAATGCCTGATAACTTTTGGCCTTATTGCCAGCAAGTTTGGGGTGAACAAGGTGATGTACAAGCGTTTAAATCGCAGCGCTATTTTGACTTGATCCGTAATTTTCGTCGTCATTCGTGGTTATTAGTCTATTTATTTGGCGCCTCGCCGACTTTGGACAATAGCTTTATGGGCGATAAAAAGACCGATAAGTTAGACACATTCAGCAACAACACCCTTGGCTTACCGTTTGCCACTTCGCTTCGAATGAGTGACTTAGGCTACCAAAGCGAAGCGCAAGCAAATTTAAATGTTAGCTATAACAATTTAGATAATTATGTCGACGATGTTACCAAAGCAATTGCTCAGGGTTACCCTGCTTATGAAAAAATTGGCATTAATGTTGACGGCAGCTATCGTCAACTTAATAGCAATGTGCTGCAAATTGAAAATGAATATTACAGCGAAATTCGCCCTAAGCGCGTAACACAGTCAGGCGAACAACCGATAGTGGCACTTAAAGAACGGGGCGTTGAATACATTGAAGTCCGTATTCTTGATACTAATCCATTTTTGCCAGTGGGTATTGATGCGCAACAGATCCGCTTTCTCGATGTGTTTTTGTTGTATTGCCTTTTGTCTGAAAGTGCAGCATTGAGCGTTACGGAATCGGATGAAATTAAAGCGAACCAGCAGCGTGTTGTTCGTGAAGGGCGAAATCCTAAATTAATGCTGACGAAAAACGGCCAACCTGTTGCATTTAAAAAGGCCGCGAACGGGTTATTGACACAGTTGCAGCCAATAGCGGATTTACTCGATAAAGCCCATGAGGGGCAATCTACTGATGCGATAAACGATAAAAGCCAAACGCACAGCCAAGCCCTAATTGAGCAAATAGCTAAGGTCGGAAATAGCGAATTAACACCGTCAGCTATGATGATGGCCGCGGGTGAAAATGGTGATGAATTTATCGACTTAATGCTAGCACAAGCCAAGCTACATCAAACTTATTTCAGTGAACGTGGTTTATCTAGCGCAATGGAAGCACAGTTGCAGCGAGAGACGATTGAGTCCATACAACAGCAGAAATTACTTGAAGCGAGTGATGTTATTTCATTCGAGCAATTTCTTGCTCAGCAAAATGCTAGATAAATGCTTAAACTGATAACTAAGATTGGTATGCCGTGTTCGTTAAAAATACTGTTCTACTAATGGGGTGTTCGCTTAGTAAGCGCACAGACGCTTGATCTCTCCCTAATAAAGCTAAATCTAATGTTAAACCGGAGGCAGTCATGATTGTTCGAGATAAACCTAATGCGTTTAAACTGTTGTTTATTTTACGTGGCTCCGTTGTGCCACTTATATTTGGGAAAATCGCCTTTTTTACCCTGTTAGGTGCTGCGGTTGCTGCTGCGCAATACTACTATCCGGTTATATTTCCGACTTTTACCTTATCGCCATTAGCGCTATTAGGTGTGGCCTTATCGTTATTTCTGGGTTTTAGAAACAATGCTAGCTATGAGCGTTGGTGGGAAGCACGCAAGCAATGGGGCCAATTGGTTATCGACGCGCGCAGCTTATCCCGCCAGGTGACGTCATATGTAGATGAAAGTGCCAAAGGTGGTGCTGAATTACAGCAACGGATGATTTATCTGACGATCGCGTTTAGCCATGCCTTAAGACATCACTTACGACAATCAGATCCGTGGAGTGATATTGAAAAATATCTTAATCCTGAGGATATAGCCGCGCTGCGTAAATCACAGAATTTACCTGACGCACTGCTGCGCTTAATGGGAAAAAAACTCGGTACTTGTCGTCATAAAAACCTATTATCTGACTTTTTAATCCAAACTATCGACGATAATATTACTTCAATGGCTACCGTGCAAGCGGGCTGTGAGCGCATTCAAAGTACGCCGCTACCGTTTGCTTATATGCTACTGGTGCAACGTACCGCCTACCTCTATTGTTTAATATTGCCGTTTGGTATTGTTGGCTCAATAGGGCTGATCACCCCGTTGTTTTGCGCCATAATCACCTATACATTTTTTGGTTTAGATGCGTTAAGCGAAGAGTTAGAAGAACCCTTTGGTCTTTCCGCTAACGACTTACCGTTAAGTTCGATATCCCGAGGTATTGAAATTAATTTGTTAGAGATTTTAGGTGTAACAGAGTTACCAGCACCTATTCAACCTATAAAGCACCGACTTATTTAACTGATTGTTTAACTGATAAATAACTATTTAAGGAATTTAAAATGAAAGAAACATTTAATATATTTCGATTTATTAGCTGGATAGCCATTATCTGTTCGCTATTAGGGTCAGTTTTATTATTTATCGTTGGGGCTATGAAGACTTATTCAGCCTATACTACTGTATTGTTTAGTGAAATAGCCAGTGAGAGTTTATCTCACCTTGACACTTCAGAGGTCGCAACGACTTATTTGATTAAAGCATTAGATACTTTTCTTATTGCGCTTGTATTGTTTATTTTCGCTCATGGCGTATTCACTTTATTTATTTGTGATAAGAAACTTGCAAAGAAAAGCTCTGTTCTCAAATGGATAAGCACACCAAACATTGGTCGTCTAAAGAGTATATTGGGTGAAGTCATTGTTATTATCTTGTTTGTGAAGTTTCTTGAAATTATTTTGGTTAACTTAAATAACCTTAAGTGGGAAATACTAATACTCCCCATCTCTATTCTTTTGCTTGCTCTAAGTTTAAAGCTTCTAAGTTTAGGGCGTGAAGAAAAAAAAGATGAAATTGATAGTGATTAAACATATACACATGGGTGTTTCTTAACCAATTAGTGATTAGATGAAAAAATTCAGGGTGAAATTGTCATAAAATTATAGTGTTAGGATTATAGGAAATAGGATTTGTTGGTAGATTTAACTATAAAAAATTCAGTTTTATCTTAATAATAAGGGCTAGCACATGACAAAAAACACATTTATTTTACATTCAAACTATGCACCTTCTGGTGACCAACCAGAAGCCATAGCAAAACTTATTGCGGGTATAAATAACGGTGTGACCCACCAGACCTTAAAAGGTGTTACTGGCTCTGGTAAAACGTTTACTATGGCAAATGTAATTCATCGCTTAAAACGCCCAACCTTAATCTTGGCACACAATAAAACCTTGGCAGCTCAGTTATACAGTGAGATGAATGTAGAAGATCCAAGTAGTTCAATTAATGCCATTAGCTCCATACTTATCAATATTTCTGGCCCAGCGTGTAGGTCGGATAAGCGAAGCGCCATCCGGCACAGTAAAATACCTTGCCAATTATTATTATCAGCATTTTATGTTATCGAATAGCTTGAAAGTGCCAGAAGCCGACGGTCAGATAAACTCGTTTTTGGACAATTCCGTGTTACGACGTGATAGAAAGCCTTCTATTTCAGATAACTTTTTCTATTCCAAATCACGCGAGTCGCCTACAAATAGCTGACAAATCTCATTAACCCACTACAGAACAATCACTACTATGACTGAAATACTTTGCGTGCGAGAATAGCAAGAGAATCTCCATCTTCGAACTCGCTAAAAACCTTTGATTCAACAACGTTAAACTCCTGCCCCATTGCTTCTTTCATCTTGGCTAAACTTCTCGGATGAAACAATAGACCATGAGTTGTCTCAGGTGCTTGAATTTTTTGCCAGACTAGATGGAAAACGAAACCTCCAGGTAAAAGCAGCTCAGCTTGACGGCGGAAAGATTGGCGCAATTCAGTATCACTTAAATGATGCATTACTTTATTGGAATATACTGCATTATACCTAGCTTCTGTTTCAATTTTTACAGCGTCAAGTATTAAGCTAAGTACATCGGGTAGCCGTTTATTGAGCGTATTCACGAAAGCTGGTGAATAATCAGAGCCTGTAACTCGAAATTTCTGAGCGAGAATTTCAAGATCATTACCAGGCCCCGAGCCTAACTCTAAAACAGAATCCTCAGGAGAAAGGACTTTTGAGAGCATATGCAATTGCTCAGCAGCATTAAATCCGTCACACATTTCAGTATATGCCTTCGCATTGTTAACCTCGTGATAATAATTCATGTAGACCCCGTTGTTTAATTCGTTGTTTAATTCGTTGTAACTCATGTGATTTCCTGAAATTGCCTGTATTACTAACTTACTCTTTTAAACAAATATGCAAATGGTGATTTTGTGTATGGGATCGCACGACCAGATGCTAATATATTTTCTCGTGTCATGATTTCAGGCCTCTTGGGCTTCATATAGTCCTTAAGATTTTCGTCGTTGACCTCATACTTTCCATTGTCTCTTAGAACGACAGCAATCAACTTAAATCTTGGGTCTAAAGCCGCTAAAGCTGCATCTCCGTGGCTAGCGTTAACAAGTAAGATTCCACCTATTCTTAAAAGCTCTCCGCACGGTTCTGAAATAAAGCCTGCATAAAGAGATATTAGTAAATCGAATTCAACTTCGTTTAACTCCAGTGAGCGATAATCACTATGAATAAACTGTATATTTGGGTCTGAGTTCCCATTGTGCTCAAAAACTATCTGTTTAACAGTGCATTCATCAGCAAAAAAATTTGAAGCACGTTTATCAAGATCCACATATGTGACTTCGTTAAAAACGAATGATGGTGAAATGTCCACATAACTACCAGGATAGAGTACTTTTCGAGGAGTCATATAAGCACCGATCGCCTTAAACAGCTCCCAGCGATCACCTTTGTGTTTATCTTGCTTCTCCCACAAAGCTAAAGTCTTAGTCATTATTTCTTTCCTCTAGTTGTGCAAGCCAAAAATATTATGACCTGACTCTCTTTTTATTGTTTGCGCTACTTGGATTGTGTGTGGTTAATATATACAAAGACGCTGCGTTGTTTGAGTGCACAGATTGAGATATTATCGGCTGATATTAAGATTTTGTAAAAGAACTGTAGGTTGTTATCCATGCTTCCAAAAACACCATTGCCACCCTGCTATGTAATCCACGAGCAAGGCGTAAACAGTGAAATCTCAACCGTGTCAGTAAATCCAGACTATGGCTTGCTCTTTACTACAAAAGGCTCATTTAAAATGGAGCAAAGCTACACTACTCAATCTGTTACTGGCAGCATTACGATTGTCCCTTACGGAGTGCCATATCGTTCTGTCGCGGGTTGTAATTTAGACTATTGGCTACTTGGTTTCTCTGCTGAAAGCTATGGTTTGAACGAAACGCAAGAGATAATGCGCCCCTTCGCAGAGGTTCGTTCAGGAGGTGCTCCTGTGGCTAATTTAAATGTTCCAGCTCAACAACGTATAACTTCTTGGTTTGAAGCCTTAAAACAAGAAACCAATTTTGAAACAACGATAAGTAATGATGTTCAACGGAGCCTGATTGTATTGATATTAACAGAAGTCGTTCGTGCGACGACTGTAATAGACAATAAGATCACAAAGTCGCCATTAGTCGGAAAGGCATTACACTATATTCAAAAATATAGCCTTACTCCTATATCCTTAAGTGACGTTGCGTCTGCTGTGGGTCGCACATCTCCCCATGTCGCATCAGTTGTAAAGTCAGAAACAGGTTTTACGGTTGGTATGTGGATCACTTCAGCGCGTCTAGCCAAAGCAGCGCAGCTTCTACAGTACTCAAATATGTCGGTTGAACAGATTACTACGAAAATTGGGTGGCAAGACACAACTCATTTCATCAGGCAGTTCAAAACATTCTATGGCACAACACCTTCAAAATGGCGTAATAAGCTAAGAAGCAAAAGTGAGCATTGAACATGAGTTGTATACTTCATTTAAATAACAAGGTGGTTCGCCTTCAATGACCTTGATTCTTCGTAACTTGTGTCGGGGCAGAAACGAGTTTGGATTTCCAAGCTTTCACTAGACACCGGCTTATAATCTTAAAGTACAAAACGGAAGTAGGCTTCCGATTTTAAGCCTGTATTGCCATATATCGGAAGTAAACTTCCGTTTCCAGGGCTTCAAAGGTAGTTATCGGAAATATACTTCTGTTTTTGATCGCGGTGTTAGCCTAGATAGCTATATGAGCTACTTTTCAGGGTCTTACTTGAGCGAATTGCAGACTCTCGATTTCTACCCTTATCGGTTTCTCAGTTACAAGTTTCTCTTAAAATCAGAAAAGCGAGCGATTGGGTCGTATTTGTCCCAAGATAAAATCACCATTTGATTGTAAAGCACAGTCATAGCAATTAGTTAGTGAGCGTCTAGCGAACTACACCTATGTTTTAAAATTCCAGGGTAACAAGCTGTCGATATCGGGCTCAGGCTGGCACAGTTCATCAAGGCAAGCACAGATGTAATTAAATGGGATTAGACCATTTATCTTGGCGGTTTCCACAATGCTGTAAAGGGTAGCACTAGCATGGGCACCGTTAGCCGTTTGGCTAAATAACCAATTCTTTCGGCCTATCACAAACGGTTTTACCGCGCGTTCTGCTCTATTATTATCGATGCTAAGTCGGCCATCATCAACATAGCGTATGAGCTTGTGCCATTGATTTGCCAGGTAATTAGCTGCCTCTATCAGTTTGCTGTTCCCCACTAAATTTGGCTGATCCTGCTCAAGCCATATTTTTAGCTTGCTAAGAATAGGCAGGCTAACCTCTTGTCTTGCCGTATATTTGTCATCCACACTTTTATCTTTGATGCGTGACTCAACGCCGTACAGTTTTTGGATAAGGCTCAACACCACATCCGCTTTGCCGGTTTTGTTTTTACCTTGTAGCTTTTTCGCGTCGATAAATTTACGACGAGCATGCGCCCAGCAGCCGATTAAGGTTGCCTCTGTTCTGGCATAGGCTTGATAGCCATCCACGTGCAAGTACCCTTGATATCCATCAAGATAATTGACCACGCAGGCGGCCGCGCGACTATTGTGGAAGTCGTAAAGTACGATATTAGGGATAGGATTATTCGGGTCTGGTGAATCTCGACCCGAGCAATACACCCACATGTAACTGTTTACTTTGTCCGATTTCACCACCTTTAATGGCGTTTCATCGGCAAATAGCGTGGGTTGCCTTAACAGCTCGGCTTTAAGCCGTTCAACTAATGGCGCGAAGAGTGTGGCTGATTTGTCTATCCAGCTGCTCATGGTCTGTCGACTGAGTTCAATACCGTATTGCTTAAACATCGCTTCCTGGCGATACAGCGGTAACCCGTATTGGTATTTACTGGTGATAAGCTGACTGAGCAAACTGCTGGTTGCAATGCCTTTGTTGATGGGCATGGCAGGCATTGAGGCTTGTTTAATCTGTGTCTGAGTTGAGGATTTATCACAGTGACGGCAGGCGTATTTAGGCCTAATATGCTCAATCACTTTGATTTTAGCGGGTATGAACTCAAGCTTTTCTGACTTATCTTCACCCATTTTATGTAGCTCACCGCCACAGCAATCACAGGTTTTGTCGATGATGTCGTGAATAACCTGCTCACGAGGTAAGTCTTTTGGCAGTGGCTTACGCACCGGCTTTTTACGGGTATAGCTAATGGATTGTTGCTCTGCCTCAACTTCCTCAACAATTTCTTCCACTTCATTGAATAACTCGCCTTGCCCGGCAAAGCCTTCAGCACTTTTGCCGAATTGTTTTTGTTGGGCCAAGCTCCAGCGCTCTTCCAATGCCGCAATCTGGGCATCCTTCTGCGCTAACAGTTTTTCAAGTTCAGCAATGCGCTGTTTAAGGGCAAGTTCATTTTTCATGACGCCTATTTTAAGGCATCATCAAAGGCTTTGCAGTGCTAACTGAACTCACTTTGATGATCATCAATCGATCGCAAATATTAAAGCATTTGCTTACCTGCGACATCAATTTTACTGTGTCCAATCACATCATAACCCGATAATAACCAGTGTAATTGCTGCTCGCTTAAGGTCATGGTGGGTGACATGAGTTTGGGCCATTTGAACTTATGCTTATCTAATCGCTTATACCACAGTGCAAAACCGGTGTTATCCCAGTAAAGCAGTTTGAGTTTGTCACGGCCTTTATTACAAAACACAAATAGCGCACCACTGAGCACGGGTAGTTCAAACTCTGCTTCCACCAACGCCGCCAGACCATTAATTGATTTTCGAAAATCAACGGCATCGGCACATAAATAGACGGTGGGTACATCAACGAACATCCTCATACCGTTAGCCCTTTAATAATGGCAACGATATCGGCCGTCGCTAAATCGATAGGAAACGTGAGTTGGCCGGTTAGCGTATCAAACTGCAGCGTATTTTGACGAGTTTGCGCGCAGACTTCAGTAGTTTGTTTTACCTGGACAAAACGTGATGATGTAAGGCACTGCGTGTGCACTGGCAAGGTGGAATTAGGCTGGTCTTTTGCCAGTAAAGCACGTTGTTTATAATAAGTCGTAATAGCGACATTATGGTGTTGGCAGAATTCAATATTAGTACCACTAAACGTACTGCGTTGCAGCAAAAGCTGCTGCCACTGTGCGCTTGTTCTGTAAGTTTTCATCACCTGCTCCGAATTTATCATTGAGCAGGTATTTTTAGATAATCAGAACATCGATGCTAGGTGTGGTTCGCTAGACGCTTACATTAGTTAGGAGAAATGGTAAAAGTATACTATGTATGAAAACGAGCCGATTTATGGTAGAAAAACGACCAAACCGCTCGTTGATTGAGATTGTTAAATTCTAAGGGAGTCGTACATTGCCAAGGTATAAAGATATGGAAACAGAAGAAGGCATGCTTTTATGGAAGGAGTGCTTTCATAAGCATATTGAACTACTTACTACATACGAAATATCAGTAAGAGAGTGCCAGAATGAAAGAGCGATCAAACTCTATCCTATTTTTGCATCAATAATTGAAGATTCTATATCTCTAGATATTTTGGCAAAAAATTCTAGACTAAATCAATGCTATATAATTTCAAGAGCTCTACTAGAAAGAGTAATTAATTTTTGCTACCTCCTTTATTCTCCTGAAGACGAGTACGAGTCATTCGTTGCTAACACCAAAAACAAGGCTGCTCGCGGTCTTTCTAGGAAAATAGAAATAGGGGGACAGAAAAAAGTAAGTATTGAATTTTCCGGCGGGGAATATGAGCTTCCGCAAGATTATAGGGACGCTGTAGAAAAATTTACTAGTGAAAATGGGCGAGAAATCCCAAGATGGACGAAATTGAAAATTGAAAAAAGAGCTGTTTTTTTGGATGAGAAATCTGGCAAGAATTTATTACTACATGTTTTGATGATATACGGTGATGCGTCAGAAGCATTGCATGGGACACTTTATGGGGCGCTCTTCCACCTTGGGACTTTTAGCCCAGGAAGTATACCAAAAGATCAAGAATCACTTAACCAACATAGAAACAACACTTTGTCATTTTTGTATTTTATGGGTAGTGCGGCCATCAGTGTTCTGCTGTTTTGTCTTAAAGAGAATAGAGTAGAATTATCAGAAGCTTACTCTAAAGCCGACTCCCTCTTCAAAGATGCAGCAGAGCAGTCTGGACTTGCACATGAGGCGCGTAAAACTAGAGTATAAATTTAACAAGCGCATGTTATCGGATTGGTTTTCCGTTGCACTCCAAACCAACCGCAAATACTGGCGTTGTTAAGCATTATGGCGTTTGCTAATAACGAGGTCTCAATGAATAGTGAAGAGTTTGCAGGTGAATACTTACTCAAGAAATTTAGATTAAAAGGCTCAGACATAGAACGTTATGAGGAGGAAGTAAAAAGTAGAAGAAGCAGCCGTTACCTTTCTCTTCGAGAAATGTCACAACTTGAGAGCTATCACACACCTGATTATGTAATCTCAGACGATGTAAATGTACTTCTTGAAGACATATTGTTTGTCGACGTTAGTGGTCCGAAAGGTGGTTTGTTAACTAAGACAGAAATTGAACTCGATAAAGAAATAGCTCGCATAGAGTCTAAAATGTCATTCGGGCAAACTCGCTCTGTAGAGTTAACTAAGCAAGTGAAGCCGTTGATTCAGGGTGTCAAAAGCAAATTAATAAAAATCAACAAGAAGTATGGTTGTAATAGGGACTATAAAGGTTCTATCTCACCAAACAATGGGATCGTTTACTGTATGGAAGAGGAACGTGTGCCTGAACATCACAAGAATACAAAGCATAATCTTGGAGCTTTTCAGTTATCGATAACTACACTAGAGTTGCTGGATTTATTATCCAGTGGAAAATGTCAGTTTAATGATATTGAGCAACTTGGGCTTAATCGTCCTGTTGTCTTTGAGTTCAATGAACTGTACAAAAACATCTGTTTTATAGCTTTTGTTGGCAGAGAAACTTTAGAAAATCAGTCATACATATTTGTTAATAGTGAGTTTTTACGTTGTTCTAACAATATAATGGCTCGAGCAATCAAAAAGATGCCTTATGTAAATGGCAATGGTTTCCGAAGTACGAGATGTCCAAAATCAAAGCTGTTAATTGACATCAATCTTTCTGAAATTACCGAAGAATATCCATATGTTTTTCCGTATGGAAATATAAATTATAAGGGTAATGTAATGCCCGGCGCAGATGTGCCTCTAGAAGAGGTTGATCTGTCAAAGATCCATCAACAATTCAACTATGGCTTCTCAAAATAATGCTTAATAAACAATTTAAGAGTGACTCACGGTTTGTATTTTTTAGGTGTTGAGTGCCATTGTCTGGTGTTTGAAACCTTCACTTGGGGTTATGACGCCCGCTTTGCACTCAGCTTTTCTGCATCTCAAACGCGTTTCTGTCCAAAAACGAGTTTATCTGACCGTCTGCTTCTCGCTCTAAGCGGACTAGAAAAAATTTCACAAAATTTATTAATTAAATTTATTAATTAAATTTATTAATTAAATTTATAAATTCTTAAACACTAGGATGATTAAAAATTTATTGCCAAAAGAATCCTGGAATCAAATTTAGATTAGATCTATTTAATAAAGTTAGAGGGCTAGTGCTTTTTTAAATCATGCAATTAATAAAAAACTTTAGTCTCGTTGTAACTTCAAGATACCTTAGAGAAGCCAGAGCAAATTGATGGAGTTTTAAGTTCAGGCAGAACCAGACTCAAATACTGAGTCTGGTTCGTGCTATAAATAAGCTCGTCATCATATTTTTAAATTAAAGCTGTTATTTACCTAACAAACATCCAAATACCGGCAGCTATCATAAATAAGTTTTCTGTTAGGGAGATAAACCCTAGTGGTACGTTACTGTCACCGCCTACACACGCACATTTTAACTCTCGTTTATCTATATAGACTGCTTTTATCACTGAAACAGCACCAACCCCACCTATGAATAATGAAATAGGGGCAATAATATAGGCTGGTAATCCGGCTATCATTCCAATGCCAACAAATGCTTCTAAAAATGGGTAAACATAAGCGTACCTGACTACTTTCATAGCGACTAAGTCATAGGTTATAAATGAATTAGTAAAGCTAAATAAATCTTGAAGCTTTTGTATTGCTAACACTGCCATTGTTAGGGCTACAAACAGTTCAGCGGTTTGCATTGATAATAAGCTATTAGCCGATGCAAAACTAAATGCCACACTAAGCAAAAAACTAACCGAAAAAATCGCAATCACGGGCGTGTAAGTTGTACCTTCTTGGGCTGCTTGTGGCTTATTAAAGTAATTACGTAAATCGTCGTAGCCACCTATACGTTTATTATCAATAAATGTTTGAGGTGTAGTTTCTACACTGTGTTGTTTTTTAAATTCATCTGTTTGCTCTCGAGAAGTTAAAAGCTGATCATCAACTGTATATCCCTCTCGCTCTAGTAGGTCTTTTGATTTTAAACCAAACGGACAAATATGCTCATCTGTTGCCATTCTAAAAAGTTGGGCTGATTTACTCATGCTTTACTCCTTATGTTATGCGGTTTATTTATTTGAATTGAAATCTGGAACAGCTCTTAATTGTGCTTGAGCATTGGTTTGTGCAATGCCGTTTTGCTCTATATCTTTTAGGAGCCATTGCATTTCTTTTATTTCTCGCTCTTGGGCTTCAATTATATTTGTAGCTAGCTTTTGAACGCGTTTATCTTTGATTTTTGCCCTGTCACTGGTGAGTATGGCAATTGAATGATGTGGGATCATCGCCGACATCCATGAGCTATCATCAACAGTCACTTGTGAGCGAACTAAAAATAAACTTCCTGCAAATACGGCAACACTAGCAATGAGTACTGTTATATTTTTCTTTTTATCTTTATACATATTGAGCATGAAAAGTAGCATTATCACTGCCATCGTGGCTCCCATATAAAGCGCCATATAAGTACGAGTTTCACTAAAATAAACATGACTAAGTTGGTAGGTGTTCAAATACATCAATACAAACATGGTTATTGTGGATGTTGCTATCATTAAAAAAAATTTTGAATAGTGTGACATTGTATTGCTCCTTAAAAGTTTTGTATTTTGTTTTTACATGTGAGTAATTTTTACACTATCAAGCTCACAAATCAGTGTTTCCTGTTGTGTAAAATGGGTATTTAACAATTAAATCAAAAAATATGCCGTTAGGCTAAAATTGCTCGCTGGATTTACTTATGTATCTGTAGGTTTCTTCATTTGAGTTGTCAGTGAGTAGTTCAATATTATATTTGTGAAATATACCCTCCATTTCCATTCCGGGAGTGCCAATAGGCATGGCTGGTACACTTAAGCCTGTAATGTGCGGAGCGTGTTGCCCAGATAAAAACTGTTTTATATGTTTAGCGGGAACATGACCTTCAAATACAAATCCATCGGCTGACACGGCTGTATGGCATGAGCGCATATTAGGTTTTATTTGATACTGAGATTTAATCGACCCCATGTCATTAACGTTAATTGCTTTTGTTTGAATATTGTTTTCACTCAAATGAGCAATCCACTTATTACAACATCCACAATTTTTACTTTTATAAACGGTAAGCTCAATTTCAGGTTTTTCTGAATTTTCATAGATTATTGATGTTTTATGCTGTTTTTCGATACTCATTGCCGAAAATGACATAGTTAATGATAAAAAAAACGCTGAGGTAATGTAGATTACTCGCATTGTTAACTCCTTAATTAGACCAGTGAATATGAGTGATTTTCCAACCTTTATCGGTGTTTTTTAATGTGATTGATTCCATTCCCGTAGACTTAATATCTTTCCCTTTATACTTTCCTTGAGTTTTACTTCTTGAAATTGAGTAAGCTATGTCTCCATTTGTGTGAACTTGATGCTCTAGCAGTTCACTATCAACTGCACTTAAGAATTTCATATCCGCTATCATATGATGGTTCGCGTATTCATCTGCAGAACGCTCAACAATTCCGCCTTCAAAAATGACGACATCGTCGGCCAGTAATTTACGGGCACCTTTGGCATCGCCTTGTTTTAGGGATGCATGAAATAAGCTAACTGCCTTTGCAGCTTCGCTATCAACATTGACAAAAGCCCAGCCTTTTTTTGAATGTTCTTCATCGCTATGTGCACTAACAGCAAAAGAACTAACAGCGCTAAAAATTAGTAGCAATAAAATTTTTAAGTCAGAGGATTTAATTAACATACGTTTTCCTTTTTTATTAATCGTTAAACAGGCGGACCAACAAGTGTGGTAAATACACTTGTTGTAATAAGCACAAACAGGGCAATTACTATTTCAACAGTAATCGAGCGTTTTAATATACTTATATGGTGTTGTTGAGTGATTTGCGGGACTAAAAAAAGCTTATGCCATGCACCTAGTAACAGCATCGCGCTGACGAGTAACAGCTTTAATAAAATTAGTTGCCCATAATTTGATGTAAACAATGCATAAAATGACTCTAAGTACTGCAGGAGCAAAGTTAAGCCCGAAATAAGTAGTACAAATATGATAACGATAGCGAGTTGACCAAAGTAATGCATTAACCGCTTTACTTCACTGGTAGGTAGTAAAGTGCAGCTTTTGTAAAGCGGCCACAATGACCCTAACCAGCTCGCAATGGCAATAAGGTGAAAGGTTAAAATACTTTTCACTAACCCATTTTCATTTGCACTGTGCCCAGTAAAAGTGAAGCTATAAGCGATAAACCCAAGCATGATTAGTATAACGGCACCGTTTTTATAACCTGCTACGTTATCATCTGATTCCACATTCCACATACATGCGCTAATTAGAGCAATAATAAGCGCTGGTATTCTAAACGTTGCTTGGTCACCTATGACTGATTGCCAAACAATTTCAAGCATAAAGGGGTCAAACATTCCCATAAAGCCTGATTCAGCCATTGCTCCAGCTTCTATTGGTACTTGTAAAAGTGCAGCAATACTACCTGTAACTACACACGTAATTTGCCAACGTTTTAAGAACTGATAAAAGCTAATTAAGTGATGCCCTGCAACATTACTGTTGCCACACATAAAGCGCATTAATAAAGTGCCCGCAAGCCCTGCAATTGCGATATAGCTTGCTAGTTTTAATAATAGTAAGAGTACTGACCATTCACTTAATTGCATTATGTTGCTACTTAATGATTATGTTTGCTGTGGGTATTAGATTGTTCTTGCATCATCTTATGCGATTCACTTTTGTGTACCATAAATCTAAACGTGTCGGTCATTTTATGTCCATCACCACCGAGTGCTGTCCATTTAACCGTGTAAGTGCCTTGGGCTAGGCTCGGTAATGACCAACTAAAGTCTGTGCTTGGGGTGGAGCTGGGTTTGAAATCAAAGTTTATTGATTTATTTTTTTCATCTTTGATGATGACTTTTGCTAGCCTTACTTCACCACCAAAAGTTAACGAAAGTTGCTCTGGGCTTTGCATTAACATGGCTTCTTGCGTAGGTGTTGATTGCTTGAGTGATATATGCGCTGATGCGGAAAATGTAAGCACTAAACCTAAAATAACTACTGCAGAATTAAATAACTTCATAATTACCTCTTATTTAAAATGATTAAAACCAAAATTTAATACCCGCAACAAATGCGGTGTTATTGCTACTTTGTCCACTTGATGTGGCATAGTCGGCGGTACTGCCAAATTTATTGCTCCATTCAACGCCAATATAGGGCGCAAACTGGCGTGTAAACTCATAACGAACCCTAAAGCCAATCGCGCTGCTTGATAGGCCACTTCCAAGTTCGTTTTGTTTATCGTTTTTGCCATAAAGTGTAATTTCGGCTCGCGGTTGTATAATTAGCTTTTGCGTGAGTAGTAGTTCGTACTCTGCCTCTAACGTAAATGCGGTATTGCCTCGCTCACCTACGTACGCTGTCATATCAAGTTCAAACCAATAAGGGGCTAAACCTTGTAAGCCAAAAGCCAACCATTGCCGATTTTCACCTTCTTTATTGTAATCAAGACGAACACCTGCTTGAGTATCCCAATATGCTGATACGGCGTGACCCCATAAAATATCGGTTTGGTTTTCCTCAAGGCTTCCTTCGCTGAAATCCCCCTCAGTTTTAACTACCAATCGATCAAAGGTAGTGCCGTACCATGCTTGTAAGTCAAATACACCTGCATTTGCTTGCTCGTTATATTCAAGACGATCGCCTAGTAATGCGTAAAATGGATGCTCATCAGCGAGTGTTAATCGCTCATTGCCCTCAAGCGCATATGGGCCTTCTGTTAAAGTTGTTCCCGCAGAGTAAGCATGAGGGTCTCTTGCATCTTTAGGTGCACTTCCTCCTTGTGGTTGCATCTTAGCGCTATTCATTTGTGCCATTTCACTTTGCGCTAATAAAGGGAAACTAATTAATGAAGCCCCAGTTAACATTAATAAACCGAATGATTTAGATAGTTTTAATTGTTTCATGATACGACTACCTCTCTAAACATACCGGCATCCATATGGAATAATAAATGGCAATGCCAAGCCCAGCGACCTACATCGTGAGGGGTGGTTAAAAAGCTGATTCTTTGTGCGGGTTGAACAGGAATCGTATGACGTCGCACTTGCACATCACCTTGCTCGTTTTCTAAATCACTCCACATACCATGCAAATGCATAGGGTGTGTCATCATGGTATCGTTTTGTAAAATAACTCTTAAACGTTGATTATGCTTCATATGCACTGGCGTGCTTTTACCAAATTCTAAGCCATCAAATGACCAGCTATAACGCTCCATGTTGCCGGTTAAATGCAGCTCAATTTCAGCTTCTGGCTCTTGCTGGTTAGTGATCCCTTCAAGTGAGTGTAAATCTGCAAGTGTTAAAACACGGCGACCATTTTTACGTAAACCAATACCAGGATCATCAAGATTTGTTCTAGGCATATCAACGCGCATATCAACTGAAGCTCCATACTCCGTTTTTGCATGACGCACTTTAGAGCTGGCAACCGCCAATGGGTTTTCAGACATACCATGTTTGCTATGATCCATCGCCATTGCACCGTGGCCCATTGCGCTATGATCCATTTTTTTAGAGTTCATGCCTGACATACCAGCCATTGCAGAATGCTCACCGCCGTGGGTCATATTGCCCATCATATCGGTCATCGTTAACCACTCAACAGGATCCAGAGCAGGTATTGGCGCATCAATATTAGGTGCCGTTGATAAAGTTCCTTTTGCGTAACCTGAGCGGTCCATGCTTTGAGCAAAAATCGTATACGCATCATTTTTTGGCTCAACAATCACGTCATAGGTTTCACCAGGGCCGAATCTAAATTCATCAACTGTCACTGGTTCAACGTTTTGCCCATCTGCTTGTACAACCGTCAGTTTTAGCTCGGGGATACGCACGTCAAAAAAGCTATTACTAGAGCCATTAATAAACCTTAACCTAAGCTTTTCACCGACTTTAAATAATCCACGCCAGTTTGCCATTGGAGTACTACCGTTCATTAAAAAAGTCATTGCTGATGCAGATAAATCAGCTAAGTCTGTAGGGTTCATTCGCATCTGATTCCACATTTTTCGGCGCTGTAGAGCATTTGAAATACTGCTGCTTGAAACGTCATCGAAAAACTCTGGAACAGTAGGTTGATTGAAGTTAAATACATCACTCTGTACTTTTAATTTACGGAACAGCGCCATAGGGTCATCATCAGTCCAATCAGATAATTGAATAACATGTTCGTTATCTGCACTAATAATATCGTTTTCTCGCGGTTCAATAATTAATGCACCGTACATGCCTGTCATTTCTTGAAAACCACTGTGGGAGTGATACCAATATGTACCGCTTTGCTGTAGCTTAAATTTATAAATAAAGGTTTCGCCCGGCATAATGCCTTTAAAACTGATACCTGGCACGCCATCCATCTGATAAGGTAGAATGATGCCATGCCAATGGATAGAGCTCGGTACTGATAAGTTATTTGTTACTCTTATAGTAACATCATCACCTTCTTTTAAGCGCAAGGTTGGAGCGGGTATAGAACCATTAATTGTTGTCGCCATACGTACTACGCCGGTAAAGTTAACCGGCGATTCATCTATGACCAGATCTATGACTTCGCCGCTTAATTCGGGCACAGTGCCTGTTAGTGTTCCTGCTACTAAAGATGATGCAGCATGTAACACGCTCGGAAAAGCAGCAAGTACACCACCTGCAATTATGCCTTGAACAAATCGTCTTCGTGGTGTGCTAACCTGTTGTGATGACTTTTTAAACCCCATTTCCTTACTCCTTCATAGCAGAATA
>NZ_AUTR01000054.1:0-14675 GCF_000497875.1 Pseudoalteromonas sp. S8-8
AAAGACCCGTTTGGGTTGTATGGTTAAGTGACTAAGCGTACACGGTGGATGCCTTGGCAGTTGGAGGCGATGAAGGACGTATTAACTTGCGATAAGCTTAGTCAAGCTAGTAAAAAGCGCTTGAGACTAAGATTTCCGAATGGGGAAACCCACCTGCTTGCAGGTATCGTTAACTGAATACATAGGTTAACGAGGCGAACGCGGAGAACTGAAACATCTAAGTACCCGTAGGAAAAGAAATCAACCGAGATTCCGAAAGTAGCGGCGAGCGAAATCGGAACAGCCCTTAAGCTTATTATGTGTTAATGGAAGGCTGCTGGAAAGCGCCACGATACAGGGTGATAGTCCCGTACATGAAAAGACATTTTAAGTGAAATCGAGTAGGTCGGAGCACGTGAAACTTTGACTGAATATAGGTGGACCATCATCTAAGGCTAAATACTCCCAACTGACCGATAGTGAACCAGTACCGTGAGGGAAAGGCGAAAAGAACCCCTGTGAGGGGAGTGAAATAGAACCTGAAACCGTGTACGTACAAGCAGTAGGAGCCCACTTGTTGGGTGACTGCGTACCTTTTGTATAATGGGTCAGCGACTTATATTTTGTAGCGAGGTTAACCGAATAGGGTAGCCGTAGGGAAACCGAGTCTTAACTGGGCGAATAGTTGCAAGGTATAGACCCGAAACCCGGTGATCTAGCCATGGGCAGGTTGAAGGTTGAGTAACATCAACTGGAGGACCGAACCCACTAACGTTGAAAAGTTAGGGGATGACCTGTGGCTAGGAGTGAAAGGCTAATCAAACCGGGAGATAGCTGGTTCTCCCCGAAATCTATTTAGGTAGAGCCTCGGACGAATACTTACGGGGGTAGAGCACTGTTAAGGCTAGGGGGTCATCCCGACTTACCAACCCTTTGCAAACTCCGAATACCGTAAAGTAATATCCGGGAGACACACGGCGGGTGCTAACGTCCGTCGTGAAGAGGGAAACAACCCAGACCGCCAGCTAAGGTCCCAAAGTCATAGTTAAGTGGGAAACGATGTGGAAAGGCCCAGACAGCCAGGAGGTTGGCTTAGAAGCAGCCATCCTTTAAAGAAAGCGTAATAGCTCACTGGTCGAGTCGGTCTGCGCGGAAGATGTAACGGGGCTAAACTATGCACCGAAGCTGCGGATTCAGAATTTATTCTGAGTGGTAGGGGAGCGTTCTGTAAGCCGTTGAAGGTGTACCGGGAGGTATGCTGGAGGTATCAGAAGTGCGAATGCTGACATGAGTAACGATAATGGGAGTGAAAAACTCCCACGCCGGAAGACCAAGGGTTCCTATCCCATGTTAATCAGGGTAGGGTAAGTCGACCCCTAAGGCGAGGCCGAAAGGCGTAGTCGATGGGAAACAGATTAATATTTCTGTACTCGATATAATTGCGATGGGGGGACGGAGCAGGCTAAGCAAGCATAGCGTTGGTAGTCTATGTGAAAGTGAGTAGGGCGTTTGTTTAGGTAAATCCGGACAAACACTAAACCTGAGACACGAGACGAGTCACTACGGTGATGAAGTTGCTGATGCCATACTTCCAGGAAAAGCCTCTAAGCTTCAGATTATATGGAATCGTACCCCAAACCGACACAGGTGGTCAGGTAGAGAATACTAAGGCGCTTGAGAGAACTCGGGTGAAGGAACTAGGCAAAATCGTACCGTAACTTCGGGAGAAGGTACGCTCCTATCTGTGATGAGACTTGCTCTCTAAGCGGACGGGAGCCGCAGTGACCAGGTGGCTGGGACTGTTTATTAAAAACACAGCACTGTGCAAAATCGCAAGATGACGTATACGGTGTGACACCTGCCCGGTGCCGGAAGGTTAATTGATGGGGTTATCCTTAGGGAGAAGCTCTTGATCGAAGCCCCGGTAAACGGCGGCCGTAACTATAACGGTCCTAAGGTAGCGAAATTCCTTGTCGGGTAAGTTCCGACCTGCACGAATGGTGTAACCATGGCCACGCTGTCTCCACCCGAGACTCAGTGAAATTGAAATCGCAGTGAAGATGCTGTGTACCCGCGGCTAGACGGAAAGACCCCGTGAACCTTTACTACAGCTTGGCACTGAACATTGAACCTACATGTGTAGGATAGGTGGGAGACTTTGAAGCAGCGACGCTAGTTGTTGTGGAGTCAACCTTGAAATACCACCCTTGTAGTTTTGATGTTCTAACGTTGGCCCCTGAATCGGGGTTACGGACAGTGCCTGGTGGGTAGTTTGACTGGGGCGGTCTCCTCCTAAAGAGTAACGGAGGAGCACGAAGGTTGGCTAAGTACGGTCGGACATCGTACGGTTAGTGTAATGGTAGAAGCCAGCTTAACTGCGAGACAGACACGTCGAGCAGGTACGAAAGTAGGTCATAGTGATCCGGTGGTTCTGAATGGAAGGGCCATCGCTCAACGGATAAAAGGTACTCCGGGGATAACAGGCTGATACCGCCCAAGAGTTCATATCGACGGCGGTGTTTGGCACCTCGATGTCGGCTCATCACATCCTGGGGCTGAAGTCGGTCCCAAGGGTATGGCTGTTCGCCATTTAAAGTGGTACGCGAGCTGGGTTTAGAACGTCGTGAGACAGTTCGGTCCCTATCTGCCGTGGGCGTTTGAGAATTGAGAGGGGTTGCTCCTAGTACGAGAGGACCGGAGTGAACGAACCGCTGGTGTTCGGGTTGTCATGCCAATGGCATTGCCCGGTAGCTACGTTCGGAACTGATAAGCGCTGAAAGCATCTAAGCGCGAAGCAGGCCTCGAGATGAGTTCTCACTAGACTTTTAAAGTCTCTGAAGGGCCGTTGAAGACTACAACGTTGATAGGCAAGATGTGGAAGTGGTGTGAGCCATTAAGCTAACTTGTACTAATTACCCGTGAGGCTTAACCATACAACGCCAAACGCGTTTTATGCGACAGTTTAGACAGAAGTTAATATAACTAAAGTAGATATTACTTGAAGAAAGACTTAAAAAATATTATCAGATATTTTCCAAATTCAGTTAGTGCGTAGCGATACGGATTAACGCCCAAATTTGCTTGGTGACAATAGCGTTTTGGACCCACCTGATCCCATGCCGAACTCAGTAGTGAAACGAAACAGCGCCGATGATAGTGTAGCATTTGCTATGTGAAAGTAGGACATTACCAGGCTTCAAATTGTAGAAAGCCCGGATCTAACGATTCGGGCTTTTTTACGTCTGCAGAAAAGTGAAATGCGCGCAATTAACACACACTCACATCAACACACATCACGTAGGGCGGGCGAGCGTAGCGACTCCCGACGCTGATATACTGCGTAGCGTACCGATTTTATATTGTAGAGCGTCCGAATCTAATGATTCGGGCTTTTTTACGTCTGCAAAAAAGTGATTCAGGGATTCCTCTAGAGCGAAGGACTTCTTAGTAAATAATTTATATCAATCAGCAATAATATCTAATCAATTTGAGGGATTAAATCTGACGCTAACTGCGTTAAAAACCTCATATATGAAACAACTGAATAACGAATTCTTGCCCTTCTTTTATCGACTTCGCTTAGTTATTGCTCTAATCTCAATTTATGATCTGTTCAATTATGTAGTTTATAAAATGTGACAGAGCTCGTTTAGATAAAAATAGAATAATAAGGGTTTAATAATGAGTGAAATTGATAATCACCCACATGGTATTTTTTGTTGGTCAGAACTTTGTACCCATAATTGGAAAGATGGTAAGACGTTTTATACCTCATTATTTGATTGGGGGTATGACGATCAACCTATTGGGGAGGACATATATTACACTATGCTACAAAAGCAAGGTGGTGATATAGCCGCTATGTATGAAATGCCTAAAGAGCAAATTAGTGAAGGGATCCCAAGTCATTGGTTGGCTTACATTGCCGTCGATAATGTTGATGATTGTGCGCTAAAAGCTAAAGAACTAGGTGCTGAAGTTATTGCCGGTCCTCATGATGTTATGAATGCAGGACGAATGTTGATGCTAAAAGATCCTGTAGGTGCCACTGTTGCACTATGGCAAGGAAATGAGCATAAAGGTTGTAAGCACTTAGGTGAATTAAACACTCCTTATTGGCATGAGTTAGCAACCAGAAATAGTAAAGTAAGTAGAGACTTTTACTGTGCTTTACTAGGCTGGGAAAGTGAAATAAAGCCAATGGACGGTATGGATTACACTTTATTTTTAGTCGGTGGACAGCCAATTGCCGGTATGCTTGAGATGACAAGCGACTGGCCTGAAGATATTCCTGCTCATTGGATGATTTACTTTGCAGTAGAGAGCTGCGATACAGCAGTAAATAAAGCCGCTAGCTTAGGTGGACAAGTATGTGTTCCTGCAACAGATATCCCCGATGTTGGTCGTTTTAGTGTTATATGCGACCCTCAAGGTGCTGTATTTTCGGTGATCGAATCTGTTATAGATGACGTTTAAACAGTTACATTAGCTTTAGCGTTAATTTACTCGCTAGTTTGTTATAATACTCGCCAATTAAATCGTCAGAAAGTGCAGAGAACGCAATGGAATTTGAACAAGATAGCAATTTAACCCTTCCTTTATTTCTATTAGATGAATCATTAAGTGATAGAGATTTAGAGCAGCCTGATTTTGAAATATCAATTGGACTTGATGATGAGTTACTTGCTCAAATTTGCCAAAATCCAAGTGAAGATAGCAGTGTAGCTATTACCGTTAGCGGTTATGAGTTGCTTATAACTGATTCTCTGTATTTAAGTATATTAGAGCAAGAGCATGATGCGCAGATAACATTAACGCATGGGCCTCTTTTAAGTATTGTTTTGAATACTGAAGGTCAGAAAACATTCGTTTCTCCTCAAATGGATATGATGCCCACCTTCGATTTAGGTGACGAGGACGAATGAAAAAAATAATAATAAGTACATTTGTATTAATTATCCTTAGTGGTTGTGCTTACTTAGGTAATGCACATTACGATGATTTATTTGGACCAGAGCAAGCG
Source organism: Pseudoalteromonas sp. S8-8 (assembly GCF_000497875.1). NCBI lineage: Bacteria > Pseudomonadati > Pseudomonadota > Gammaproteobacteria > Alteromonadales > Pseudoalteromonadaceae > Pseudoalteromonas > Pseudoalteromonas sp. S8-8. Next base: position 5,003 of record NZ_AUTR01000054.1, read on the forward strand.
CAAGAGCGTATCGTTCCACATTCTACTCTTGCTGGAGCTGATTTTTTACAAAACGTAAAACCAGTGCTCGATACCCGCTGCGTCGTTTGCCATGGTTGTTACGATGCACCTTGCCAGCTTAAGCTCTCATCCCCTGAAGGTATTGACCGAGGTTTGAGTAAAGAGCTTGTTTACGATGGAACTCGTTTATTGGCAACGACCCCAAGCCGTTTATTATTTGATGCAACCAATACACAGCAATGGCGAGAAAAAAACTTTACGCCAGTGCTAAATGAGCGCGTACAAAGTGAAGAAGCAAACTTAGCGGGAAGTGTTTTATTTAATAGTTTAGTGTTAAAGCAAAGCTATGAATTACCAACTAATGAAGTGCTAGATGATGAATTTGATTTTTCATTAGGGCGTTCGCAAACCTGTGCAACAATGGGGGAGTTTGACCGATTAGCTGACGAGCAACCTCATGGCGGTATGCCTTATGGTTTACCTGGGGTTTCGCGCGAAGAGTTTAATCATTTACAGAACTGGCTTAAAAATGGCGGTAAAATGTCACATATTGAGCCACCAAGTAAGTATGATCAGAATAAAATAAAGGGCTGGGAAGCATTTTTAAATCAAGATAACTTAAAGTATCAGTTATCAGCACGTTATATTTATGAACATTGGTTTTTAGCACATATTTATTTTACGTCAGAGAACCCACAAAGCTTTTTTAAACTAGTTCGCTCAAGTACGCCTCCTGGTGAGGAAATAAAGTTAATTAATACGCGTCGTCCATACGATGACCCTAAAGTTAGCCGTGTTTATTATCGTTTTATGCAAGAGCGTACAACCATACTTTCTAAAACGCATTTACCACTTGAGCTTAATGAAGCTAAATTACTGCGTTTGTACGAGCAGTTTATTGCGCCAGATTATACAGTTACGCAAATGCCGAGTTATGAGCCTAAGTCAGCATCTAACCCATTTAAAACTTTTGAAGTTATTCCTATTAATTCTAAATATCAATTTATGCTTGATGAAGCCGAGTTAATTATTATGGGCTTTATAAAAGGGCCTGTTTGTCGTGGTCAGATTGCTTTAAATGTTATAAATGATCACTTTTGGGTGGCATTTGCTGATCCTGATAAGGTTGCGACTCCTGCTGTAGGGGAAATGCTAATGCAACATGAAGAAGCGCTAGAACTTCCTGCTGCAGAGGAAAGTAATGCGTTACCTATTTCTAGCTGGGTTAAATATTCAGTTCGTGAGAAAAAATATTTACAGGCAAAAGTTGAGCTTGCTAACGAAATGTTTAAAGGTGGCGAGCATCTTACAACTGACTTGCTTTGGAAAGGTGATGGGCATAATAAAAATGCTGCGCTGACTATTTTCCGCCATTTTGATAGTGCAACTGTTGTTAAAGGTTTTATTGGTCAAGAGCCTAAAACCACGTGGATACTTGATTATGCGTTATTTGAACGTATTCATTATTTGCTTGTGGCAGGCTTTGATGTATACGGAAATATAGGCCATCAATTGGTTACACGTTTATATATGGATTTTTTACGTTTAGAGGGAGAGCAAAACTTTTTAGCTCTATTACCTGAGCACAAGCGTAATCAAATCAAAAAGCAGTGGTATCGTAATTCACCACCTGACTTATCTAAGTTCTTTAAAAGTAACCGAGAATTTAGCCAACCCAGTGGTATTAACTATGAAACTGATGATCCACAGCATGAACTATATACCTTGATGAAAGAAGCCTTAGCGCCAGTTTTAAGTGAAAAATACAACTACACTGAAGTGCCAAAGCCGTTAAATGTAATAAGTGAAATGCCAGCAAAAGCGGTTAACTTATTACCTCAGCTTTCTTTTATACTTGTAAAGCAAGAAGATAATAGCCATAAGGGCTACACTATTATTCATCATAATGCGCATTACAATATATCTAGTTTATTAAACGAAGATGGCCAACGTGCTTATGATGAAGATACCGCGACTATTGTTCCTGGGTTTATCGGAGATTATCCAGCAGCTATTTGGTATTTAAATAACGAGCAGCAAGTAAATGCTTTTGCCGAGCAATTGCCTATGATGCAAATAGAAGCTGATTATGGTGCATTGAAATCTAAGTTTGGTATTCGACGTACTCATCCACAGTTTTGGCAATACAGCGATATATTGCACGATACTGCTAAAAAATATCGTGGGATAGAATATGGAATGTTCGACTATAACCGTTTAGAAAATAGATAGTTAAATAGTTTTATTTTATTAGCCCAACTTTTTAGTTGGGCTTTTTTATTTAATAATCATTATTTAAGCTGCTTATTAGTTCTAAAAAATTGAGCTACACTTAAAACAAAAACAAGGCTTAGTATGTTTAAAGTTGTCGCGAATATCCGTACTCGTTACCGATGGGCATTAATAGCAATAGCACTATTAATAAGCACATCAGCATCACTTATGCAGTATTATTTTTCGGTGCAAAAATACGACGCAAAAATAATAAATATGGCTGGTAAGCAGAGAATGCTTTCTCAAAAAATAGCTTGGCATAGTAATGAGTTATTATTATCGGCAACAAATATTTCTGAGCATACTAAAGCGTTAAAAGCGTCAGTTGTATCATTCAAAAAAACTCATAATTACTTACTTTCAAAAAATGGTAATGGAGAGTATCAATACCTTACACCTAAGCTTATTAAGCTGTATACGTTAGCTCCTCATAAACTAGATTCCCAAGTTGCAACATATATCCAGCAAGCGGAAAATTTGCTTTATCAACAAGGCCAAGTAGATAAGCGTATATTCTCTGTAACTGAGGTTGAAGAGCTATTAAAGCAACTAGATCATGCAGTGAATTTATTTGAAGAGCAAGCTGTCCAAAAATTGAACTGGGTATCTAACCTTGAATTATTATTTTGGCTTATGGCGATGTTTTTACTACTTGTAGAGTTAAGATTTGTATTTATGCCAATGGAAAAAGAAATAGGTAACGCATTGTCTAAATACCAAAAACAAAAAGAGTTCGCTCAACAAGTGAGTCAAAATAAAGAGCATTTTATTGCCAGAGCAAGTCACGAATTTAGAACTCCTTTACAGGGTCTTATTACGTCTATTGAGGAGTTAAAGGTTTCTGATACGCAGCAAAGCGTTAAAACCCAAGCTAATTACTGCGCACTTAGGTTAATAGCCATATTAGATGAACTGCAAGACTTGCAAGCTTTAAGTACAGGTAAGTGGGTACCGCAATTTAAAAATGAAAACCTTCTAGAGTCGTGTAATAAAGTACTAATGGCTTACGAGCATGCTTGTCAGCAAAAAGGCCTAAAACTAGTTAGTTGTTTAGATGAATCATTAAATTGTGTATGTAAATTGGATCATCAACGTTTGCAGCATACGCTTACAGAATTAATCAGTAACGCTATAAAGTTTACGACAGAAGGTGAAATTACTGTCTCTGCAAAGCTTTTTAATAATGAACTTTGTGTAACTGTAAGTGATACTGGTTGTGGTTTTTCGAAAGAGATTACTGATCTTGAATTTGACTCATTTAAACAAACAAACCATTTTCAAGGATTAAGAACAGGTCTCACTCGGGTTCAGTATGTTGTAAAGGCGTTGCACGGTGAAATTACCTTCAAAAATAATGAAGCCCATGGGGCGCTGGTATCTTTGCACTTACCAATAATTGCCAGTAAAGCTCTTCCAAACCCTCGTAAAATAAATGACAAACTAAAGTGTTTAGTCGTTGAAGATAATCCATTAAATACTATATTACTGACCCGCATACTTAGCTTATTAGGTTTAAGCTATGATTGCGCTGAAAACGGCAAAGTCGCGTGCGATATGGTGAGTGAAAATCAATACGATATTGTTTTTATGGACTTAAATATGCCAGTAATGGATGGGTTTGAGGCGATTAAAAAAATACGCTCTGATCTTAATAAAGTAATGCCAATTATTGTTATAACAGCAAATACTTCACAAAATGATATAGAGCGAGCTTATAAATATGGGGCTAACCTTCATATTCATAAACCAATAAGTCAGCAAGCAATTAAAGACGCATTAAATAGTATTAGCGTTGCTAGGGCGTGTTGATCTTTGGTAGTTGAATTTGCAGCAGACTGTTTGGTTTTTAGGCAAGGCAGAGCCTATGTAGTGTGGTTATTCCCCATAAATATGCGATAACGCAGCATAAATACCAAACATGCGCTGCCCATTGGGTTCTTTTTAGGGACGATTAACTCTTTGTTACTCGGTTTTGACTTATTCTTACATGGATGTAAGCCATTAGAATAACGCAGGAGCAGTAATCGAGCCCACTAGGTTACAAACCCCGCGCCGCGATTTAATCGCCCCTAGATTGAACAAATTTCAATCCACAAAGATCAATACGCCCTAGTGAAATAAATTAATTTTGCAGATAACAAGCTTGCTAAGCACTTTTAATATGCGTTAACTTGCTGTTTTAAGGTTTATTAGGAAAAGTTAGTGCAGTCAATTACGCTTGAGCAATTTAATGGTTACTTACAAGGACAAGGCAAAAGTCGTTACGACATATGCAACCTAGATTGGCAAGTGAATCTAGGAGAACATTGGCTGCTTCTAGGTGCTAATGGAGCCGGTAAATCTGCACTGACAGCTGCGTTAGTTGGTGAAGCTAAGTGCGAAAGTGGTAAGCGTATAAGTAGTATTAATAAACTTATGCTCGTGTCTTCAGATTCGCATAAACAGTTACTGGCCCAAGAATTAGAGCATGAAAAGCATAGCCTCGTTAAAGACCTTATATTTGCAGAGCATAGTAATAATGGTGAGTTATTAGCGCAGCTAATAGAATTATTTAAATTTAGCTCATTACTAAATAGGCATTTTAGAGAACTTTCAACGGGTGAAACTCGTAAACTCCTACTTATAAAAGCACTCAGCTCCCATAGTGAGTTAGTCGTGCTTGACGAGCCATTTGATGGACTCGACGTACAATCTTGCCAGCAACTTAATAAAATACTCATAGAGCTTAGCCAAACTATTACTTTTGTTTTTGTACTAAACCGCCTAGACGAAATCCCTTCATTCATTACTCACTATGGCTATGTAAACCAAGGTTGCTTGTTACATACTTTGGCAAAGCCAGACAGTGAGCAATTAAGTGACTTACTAAAACTACTTCATTTAGAGCATACTTCATTGGATGTGCCATCTCCTGACGCCGAGCAAGAGCAAAAGACATTCACTGGTAATACCTTAGTTAAATTGAGTAATGCTAAAGTTAGTTATAGTGACGTAAGCATATTCAAAAATCTCAATTGGACTATAAAAAAGCATCAGCATTGGCAGCTTACTGGAGCGAACGGTTCAGGTAAAACATGCCTATTAAATTTAATAACAGGTGATAACCCACAGTGTTATAACAATGACATTGGAGTGTTCGGTTTTAAACGCGGAACCGGGGAGAGTATTTGGGATATAAAACAGCATATTGGTTTTATATCTAACGCGCTACATATGGATTATCGCGTAAGTATATCGGCTTTAAATACTGTTATTTCAGGATTTTACGACAGCATAGGTTTATATCAAAAGCCGAGCGACGCACAAATTAATATTGCTAAGCAGTGGCTGGCATTTATTGGTTTAAGTGACAAACAAAACACCTCATTTACTCAGCTGTCGTACGGCGATCAACGTATGTTATTAATTGTGCGGGCTATGGTAAAGCATCCAACGCTACTTATTTTAGATGAGCCTTGCTTAGGCTTAGATGAAGCAAACAGGCAACGTGTACTGCTACTAATAGAGAAAATTTGTGCTGCTAATACAAGTACTGTGATTTATGTAAATCATCATGCGGCAGACAAAATTGAAGGAATAGAGAATTACTTAAAAATGGAAGACTTTAATTAAAAACTCAGAGAAAGGTTGAGCGAAAATTCACTCAACCCATTTTTATTTTAAAGACGAGTAACGCTAAAGCCTTTATCTCGAAGTTGTTTAAGTAACCCGTGTTTTTCAGGTAAATGCAGAGCGCCTACGGCAATAAATAGTTGCTCGTTTGCTAAACGCGGTGTGAGTTGTTTAACCCAATTATTATTGCGGTTAGTTAGCATTACTTGCTCGCTAATTTCACCGTAATTACTGTCATCAAAACTCATGTTGTAGTAATCGGTTAGTGTATCCATATCCCCGTTTTTCCAGGCATTAACTAATTTGATAAAGTAAGTATTAATATCGCTGAGTTGCTCAAAGGTTTCTTCAATCATTTCATTGCTTAATAGCGCCATACCATCAAACATTTGTAGTTGTTGTTCTAGGGTTTCAAGCTCGCCAATTTTAATATTATGCTCTTTAGCATAACTAAGCACTTGCTTGTCTATGCCGGTTTTATCTGAATAACCTGCATTTTGAAATTCAATTTGCATCATAGTCACCATAACAGCCCAAGGCTTTAAGCCATTAAACATAGCAATATCAATCGACTTTTTAGCAAAGTAATCTTTTAGCTTGGTATAATTTTGCTTTGAAAGCTCAGTTTGCAGTGTTTTACCGTCACTTAGCATCATAAATGGCATTGAACGCTGCTGCATTTCAAGTGGAGTAAGTTTGCTTATATCAACTTCAACAATCACTTCTTTGCTTGCACTAATTGCATCGGTTACATTTTTAGGTAAGCCTTTCATGCTGGCATCACCAACGTGTACAGTGCCAAATAAGTAAGAGCTGACGCCATTTTTTTCTATCTTGTATATGGCAGGAGCAGCATAGCTGTTAAGGCTAAATGTTATAAGTAATGCCACAATAAAAAAGTGGCTAACACGGGTAAGAGCATTCATGGTTTGTCCTTAAAATCTCGAAGGTTAGTAGTGTAAATACTAACCTAAATTTACTTCAGAGGTAACGTTAATATAAACGTTAACGTATTGCTTTCGGTATTACTGGCCGTAATAGTAAAGCCATTTAAGTTACATAAGCTCTGTACAATTGATAATCCTAAACCATGGCGCTGGTTATTAGTTCTAGATGAATCTAGCTGATAGAGCGGGTCAAAAATAGCAGTGAGCTGTTCACTACTTAGTGGTTTATTTACTTTGTTACTAACAGAGATGGTCATGTTTGTGCTGTTATTTACGGCAGTTAATTTAATTGGTGCCTCAGGGAGTCCATAAAATAGTGCGTTATCGATTAAGTTACATAAAATGGTATTTAAACTAAATTCGTCAGCATTAAGTGTAAACTCGTCAGTTATCTCATTATTTAAACGCGCTTTAATAGTTGGGTGCTTAAAGGTCAGCTCATCAACAATTTGATTTACTAGGTTATTTAGAATGATATTTTGTGCATTTAATTGCATTGCACTGCTACTTGAGCGCTGCAACAGTAATAGGTTGCTAACAATCGTTTTCATACGCTGTGAAATATTAAGCACATCACTGGTATAGGTGTCGCTAATTCGTTTATCGTCAGGGTAGCGAATAGCCACCTCTGAGAGGCTTATGAGTTCAGCTATTGGGGTTTTAAGCTCGTGTGCAATGTCGCTTGTTAGGCGTTTTTCATTACTATAGAGTTGCTGATTAACGGTAATAAACTTATTTAGCTCGTTACGTATAGGTTCTATTTCTTCTACTTTAAAGTCGCTTTCTATTGTTTGCGCAACACCGGTAATATCGAGTAACTTAATTTGGTCGTTTAAGTTGTGTAGCGGGTGCAGACCTTTATTTACAATACGTGTCACTAAATAGCGCACACCAAACACACCAAGTACACAGGTTAAAATAAAGACCACATCAATAATAATCAGTACTTTATTAAGTTCGGAGGTGGGCGCTGCGATTGCAAGAGTCATGGTATTAAAAACAGCAGAGTGAGTGGGATTTCTATCATCTTTTTGGGCTACAAAGTGACTTATAAGTGCGCGACCATCACGCCCGTTAGGAAGCTCGTAATCTATAATTTTAGATTCGTTTATCGGCATTTCTAAAAAAGGCAGGTTAGCATTTTCATAAAGCGCTAATGAGTCCGAGCGTTCAAACACATCACGGCCATGCCATAATTGGTAAAACTCCGTGGCATCTGCAGCTTCATACTCCGACATAAACTCACCAGCAAAATCAAATTCAACCACGTTGTTGTCATCTTCAACTAAGGTTTTTAAGTAGTTAGCTTTGTTAGTTAAAGACTGATTAAACTGATCTTCCACCCAAGTATCAACACTTAGATCAACGGTTAAAAATATGGTGAATAAAATAACAGAGATCACAGCGCTAATATTATTAACGAGTTTACGTTTTATTGAGTGACTTTTATTTTGTTGTTGCGACATAACCAAATCCACGTTTGTTTTTTATCGGGAGCTCGCCATCAAACTGTCTTACTTTTTTACGTATGGTTGAGATGTGTGCTTCAAGCGCATTTTTAGAGAGCATATCAAACTGACCTACCACCGCTTCACTTATAAGCTCAAGCCCTAATACTCGCTCTGGGGCGTTAAATAAGCATTCTATTATTTTGTATTCATTGCGAGTGAGCTCAATGGCATGTTGCTTGTAGTGAAGAGTTTTAAGTGACAGATCTAATACGCAATCACCTACGGTAAGGGTATTTTGTTGGTTTTGCAGTGAACCACGACGAAGTAATGCAAGGACACGAGCATGGAGTTCTTCAAACGAAAATGGCTTAGTTAAATAATCATCAGCGCCTTTCATAAGGCCGCTAATTTTATCTTGAGGCTCACTTCGTGCCGATAAAATTAGCACACGGCTTTGGCTATTACTGCTGCGCAGTGCTTGTAAAATACTCATGCCATCAACGCTCGGTAGCATTAAATCAAGTACTAGGAGGTCGTAGTTTCCACTGAGTGCCATACTCAACCCTTCTGAGCCATCACCAGTTTCATCTACGGTAAAACCAAGGTTGCTAAGGCCAACTTGCAAGCTGCGTCTTAGTGCTTCAGAGTCTTCAATAACGAGGATTTTCATGTTTACTCGGTTTATAAAAATAGCCTTGTTACTTTAACAAGGCTTTATTATCAAGTCACTTGGTTAATGATACCAACCATTTGTATAAGCTAGATTACCTAAGTTCGCGTGGGCTAGGGCTTTTTTAACTAGTTGCTCATCGTTTTCACATGGTACAAGCTGGTTATTGCTATACGTATAGGTGGTTGCTGGTTTTTGTGGTTGTAACACCACCACTTTATTATCGTGCATGTAGGCAAAGTTTTTGTCGTATTGCATCATTGCGCGTTGTTTGTTGTCGCTAATTGGCTTTGATAAATCATGACCTATCATAGGGTGCTTACCACTTGCGCCAATTAAAGACAGTAGAGTAACAGGAATATCGAGCTGGCTGGCTAGTTGGCTATCTCGTTTATGGGTAATACCTTTACCAAAAATAACGGCCGGAATTTTAAAGTGATCAACCGGTACTAAATTTGAACCCGATACGCGCGAGTCGTGATCGGCAATAACTATAAATACAGTATCATCCCAGTAGCTCGATTTTTTAGCTTTTTCGATAAAGGTGCCTAGTGCGTAATCGGCATACTTGGCAGCATTATTACGGGTTTGTTTTTGTTTATCGTACAGCGTTATTTTATCGTCAGGAAAGTCATACGGGCTATGATTAGAGCTTGAAAATATAAGGCTAAAAAAGGGTTTGTTTTGATTTTTAAGCTTAGTAAGTTCTATATCGGCTT
>NZ_AUTR01000055.1:0-14453 GCF_000497875.1 Pseudoalteromonas sp. S8-8
GAGCCATTAAAGTCTATTTTTTTAAAGTTATTTGTATCTACGATACTTTTAAAACCGTTGCCTAAAAAGAAGCTGCGCATGTTATCAAAATGGCTTTCGCCACCATAAATGAACTGCGTGTTGTAATTTTGCTTCGCTAAAAAATCAGCAATGGTAAAAAAGTCACGTTGTGATTTATCAAGCTTAACAACTGCACGCGAAGGCGTTGGTGTAAACCCTGTAATTACTGCCTCAATTCCACGTACTGAACGTGTACCCGTGGCGTATAAATTATCAAACCCCCAGCCTTGTTTATAAAGGGCGTCTATATTAGGTGTAAGCGGTAAACCGCCAAGCGTGCCTACATAACGAGCACCTAAACTTTCTTGTAAAATAATGACTAAATTTTTGGGTTTACCTGTATTACTTGCGCCATGAAACGTTTTTGTAGGGGCGGTTACATCACTAAATGTGCCTTGCGTATTTTGCATGTTACTACGCACAATACTAAGTAATTCATCGGTGGGCATTTTACCGTAATAGTCTTGGCTCGATTGCTCATTAGAAAGTTGCTTAACTGCAAACGCGACGCTATAAAGTGAGTTAAGGGTTAAGTCGTTAAGTAAGTGATCAGTAGAGAACGAGACCATGGCGGGGTTAAGTGGTCTGTGTCCTAATGAGTTGCGGGCGCCAAAAATAGTTAAGCATACTAAAACAAGCGCTAAAATTGATTGATTTAAACCTGTTAGTGATGACTTGCTTTGCCATTGATTGCTAAATATTTTACTTGCAAATTTACAGCTTAAAATAAGTGCTATAACAGCAATAAATACTTCTAACTTATAGCCTGAAAAAATCATTTTTGAGACTTCTTTAGGGTAAATTAAATATTCTATAAATAAGCGGTTAGGGCGCAAGTCGTACTCGTTTATAAACGTAGGCGTAATCACTTCAAAAAAAACGAGTAAAGCAGACATCCCCACTAAGTAAATTTTTATTAGGCCGCGTACTTTATTTTGCCAACCTACGCTTTGCATCAGTAAGGTAAGTAGTAATGCGGGCATAATAATGTAGCTTAGAGTGGCTATATCAACTCTTAAACCACCTATAAATATAGATAACCACGCATGAGATCCAAATACACGTTCGCCTTGCCATACACTTAAACCAAAGCGAGCAAGTGTTAACAAGCTAAGTGCCAAAACAGCAAATACAACAAAAATCCATACAGGGCCAAGTGCATTTTGTACCTTAGGTATTACTTTAAATATTAGCCTCGTTATTTTAGCTATAAAAGTTAGCTTTATGCCCATAACACAGCCCACCAAATAAGTGCGGCAATTAACATAGCTATAAACACACTGGCAGAGGCTATATCTTTAGCGAGACCCGAAAGCTCATGGTATTCACTGCCAATCCTATCAACCACAACCTCAACTGCCGTATTTACAAGTTCAGCAAACAATACAAACAGCAGGCTGGCACTAAGTAATAATTTATCGCTTAGTGCAATTTCTTGTAGCCATACAAACACACCAAGTAACGAAAACAGTGCTAACTCTTGTTGAAACGCCGCTTCAAATCGACTCATCCATTTTAAGCCGTTAAAAGAATGGCTTAAGGTAAAAATAAGGCGCATTAAGCCTTGGCGTTTTATAACGGTTTTATTACTCATAGTTTTATTTCGCTTGGTGTTGTTTGGCAGCTAGCAAGTAAATCGAGCGATGCCTGATACGTTTTGCTTTTAATGCCAATTAAATTTAAAAGAGTGTGAAAAATATTGTCGTGTGAGCGTGCAGCAGTGGTGTCTAAATTAGCTAAACAGGTATTGGTAATGCGCTGATTATGCTCATCAGCCCACATATAAAGAGGAACATGCGTTTGTGTGCTAGGTGCAAAGCTATACGGAAAACCATGTAAATAAGCACCGGCTTCGCCAAGTGATTCACCATGGTCAGAGACATATAAAAACTGCTTATCTATGTTGTTTGGCAGTGTTTTTAATTGCTCAATTACTTGGGCGTTAACAAAGTCGCTGTACGCAATTGTGTTGTCGTAGGTATTAACTAATTCATCGAGTGAGCAGTTTTGAATGTCGCTTCTGTCGCACGTGGGCGTAAATTGCTTAAATTTATCTGGGTAGCGTTTAAAGTAGGTTGGTCCGTGTGAGCCCATCATATGTAGGACGATAACGGTGTTAGCTTGGCTTAAATTAGCGAGTTTGCGTTTAAGTGGAGCAATAAGCACTTCATCAAAACAATATTTTCCATCGCAAAGCGCTGATGGGGTGGTTGGTATATCAATATTAACAACACGGGTGCATACGTTTTTACAGCCGCTGTTGTTATCAACCCACAGTACGTCGCTGCCAGCTTGTTGTGCTAAATCAATCAGGTTTTGTTGGTTGTCGGCTGCTAATCGATCAAAGTTATCTTGTGTTTGCAGTGAAAACATACACGGCACAGACACTGCAGTAGCGGTTCCACAAGACGCCACATTATTAAAATACGTCACATTATACTTTTGTGTATAAGGATTGGTGTTACGCTTATAACCTTGATAAGCAAAGTTTTCTGCTCGTGCGGTTTCGCCAACAACCATAACTGTTACGCTGGTGGTATTGGGTGCAATGAGGGTGGGTGTTGCATCTATATTTTTAAATTCCATATTGGTATACAGCAGCTGATCGCGCATGTATTTATAACCGCTAGAGAGATACTGAAATGGGATGAGTTCTTTTTTCAAAATACGGTTATTACGGCCAGTAGCTGCGTAGTCGGCGTAAAAGTTTACGACCACTAAAGCAATTAATGAGCAGCACGCTACAATAAGTTTTATACGACTAATCGCTTCTTGATGAGGGCGAGTAAAGTGTATTTTTACTTTGCTTAATATAAAAACAGGTAACGCACAAAACAACAGTAAAAAGGCTATGAGCTGCGGGTTTAAATAGCTCAGCGCTTCGCTTGAATCTGTTTCGAACGTGTTTTGAATCATTGAATAGTCAAACACGATGCCGTAATTTAATGAGCCGTAAAGCACGGCGCTCGAAATTATCAGTAAAAGGTAATTAAGTGGCTTTAGTAACCACCTAACCGACACTATCGAAAAGAAAATAATTAAAAGGCATAGCAAAAGTAGTGGCACTGAAAGTAAAAATAGCCACGAAAAGGAAGCCAATGAGGTGATGGCGCTAAACGAACCTTGAATAAAAGGAATGTTTATAACTAAACAGTAATAGCAGGCAATCATCACTACAAAGGCGTTTGCACTACAGTGAATGTAAAACCGTTTACTACGATTTGGCTTTTTTTGTGCTGATGTTTGGCTAATTACGTTCATATTTAGGCTCGTTTTAAATAACAACGCCATGCTATGCCATAATACTTAAGAGCTGCTTAAGGGAACCTACGCATTACCTGAAGGTGATAAATAATTTTATTTATAAAAATATTCTCAAAAATTAATCAAACCTTAAATAAGGGATATAAGAATAGTGAATTTCTGAGAATAAAATTAGAGCATAAAAAAACCACTACCAGCTTATATAATGAATTTTAAAACCTGATAAATTGCCTTTTAGTCTTTTTGTTAGATTAACTTTGGTGTTGACTTAAAGGGCCTAGCGCGGTACTAATATAAAAAGAGAGCGAAGGAATAACCTTCGCGATAATCGAACAAAATTTGGTATTAATTACATGCTTACAAACGCACTTAACCTAGTCCTGATTATTATCGTGGTGATTATTCCCGCGAGGGCTTCGTAGTGCTTTAAAAACTTAAGCATTAAAAAAGCCCTCCGCACTTAACCGTTCGGAGGGCTTTTTAGTTTTAAGGGTAAAGTTTTTAGCGTAAAAATGTAATTGGGTTGTCACTGAGGAATGAGGGTTTATTAATGACAGGCGCAGAACTAACAATCGACTTATTGGCCAAACACGGCGTAAATGAAGTATTTGGCTACCCAGGCGGAGCTATTATGCCAATTTACGATGCGCTGTATGGCGCGCCAGTCAAACACTACCTTACTCGCCATGAGCAAGGTGCAGGGTTTGCAGCTGTTGGTTATGCTCGCAGCACGCGTAAATTAGGTGTGTGTTTTGCAACATCGGGCCCAGGTGCAACTAACTTAATAACTGCCCTTGCTGATGCGATGATGGACTCAGTACCATTATTGGCGATCACCGGCCAAGTGCCTACTGCAGCTATTGGTTCAGATGCGTTTCAAGAAATAGATGTACTAGGTATGTCGCTTTCGTGTACTAAGCACAGCTACATGGTAGAACGAGCGGAAGACTTAGCAGAGATACTACAAGAAGCAATTCATTTAGCGCAAAGCGGCCGACCAGGTCCTGTACTTGTCGATATCCCAAAAGATATTCAAATGGCGCAAGTCCCTTTTAAGCCTTGGCTTGCAGCTGATGAATACTTACCTGAGTTAGATTTAAAGCAAGTTGCTATTGCTAATCAATTGTTGAGTGAGGCTAAACAGCCTGTAGCGTACGTAGGCGGTGGTGTACAAGCCGCTGATGCGCAAGACGAGTTAATGCAGTTTTTAAATAAAACGCAGATGCCTGCTGTATCAACACTAAAAGCATTAGGCAGTGTGTTACCTGACTACGAGCATTACTTAGGCATGCTAGGTATGCATGGTGGTCAAGCCGCTAATATTGCCGTGCAAGAATGTGATGTACTTGTGTGTATAGGTGCGCGCTTTGATGACCGCGTAACGGGTAACTTAGCTAAATTTGCAGCTAAAGCTAAAGTAATCCATTTAGATATCGATGCTGCTGAAGTTGGTAAGCGAAAACCTGCTAAAGCTTCATTAATTGCTGATTTAAAAACGTCGTTACCCGCACTTGAGTGCTTTGTAACACCTAAAGCGTGGTGTGACACAAATAAAGAAATGAATATTAAACACGCGTGGCGTTACGACTACCCAGGTGAGAAGGTCTACGCACCGTACTTATTAAACCAACTGAGCCAACGCATGCCAAAAACTGGCGTTGTGTGCTGCGATGTAGGTCAGCATCAAATGTGGGTAGCACAACACATGAAGTTTACTCACCCGAGTAATCATTTAAGCAGTGGTGGCGCAGGCACGATGGGCTTTGGTTTACCGGCTGCTATTGGCGCACAAGTAGCACGCCCTGATGACTTTGTTATCACTGTATCGGGCGATGGCTCAATAATGATGAATATTCAAGAATTGGCCACGATTCGCCGTAATAATTTACCTGTAAAAATATTAATTTTAGATAACCAGCGGTTGGGTATGGTTCGCCAATGGCAGGAACTGTTTTTTGAAGGACGTTACTCTGAAACTAACCTGTCGGATAACCCAGACTTTGTGCAACTAGCTGCTGTATTTGGTATTCCAGGGCAAACAATTACCCACGCTAACCAAGTTGATGATGCTATTACAGCATTAGTTAACAGCAAAGGCCCGTACATAGTACATGCTTGTATTGATGATAAAGAAAATGTTTGGCCACTTGTACCACCTGGGGCTGCTAACGACGAAATGATGACGGAGAAAGCAAAATGAAACACAGCCTAACTATTGCATTAAAAAGCCAAAGTATAGCGGTAGAACGCTTTTTACGAGTGGTGCGTCATCGTGGTTTTAACCTAACGCATTTTCAGCTCAATATGGATGATGGCTTATACAACGTAGCCATGACGGTAGATAGTGATAAACCTATTCACCTATTAACCAGCCAGCTAAACAAGCTGGTGGATGTAAAAGAAGTCACTTTACAAAATTTACAGCATCAACAGGCTGTGTAATTACGAATTAAAAAATAATTTACGAGTAACTGAGTCACTCGGTTATTCACCAATTTTAGAATGAGGAATGCCCGCTTATATTGCGGCAAAAACTGAGGTAACTATGGCTAAATTAAGAAGTGCAACAACAACTGAAGGACGTAAACGTGCAGGCGCAAGAGCATTATGGCGCGCAACTGGTATGACAGACTCTGATTTTGGTAAACCGATTATTGCCGTAGTTAACTCGTTTACACAATTTGTACCAGGGCATGTACACCTTAATCAGCTTAGTGAGCTTATGGGTGAGACGATAACCCAAGCGGGTGGAGTTCCTAAAGAATTTAATACCATTGCTATTGATGATGGCATTGCGATGGGACACGGCGGTATGCTTTATTCGCTGCCTTCACGCGATTTAATTGCTGACTCGGTTGAATACATGGTAAATGGTCACTGCGCCGATGCGATGATCTGTATTTCAAACTGCGACAAAATCACCCCAGGGATGATGCTTGCAGCGCTACGTTTAAACATACCGGTAATATTTGTATCGGGCGGCCCAATGGAAGCGGGTAAAACTAAACTTGCTAACATCGACATTAAACTTGATTTAGTTGATGCCATGGTTAAAGGCGCAGATGAGTCGGTAAGTGATGCAGATTCAGAGCAAGTAGAGCGCTCTGCGTGTCCTACATGTGGTTCGTGTTCAGGCATGTTTACTGCAAACTCAATGAACTGTTTGTTAGAGGCAATAGGCTTAGCACTTCCGGGTAACGGTACCACGCTTGCCACTCATAAAGACCGTAAACAACTGTATGTTGAAGCAGGGGCTCGTATTGTTGATTTATGTCGTGAGTATTATCAAAAAGATAATCAAGATGTATTACCACGTGCTATTGCTAACAAAACAGCCTTTATGAATGCAATGGTTGTTGATATTGCAATGGGCGGCTCGTCAAATACCGTATTACATTTACTCGCTGCAGCGCAAGAAGCGGGCGTTGATTTTGATATGTCGCATATTGATGCGCTTTCTCGTAAAACACCGTTTTTATGTAAAGTTGCACCAGCAACACCAGAGTACCATATTGAAGATGTCCACCGTGCAGGTGGCATGATGGCAGTCGTACGCGAGCTTGGTAAAGCGGGCTTAGTTGATATGTCAGTGAATCATGTCGCAGGGTCAACAATGGCTGAGCTTGTTAAAAAATGGGATGCAACTGACCCAACTAACGAAGTAGCGCGCAAATTTTACCGTGCGGGTCCTGCGGGCATTCGAACTACTAAAGCAATGAGCCAAGAGTGTCGTTGGGATGAAGGCGATAATGACCGCGTGAATGGGTGTATTCGAAGCGTTGAACATGCTTTTCGCCAAGACGGTGGTTTAGCTGTGCTTTCAGGTAATCTAGCCGTTGATGGTTGTGTTGTAAAAAGTGCTGGCGTAGTTGACGAAATGCTACATTTTGAAGGCACCGCCATTGTATACGAATCACAAGATGATTCAGTAGAAGGGATTTTAAATAACGAAGTAAAAGCCGGCGATGTTGTTGTTATTCGTTATGAAGGACCAAAAGGCGGCCCAGGTATGCAAGAAATGCTATACCCAACAAGCTACTTAAAATCGAAAGGCTTAGCTGAAAAATGCGCACTTATTACTGATGGTCGCTTTTCGGGTGGTACTTCGGGTTTATCAATTGGACATGTATCGCCAGAAGCGGCGAGTGGTGGTGCAATTGCTTATGTTGAAAATGGCGACAAAATCATTATTGATATCGCAACACGTGAAATCACATTAGCGCTAAGCGATGAAGAACTTGAGGCACGTAAACAAAAGCAATTAGCACGCGGAAAAATGGCGTACAAGCCAGTTGATCGTGAGCGCTATGTCTCGTCTGCTTTAAAGGCTTATGCATTACTTGCAACAAGTGCCGATAAAGGCGCAGTGCGCGATTTAGCTAAATTGGAGGCGCTTAGTTAATTATGGTCTCTCAAGAGCTCGATTATTTTCGCGCTATTATTCAAGCAAACATGGAGCCTTTGGCTAAAGTTACTGAGGTTAGCGAAATGGCTGAACTCAGTAAAAAGTTAGGTAATCATGTTTGGTTAAAGCGTGAAGACCAACAGCCCGTGTATTCATTTAAATTACGCGGTGCGTATAACAAATTAAATAAATTACCTAAAGGCTCAGTGGTTATCACTGCTTCTGCGGGTAATCATGCTCAAGGGGTTGCATTAAGTGCATCTCACCTTGGGCATCAAGCAACTATTGTAATGCCAGTAACAACGCCTGAAATAAAAGTCAGCGCAGTGCGCGCACTTGGCGGTGAAGTTGTATTACATGGCCATCATTTTGATGCAGCAAAAGCCTATGCGCTTGAGCTAACAGAGCAACGTAACGGTATATTTGTCCCGCCATTTGACGATCCGGATGTCATTGTTGGTCAAGGCACTGTAGCACGCGAGTTAATGCAGCAATTAAACGAGCTTGATGCTGTGTTTATTCCTGTTGGCGGCGGCGGTTTACTTGCTGGTATGGCGGTTTATATTAAATCGCTGCGTCCAGATATAAAAGTAATTGGCGTAGAGGCCGACGAAAGTGCGTGTTTACAAGCAGCACTTGAAGCAGGTAAGCCTGTAGAGCTTGATCGCGTTGGTAGTTTTGCCGATGGCGTAGCGGTTAAAATTATTGGCACTGAAACATTTCGTTTAGCACAAAAGTTTTGCGATGAAGTTGTAACCGTTACTAGCGATGAAATATGTGCAGCCATGCAGGATATTTTTGTATCTACCCGTGCAATTGCAGAGCCTTCAGGTGCACTTGCAACTGCTGGGCTTAAAAAGTGGAGTCAGCAGTCGGGGTTAAAAGGACTACATTTAGCGGCTGTGCTTTCGGGTGCTAATTTAAACTTTGATCGCCTGCGTTATGTAGCAGAGCGCACTGCGCTGGGTGAAAAAAACGAAGCGCTATTAGCCGTTACTATTAAAGAAGAAAAAGGCAGTTTTAAACAGTTTTGTGCTTCTTTAGGTGGCCGTGCTATTACTGAGTTTAACTATCGGTATGCAGGACCTGGTGAAGCACAAATATTTGTGGGCATTGCACTTCGCCAAGGCGAGCAAGAGCTTAATGAGTTAAAGCAAGACTTAACAAATAACGATTATCAATTTTGCGATTTGTCGGATAACGAACTCGCTAAATTACATGTGCGTTATATGGTTGGCGGAAAAGCACCAGAGCAATTACATGAACGTTTATTGCGTTTTGAATTTCCTGAGTATCCGGGTGCGCTTGCACGCTTCTTAGATACTTTAGGCAGCAATTGGAACATTACCTTATTTCATTATCGTAATCACGGTGGTTCGATGGGGAATGTACTGGCAGGTTTTGCTATTGAGCCGAGTCAGTATGAAATGTTTAACGAGCATTTGAATCGCTTAGGTTACAGTGTACAAGATGAAACACAAAATCCGTGTTTTACCCAATTTTTAACATCAAAACCGCAAGCAGAAAAAGCCGAAAAACTCGCCTCAGTATAATTCTTCTTTAAAGGCAGGCACCTTACTCGGGTGCTTGCTTTATTACACGTTTTACATATAGTTACAGGTAATCGTCATACTTTTTGAGGGCACCTAGTTGCTATTTAAAGGATTAATCATTGGATTGTGCTTTTTTTGTAGCCATATCGCGGCGCAAGAATCTGTCACATTACAGCTAAAATGGACACATCAGTTTCAGTTTGCCGGTTATTATATGGCCAAGCAAAAAGGCTTTTATAATGAAGCGGGCCTTGATGTAACTATTAAACAAGCTAATCCAATGAAACCTGATACCTTTGGTCCTGTCGCCAGTGGCGAAGCACAATTTGGTGTAGGGCATTCTGGTATTTTACAGCAACGTATAAATGGCCAACCTCTTGTTGCTATGGCTGCCTTATTACAATTTTCACCTTACTGCTGGATGGTTAAAGACACGTCTGATATTTTTCATCCACGTGACTTTGTTAATAAACGTATCACTGCGGTGAGCAAAAATGATGGCACCGAGCTACTTATTATGCTTAAACGCAGTGGCGTTGATGTAGATAAACTCAAAGTTTACAATGGCGAAAATTTTAACCAGGCTTGGATTGAAAACAAGCTAGATGCTATGCAAGTTTATGTTACTACAGAGCCTTATTATATGACTCAACAAGGCGTAGCTCATCGGCTTGTTTGCCCACAGCGTTATGGTATGGATGTATATAGCGACATTTTATTTACCAGCGAAAACATGCTTAAGCAAAATCCGCAAACGGTCGAAAAATTCTACCAAGCGAGCCTAAAAGGTTGGCGCTATGCAATGATGAACATGGATGAAGCCATTGCAGTCACCCAGCAAAACTATGCACCGAGTAAGAGCTTTCATCAGCTCGCCTTTGAGGCTGAAGTACTAAAAAGTTATATAACCCCACCCACTACCAGTTTAGGGCATATGTCGATAGCAAAGTGGCGTTTAATTGCTGACTTATATGGCATACAGCAAAACGAATTTGACGAAGTGAAATCTCACTTTATTTATAAATACCAAGAGCCTGAAAAGATGCAATTATCATGGATGCTTATAGCAGCTATTTTGGTGAGTATTATTTCAATACCTTTGTATTTACGGCTGATTTTTAGCCAAAAATAACTGCTTAATGAGAGCTCACTGAGCTGATATAATTAATTGTCTTTTTATTTTTTAAGCTGTTATGACTTTAGCTGAGCAATTTTTTGCACTTGATTCACTTTTAATGCGCCATCGTCAGTATTGGCAGTGCACCGCATTTGATTTTGACACTATTCCTTGGCCAGAGCTGCAAGGCATACTTAACGAACTAACTGATGATCAGGTAACCGTTCTTGATAACGATCAAAATCAGCTATACCAATTTTTTAGCCAACACATAAAGCAACTTGATGAACTTGCTAAGCTATGTGATTTACCTAGCTCTGCACACTCTCGAGCTGATTATCCGTTTTGGATAAGTAACGGCATTAAAGGTCGTAAGTTTGATCAGTTACAAGATTTTGTATCTGCACTACCTACTACTAAGCAACCAGTTTTAGAGTGGTGTGCGGGTAAAGGACACTTAGGGCGAATGCTTGCTTTTAATGGCGCAAGTGATGTGCATAGTATTGAACTGCAACAAAGCTTATGCGAGCAAGGACAAAAAAGTGCACAGCAACAAGGCTTGGCAATGCACTTTAGCCAAGCAGATGTATTAAAAGACGATATCACTCAATTTTTTAATGCTGATATGCATGCCGTAGCGCTACACGCATGTGGTGGTTTGCACCAAGCATTTATGCGCCAAGCAAGTTTAGCGAAAGTACAGAAAATTAGCTTTTCACCTTGTTGCTATCATTTATTTACGGCTAATGAGTACCGTGTAATGAGTGAGGTTGCAAACCAAAGTGAGCTTAACCTAACGCATCGCGATTTAAAGCTCGCATTACAAGAAACTGTCACAGCGCCTTCTCGTCTGGAAAAAGTACGTAAAACAGAACTTGAATGGCGACTTGGTTTTGACGCACTTAGAAAATCAATTACTGGCGAGCAATATTATGTAAGCGTACCTTCGGTTAACAAAGCTATATTCTCAGATTCGTTTAAATCATTTTGTGCATGGGCTGCAGACAAAAAGGCAATAAACCTACCTCAAGATACTGATTATAATAAATATTTAGATGTTGGGGTTGCTCGAAAAAAAATAACTGACCGAGTTGAACTGGTTCGACATGTGTTCAGAAGAGCAATTGAAGTTTGGCTTGTGCTCGATCGTGCTTTATATTTGCAACAGCAAGGCTATCAAGTAAGCGTTAAAACGTTTTGTGAAAAGCAGTTAACGCCTCGTAATATTTTGATTCTTGCTAATATCCATTAAATTTCCGTCCTCGACTTAATAAGAGATGCAATGAGAAAGTTAAAAAATTTATTCGATAACAATAAACGTTGGGCTGCACGTACAAGCGAAGCTGATCCTGAGTTTTTTAAAATTTTATCTATGCAACAAAATCCAGAGTATTTATGGATTGGTTGTTCAGACTCTCGTGTACCTGCTAATCAAATAGTTGATTTATTACCAGGCGAATTATTTGTGCATCGTAACGTTGCAAACGTGGTTGTACACACTGACCATAACTGTTTGTCGGTTATGCAGTACGCTGTAGAGGTTTTAAAAGTAAAACATATCATGGTAGTAGGTCACTATGGCTGTGGTGGCGTACAAGCCGTTTTAAACAATGCAAAATTTGGCTTTATTGATAATTGGCTACGCCATGTAGGGGATGTAAAAGAAAAGCATCTTGAACAACTTGATGCAATGCCAGAAAGCGAACGTTTAAGCCGCCTTATTGAGCTAAATGTAATTGAGCAAGTACGTAATGTATGCCGTACTAACATTGTGCAAGATGCGTGGGAACGCGGCCAAGAGCTAAGCGTTCATGGTTGGGTTTATGGTTTAGAAAACGGCCATCTTCATGATTTAGAATCTGTAGTAACGTGCGCGAGTGAAGAAACGCAAAGCTACAAAAAAGCAGTGCAGCACGTACTTAATAAAGTGGGCGAAAATAAATAAATTTATGACTAAAACGGCGATATTAATAGGTGCTACAGGTTTGGTCGGTAATGAGTTGCTACATAAGCTACTTAATAGCGATCGTTATACCAAAGTGGTTACGTTAAGTCGTCGGGCTTTGCCTATTACACACGCAAAGCTAGTTAATCACGTTATTGATTTTGAAAAATTAACTCAATACGTTGAGCTTTTTAAAGGTGACGTATTGTTTTCGTGTTTGGGCACAACCCGTAAACGGGCGGGCTCTACACAAGCTCAGCGTAAAGTAGATTTTGATTATCAGTTTATAGCGGCGCAGTTAGCGGCATGTAATGGTGTTACGCATTACTGCTTAGTGTCATCAAGCGGGGCGAACACGCACAGTAACAGTGCTTATTTGAAAATGAAGGGTGAGCTTGAGCAACATATTAAAGCACTCCCTTTTGATAAAATAAGTATTTTACAACCCTCTTTATTATTAGGTGATCGTGAGCAATTTAGAGTGGCAGAAAAGATAGGCAGTATTATTTTTCCTGTTATTACACGACTTCCGTTTTTAAAGCGTTACAAACCAATAACTGGCGAGCAAGTTGCGCAAAAAATGCTGAGTGTGAGCTTAGAGGAACAGGCTAAGTTATTTTATTACGTACTTGATGAGCTATTTGAATAAACTTGGTAAAACGCAAAAGGCAGCCTAAGCTTAATGCCGATCAGTTAAGAAATATTTAACGATCCATTGACCGATCTTCTGGTTAGTTTATAAAGGCTTCTGAATTTATTCAGGAGCCTTTTATTTTGCAACTCACTACCGCACTTTCTCTAGCCAATAGCTACGCACCCAATTCAGAAGGCTTAGGTCAACTGAGTGATTTTTTATGCCCTGAGTTTATCAAACAATGCGCAGAAACCGCAGGTGTCGCGACGATAAGGAAAAGAAGGCTTCCTGTTGAGATGGCCGTTTGGACAGTCATTTGTATGTCGTTTTATCGTGAAGACCCACTGTGGAGTATTGTCAGTAAATTAGGGCTCGCTTTACCAGGTAAAAAAGAACTCGTTGCGCCCAGCGCGGTTGTACAGGCTAGGCAGCGGCTTGGGGCTGATGCCGTTAAACAGGTTTTTGAGCAAAGTCAGCAAATGTGGAATGCTGATGCGAACCATCCCACATGGTGCGGGCTATCACTACTGGGTGTTGATGGTGTCATTTGGCGCACACCGGATACTGCTGAAAATCAACATGCATTCTCCATGTGGAAAAATCAGTATGGTGACACGGCCTTCCCTCAGGTTCGCATGGTGTGTTTGATGGAGTTAACTAGTCATTTATTAATGGGGAGCGCCTTTGATAGTTGTCGTACTAGTGAAATGGTGTTGGCTGAAGACTTAATCGAGGCAACACCCGATAACTCACTGACGTTATTTGATAGAGGCTTCTATTCTCTAGGCTTACTCAATCGTTGGCATCATGCTGGGGTAAATAGGCATTGGCTTCAACCGATGAGAAAAGGCACGCAATATGAAATTGTTCGCTCTCTAGGTCGTCAAGACAAACTCATCAAGCTAAAAGCAACAGCACAAGCGAGAAAAAAGTTCGACGATTTACCAGAGAGCATTGAAGTTAGGCTAGTCACAAAAACGGTTAAGGGGAAAGAGGTGAATATACTCACTTCATTAACAGACCCAATGCGTTTCCCTAAGGCTGAAATTGTTGACCTCTATAGTGATCGGTGGGAAATTGAACTTGGTTATCGAGAAATGAAACAAACCTTACTGAATAGTCACTTTACGCTACGCAGCAAGAAACCTGAGATGATAGCGCAAGAATTATGGGGCGTAATGTTGAGCTATAACTTGCTCCGATACCAGATGGTGAAAATGGCGCAGAAAAAATCTGGGATATATGCAAAACACCTGAGTTTTACGACGTGTGCTATTAGTATTATTAACCTTATTCATACAATGTTTATAGAAAATGCAGGACGGATACCTAAATCAATAGAGCAATTACAAGCTCAAGTTGAATATCACATATTGCCGATAAAACGGGAGCGGGCGTATCCGAGGTGTGTGAAACCAAAACCCAGTAAATACCCCAATAAAAAAAGCCAGTCAGCTGTTAACTGACTGGCATTA
>NZ_AUTR01000056.1:0-30000 GCF_000497875.1 Pseudoalteromonas sp. S8-8
AAAGACCCGTTTGGGTTGTATGGTTAAGTGACTAAGCGTACACGGTGGATGCCTTGGCAGTTGGAGGCGATGAAGGACGTATTAACTTGCGATAAGCTTAGTCAAGCTAGTAAAAAGCGCTTGAGACTAAGATTTCCGAATGGGGAAACCCACCTGCTTGCAGGTATCGTTAACTGAATACATAGGTTAACGAGGCGAACGCGGAGAACTGAAACATCTAAGTACCCGTAGGAAAAGAAATCAACCGAGATTCCGAAAGTAGCGGCGAGCGAAATCGGAACAGCCCTTAAGCTTATTATGTGTTAATGGAAGGCTGCTGGAAAGCGCCACGATACAGGGTGATAGTCCCGTACATGAAAAGACATTTTAAGTGAAATCGAGTAGGTCGGAGCACGTGAAACTTTGACTGAATATAGGTGGACCATCATCTAAGGCTAAATACTCCCAACTGACCGATAGTGAACCAGTACCGTGAGGGAAAGGCGAAAAGAACCCCTGTGAGGGGAGTGAAATAGAACCTGAAACCGTGTACGTACAAGCAGTAGGAGCCCACTTGTTGGGTGACTGCGTACCTTTTGTATAATGGGTCAGCGACTTATATTTTGTAGCGAGGTTAACCGAATAGGGTAGCCGTAGGGAAACCGAGTCTTAACTGGGCGAATAGTTGCAAGGTATAGACCCGAAACCCGGTGATCTAGCCATGGGCAGGTTGAAGGTTGAGTAACATCAACTGGAGGACCGAACCCACTAACGTTGAAAAGTTAGGGGATGACCTGTGGCTAGGAGTGAAAGGCTAATCAAACCGGGAGATAGCTGGTTCTCCCCGAAATCTATTTAGGTAGAGCCTCGGACGAATACTTACGGGGGTAGAGCACTGTTAAGGCTAGGGGGTCATCCCGACTTACCAACCCTTTGCAAACTCCGAATACCGTAAAGTAATATCCGGGAGACACACGGCGGGTGCTAACGTCCGTCGTGAAGAGGGAAACAACCCAGACCGCCAGCTAAGGTCCCAAAGTCATAGTTAAGTGGGAAACGATGTGGAAAGGCCCAGACAGCCAGGAGGTTGGCTTAGAAGCAGCCATCCTTTAAAGAAAGCGTAATAGCTCACTGGTCGAGTCGGTCTGCGCGGAAGATGTAACGGGGCTAAACTATGCACCGAAGCTGCGGATTCAGAATTTATTCTGAGTGGTAGGGGAGCGTTCTGTAAGCCGTTGAAGGTGTACCGGGAGGTATGCTGGAGGTATCAGAAGTGCGAATGCTGACATGAGTAACGATAATGGGAGTGAAAAACTCCCACGCCGGAAGACCAAGGGTTCCTATCCCATGTTAATCAGGGTAGGGTAAGTCGACCCCTAAGGCGAGGCCGAAAGGCGTAGTCGATGGGAAACAGATTAATATTTCTGTACTCGATATAATTGCGATGGGGGGACGGAGCAGGCTAAGCAAGCATAGCGTTGGTAGTCTATGTGAAAGTGAGTAGGGCGTTTGTTTAGGTAAATCCGGACAAACACTAAACCTGAGACACGAGACGAGTCACTACGGTGATGAAGTTGCTGATGCCATACTTCCAGGAAAAGCCTCTAAGCTTCAGATTATATGGAATCGTACCCCAAACCGACACAGGTGGTCAGGTAGAGAATACTAAGGCGCTTGAGAGAACTCGGGTGAAGGAACTAGGCAAAATCGTACCGTAACTTCGGGAGAAGGTACGCTCCTATCTGTGATGAGACTTGCTCTCTAAGCGGACGGGAGCCGCAGTGACCAGGTGGCTGGGACTGTTTATTAAAAACACAGCACTGTGCAAAATCGCAAGATGACGTATACGGTGTGACACCTGCCCGGTGCCGGAAGGTTAATTGATGGGGTTATCCTTAGGGAGAAGCTCTTGATCGAAGCCCCGGTAAACGGCGGCCGTAACTATAACGGTCCTAAGGTAGCGAAATTCCTTGTCGGGTAAGTTCCGACCTGCACGAATGGTGTAACCATGGCCACGCTGTCTCCACCCGAGACTCAGTGAAATTGAAATCGCAGTGAAGATGCTGTGTACCCGCGGCTAGACGGAAAGACCCCGTGAACCTTTACTACAGCTTGGCACTGAACATTGAACCTACATGTGTAGGATAGGTGGGAGACTTTGAAGCAGCGACGCTAGTTGTTGTGGAGTCAACCTTGAAATACCACCCTTGTAGTTTTGATGTTCTAACGTTGGCCCCTGAATCGGGGTTACGGACAGTGCCTGGTGGGTAGTTTGACTGGGGCGGTCTCCTCCTAAAGAGTAACGGAGGAGCACGAAGGTTGGCTAAGTACGGTCGGACATCGTACGGTTAGTGTAATGGTAGAAGCCAGCTTAACTGCGAGACAGACACGTCGAGCAGGTACGAAAGTAGGTCATAGTGATCCGGTGGTTCTGAATGGAAGGGCCATCGCTCAACGGATAAAAGGTACTCCGGGGATAACAGGCTGATACCGCCCAAGAGTTCATATCGACGGCGGTGTTTGGCACCTCGATGTCGGCTCATCACATCCTGGGGCTGAAGTCGGTCCCAAGGGTATGGCTGTTCGCCATTTAAAGTGGTACGCGAGCTGGGTTTAGAACGTCGTGAGACAGTTCGGTCCCTATCTGCCGTGGGCGTTTGAGAATTGAGAGGGGTTGCTCCTAGTACGAGAGGACCGGAGTGAACGAACCGCTGGTGTTCGGGTTGTCATGCCAATGGCATTGCCCGGTAGCTACGTTCGGAACTGATAAGCGCTGAAAGCATCTAAGCGCGAAGCAGGCCTCGAGATGAGTTCTCACTAGACTTTTAAAGTCTCTGAAGGGCCGTTGAAGACTACAACGTTGATAGGCAAGATGTGGAAGTGGTGTGAGCCATTAAGCTAACTTGTACTAATTACCCGTGAGGCTTAACCATACAACGCCAAACGCGTTTTATGCGACAGTTTAGACAGAAGTTAATATGACTAAAGTAGATATTACTTAGAAAGACTTAAAAAATATTATCAGATATTTTCCAAATTCAGTTAGTGCGTAGCGATACGGATTAACGCCCAAATTTGCTTGGTGACAATAGCGTTTTGGACCCACCTGACTCCATGCCGAACTCAGTAGTGAAACGAAACAGCGCCGATGATAGTGTAGCATTTGCTATGTGAAAGTAGGACATTACCAGGCTTCAAATTGTAGAAAGCCCGGATCTAACGATTCGGGCTTTTTTACGTCTGCAGAAAAGTGAAATGCGCGCAATTAACACACACTCACATCAACACACATCACGTAGGTCGGCCGAGCGTAGCGACTCCCGACGTTAAAATCACAGCAAAATCCCTTAATATCTCAGTCGGCCAATAAATTAGCATTTACTACGTGACTCTCCACCGCTGTGGGTATCGTGACATTACGCAGGCTTCACATTGTAAAGAGCCTTGCTTTAACTATTCAGTAGCCTATTAGACATTCCCATTAGGTATATAGCCTTATTTACAGACACTAGTAAGCAATTAATTGGGTGGCACTATTGTGCGCTAAGTTTACCTAAGTGATTTACCGCATTACATCTGTAACTAACTGTAGTTTTAGCGCGTGCAGAATAAATACACATACCTGATAATTATACTAATCGGCAATAATACCTAATCAATTTGGTGGATTGAACTTGACGTTAATTGCGTTAGAAATTTCTGATATACGATTGCATGGATACAGAAGGTTGAGCAACTTAGGAGTAATTGGCGAGAACAACGAAATAAAGAAATTTTTGTCCTCAAATAGATCATTTAACTAGGGAGATTGGCGTAAAGTTTATTTTATTTTTATATTTTCTTGGTTCTAACTAACCACCTATATACGCCAATAAAGAACAATGCAGCAGGTCCAAAGCCACTCAGCACCCAAATGACTTTTAAAATGTTACCGCCAATGCTGCCGTGATGTAGAGGGTGTATCCAGTTTTTTATTTTACTAGCCGTACTTTGCTTATCTATATTAAACACGCTCTCTAACTTTCCTGTAAGTGCATTAACTTCTATATAGCTATGTGGGAAGCGATACGAAGGATCGTCTACAGTTTGAAATCTAAATCTGTAAATAGCATTTAAGTTTGAGGGTGTTTCAATCCAAGCTAAACGCGCACTCGGTAATGCTTTTTGTGCTATTAGTATTGCTTGCGATAAAGGAATATTGAATTGTTTACAAGGCTGTATTTGTGTTTTTGGTGGGGAGTTTATATCGTCAACTAGGGCTATTAATATAGGATCTGTTTGTTTTGGAATAGCGAGCATAACACCTGTAACAGTTAAAGCTAGTAGCGGTATGCAGAAGGTTAAACCAATTAGTTTATGCCAGTCGTATAGCAAACCTATTTTAGAGCTACGAGATTTAAATTTTAGTGTCTTTATCCACTGCCCAGGCTTTGGAAACCAAGCAAAGAATCCAGAGATAAGAAGAACTATTGAGGCTATGCCTATATAGCCAACAACGAGAGTGCCCGTTGCTCCTGTTAGTAATGAAAAATGTAAGTTGTACATCCAAGTTACTAAGTATTTTCCCCAATAGTTTTTACGTATTACTTTATCACTACTGCTAGATAGCCATACCATTAAGGGAGCAAAGCCTTGCTCTTTTGTTTCTATGGGATTGTAGTAGCGTGCGGGTATAATTGAGTTCACACCTGTGTTTTCTAATCGCTATGGCCCTAGTTTTATAGGAAAATTGGCTCTTAGCGTATTATATGCTTGATCACAATTAGGTGGTTTTGTATTAGTGGTAGTGTCATTAATTGGATTTAACAGTGAGTCTATTTGTGGGTAATAAACTAATACGGAGCCAGAAAGGCTAATAATAGCAAGTAAAACACCTACCGAGAGCCCTAAGTATAAATGTAACCGCCTGAATATTTTTCGCCATGAAAGCTTTAGTGTCATTAATTAAATAGTCGTAATGAGTAATGCAGGTTTATTGGGCATTAAAGAATGATTAATTACGCGGTATATTATATGGTTTTTTGATATGAGTTGTGCGGCATTTTGTCGCACTTATTAAATTAGGTATTTAGAAAGTAAAACGCCAGCTCTTGGCTGGCGTTAAAGTACAAGCTTGAAGCTTATTTAAGCTTTAGGTCCTGCATTTTTTATATCGTCTGATACGTCATACTTAGCAAAGTTTTCAGTGAAGTCTGCGGCAAGTTTTGCTGCATATTCATTGTACTTAGCTTTGTCTTCCCACGTATTAATTGGGTTAAGTAAGTTAGTATCTACACCTGGAACTGCTACCGGTACATCTAGGTTTAAAACATCAATGTGCTGAGTTTCAACACCCGCTAATTTACCAGATACGATTGCATCAATTACTGCACGAGTAGTTGGGATATCAAAACGTTTACCTGTGCCGTAAGGGCCGCCAGTCCAACCTGTATTCACAAGGTACACTTTAGCGCCAAACTCGCGTACACGCTTCATAAGAAGCTCAGCGTAAACACCAGCAGGGCGTGGGAAGAATGGTGCGCCAAAACATGTCGAAAATGTTGATTCAATATCGCTAGTTGAACCAATCTCAGTAGAACCAACTTTTGCTGTGTATCCACTTAAAAAGTGAAAAGCAGCAGCTTCTTCGCTAAGTATAGAAACGGGTGGTAATACACCGCTTACATCACAAGTTAAAAATACAACAGCCTTAGGTTCTCCTGCGCGGTTTTCTACTTTACGTTTTTCAACGTGTTCAAGTGGATATGCTGCACGGCTATTTTGAGTAAGGCTAGTATCGTTAAAATCTGGAACGCCTTTTTCATCTAACACTACATTTTCTAAAATAGTGCCAAAGCGGATAGCATTCCAAATTACAGGTTCATTCTTTTGTGACAGGTCGATACATTTAGCATAACAACCGCCTTCAATATTAAACACGCTTCCAGGTGCCCAACCATGTTCGTCATCACCAATTAAAAAGCGAGTAGGATCTGCTGAAAGTGTTGTTTTACCCGTACCAGATAAACCGAAGAATAATGCTGTATCGCCTGCTTCACCAACATTAGCAGAACAGTGCATTGGTAATACACCTTTTGCTGGTAGTAGGAAGTTTTGTACAGAAAACATCGATTTTTTCATTTCACCGGCGTAACGCATACCTGCTAGTAATACTTTACGCTGCGCAAAGTTAATAATGACGGTGCCATCGCTATTTGTGCCATCACGTTCTGGCTCACATACAAACGAAGGAACGTTCATTACTTGCCATTGTGGTAAGTTTGAAGCGTTATAGTTCTGCGGTTCGATAAACATGTTTTTGGCAAAAATATGGTGCCACGCTGTTTCTGTAGTTACAACTACAGGTAGATAATGCTCAGGGTCTGCGCCAACTTCTAGGTGAGAGGTGAAGTGGTCATTACTTTGAACATGTGATTCTACGCGAGCCCATAATGCGTCAAATTTGTCTGCATCAAATGGACGATTAACGTTGCCCCATTGAATATCATTTTGAGTTGTTGTTTCTTGTACAATAAAACGATCTTTTGGTGAACGACCAGTTCGTTTTCCTGTAATTGCAACAAAAGCACCATTTGCGGCTAAAGTACCTTCGCCACGGCGGATCGCATGCTCGACAAGTTCAGCTGCGGTTAAATCGACAAAACGTGTAGCGCCTGTAGTCATGTTTATACCTAACTATGTGTGAGAGTTTGAACGGATAGCTCTGGGGTTATCAGTGCCCTTAAACTGAAATTATAGTAACAGAAGGTTTTAAGATATTCGAGCCCGTAAAGCCTCTAAAAACACATATATTTAAGAAAAAACATGAATAATTTCAATGATACCGGTGTCATGAAATTAGCAGAAAAGATGACACCGGTATCATCTTTTTATAATATAAAACCGCATATTTTGCGGCTTTAATTACTATATATAGATGAAGCTGAACATTTAGTTGAAAATGCTTTTTATATCTTGTTCGTTAAAAACATACTCTTTTAAACAGTAATGACAGTTAATATTAACAGACCCTTTTTCAGCTACGTCTTTAAGTAGTTCTTCTTGTCCAATATTAACAAGTGCAGTAATTGTCTTATCACGACTACAACCACATTTGAATTTAATCGCTTGAGGTTCAAATACGCGAGGATTATCTTCGTGATAAAGGCGTGTAAGGACAGTATTAGCATCAAGGTGTAATAGTTCTTCATCTTTAATGGTGTTACTTAATGCTTCTAGGTGTGCAAAGTCTTCAATTGATTTTTGTTTATCAACTGGGAGTACTTGTAAAAATAGACCACATGCTTTTGCGCTACCTTCTGTTGTGTCGGTTGCAAACCAAAGGCGTGTTTTTAATTGCTCTGACTGCTCAAAGTAACTTTCGATACATTCACTCAGAGTATCATGCTCTAGCGGAACTATACCTTGGTAACGTTCACCCTTACTTGGTGTAATAGTGATCACCATATAGCCTTGACCAATAAGCTCTTTTACAGTTGTGCCCGTAATTTCGCTTTGCAGGCGTGCAATACCACGCATGTTTTGTTTATCATCACCATTTATAACTGCATATTTAACTGGGCCATCACCTTGAAGCTGTACTGCAATTTCACCTTCAAACTTTAAAGTGGCGGTTAATAAACAGGTTGCAACAAGTAACTCACCTAGTAATGCTTTAACAGGGTCTGGGTAATTATGGTCGGCAATCATTTCATTATAAGCATTCTCGATTTGTACGAGTTCGCCACGAACATCTAGTTCGTTGAATAAATAACGGTGAAGTAAATCTTGTTGCATGAGCGGCTATACCTAACTTGATTTCATTTTTAAAAGTTCGCGTCTTTGCTTTTTATCCGGTTTTTTATCCGGATGAGGAGCAAAAAAGCTGTTATTTTTGCGTGCGATGCTGTTCTCTTCGCGTTTAGCAATACTTGCATCAGATTCTTGATACATGGTCTGTGCAATGGGGGCGCTTTGACGTTTTTCAAGCACTGAGAGTATAGTTATCAGCTTTTCATCTACGCCCTGAGCCAGTTTTACTTTTGCGCCAACGTCTACTATTTTACTCGCTTTTGTACGTTGCCCATTATAATGTACTTTGCCGCCTTGCACCATTTCGCGTGCAACTGCACGAGTTTTATAAAATCGCGCAGCCCATAACCATTTATCTAATCGAACTTTTAACCCATCTACAGGGTCTGAGCTGGTATTAGCATTACTTTTTTTACTCATAAGGCATTTCCCCACGTTTTTATAGCTTAAAATTTATCATGAAATCATCGTAGGATGAAGGTATTACAACGGCAGTTTACTTTTTGTACTGTTATGTAAAGTTAATTTAATCTGTTTACAAAGTTTAATATTAGTGTGCTTGTTGAAAGAAAAATGAAAGGGTACTATGGGTACGCGCTAACGCAGTAAATTAAAATAAGAACACTATTTATGGAACAGCAAATCCAACAACTAAAACAATTTTTAACTCGTTTACCGCATGCTAAGTTAAGTGCATTAGTGACACTGTTAGTTGTTGTTTATCTTGCATTTTTATTATCAAAACTTGTTTGGCTTTTGTGGCCAAAACCACCAGTAACTCTACTTACCCCTACTCATTATGCTAACCAGTCATCTGGTGCGAGTAACAACTCAGCGCAGCATATTATTGAGCAATTTTTATTTGGTAAAAAAACTGTAACAAACAACAATAATACTGCAAAGCAATCGCAGGTAATAAATAATGCGCCAGAAACGCGCTTAAGTATCAATTTAACCGGCATTGTAGCGGTTAATAACGATGACAAAGCAGGTATCGCAATTATTGAATCACAAGGTAAGCAAGTAAGCTATCTTGTTGATGAAGTAGTATCGGGTACGCGTGCTGAAGTTGCACAAATATTGCCGGATCGTATTATTTTGAGTGTTAATGGACGCTTTGAAACATTAATGCTTGATGGACTCGATTTCAGTAAGAAGGTGTCTATGCCAGTACTCGCTGCGCGTGATGATGCTGAAATGGGTCCGCAAAAATTAGAACCAAGTGATCTACAAATAGATGCCACTGCAGATCCAGACGTTAAAGAAGCAATTATAGAAACACGTGAAGAGTTACTCGAAGAGCCGGGCAAGCTATTTGACTATATACGTGTTTCACAAGCCATGAATGATGGTGAGCTAATTGGATATCGCTTAAGTCCAGGTAAAGAGCCTGAGCTGTTTAAGCAAATGGGTTTAAAAAATAACGATTTAGCCATTTCTATAAATGGCTATCAACTAACAGATTTAAAACAGGCTATGTCAGCTATTAATGAGCTGCGTAATAGTACAGATGCCAATATCACTATAGAGCGTGATGGTGAACAAATTGATGTGCAATTTAGTCTGCAATAATTTAGCTTTGGAGTTTTAATACGATGGTTCAGGTGCTACACCTCAAAAAAATTAAAAAAGGGTTAGCTAAGTACGCAGCACTTTTTTTGGCGGCAAGTATTTCTTTGTCTGTTTCTGCTGTTGAATATGCTGCTAACTTTAAAGGGACTGATATCAACGAGTTCATTAATATTGTTGGTAAAAACCTTAATAAAACAGTCATTATTGACCCTAACGTGCGCGGAAAGGTAAATGTTCGCAGCTATGAGTTAATGGACGAAGCACTTTATTATCAGTTCTTCTTAAATGTATTGGAAGTTTATGGCTACTCAGCTGTTGAAATGGACAATGGCATAATTAAGGTAGAAAAAAGTTCAGACGCTAAAAAATCAAATGTGCCACTTATTGACGAAGGTAGTGAAGCTAGCGGCGACATGATGATTACGCGTGTTGTACGTGTTAAAAATGTAAGTGTGCAGGAGCTTGGTCCTCTAGTTCGTCAATTTAGCGATCAAAAAGATGGTGGCCACGTTGCTAACTTTAATGCGGCTAACGTAATGATGCTAACAGGTCATGCTGCATCGGTTAATCGCTTAGTTGAGATTATTCGCTCTGTTGATCAGGCGGGTGACAAGCGTGTAGACATTGTTAAGCTTAAATATGCGACGGCAGATGATGTTGTCTCTGTAGTAGACAATATTTATAAAGACAGCGGTAAAGGCAGTGTGCCTGAATTTTTAATTCCAAAAGTTGTGGCTGATGGCCGAACTAATAGCGTTATTGTAAGTGGTGAAGGCCAAGCACGTACACGTGCTATTGAGCTTATTAAGCGCTTAGATGGTGAGCTAGAAAGCCAAGGTAATACTAAGGTGTTTTACCTAAATTATGCTAAAGCTGAAGATTTAGTAAAAGTATTGCAAGGTGTTAGTAAGTCACTTGTTGAAGATGCACAAGGCGGTACTACTAAGACCCGTAGCAGAAGCAATAATGAAAGCAGTATAGAGTCTCACCCAGACTCAAACTCATTAATTATCACCGCACAGCCAGACACAATGCGATCATTAGAATCAGTAATTGAACGCCTTGATATTCGCCGTGCCCAAGTACTGGTTGAAGCGATTATTATTGAAGTAATGGAAGGCGACGGGGTTAACTTAGGCCTGCAGTGGATTTCTGAGCAGGGCGGTATGTTGCAGTTTAACAACGGCACTACGGTTCCCGTTGGGTCATTAGCTGTTGCTGCAGAGCAAGCACAAGATGTAACCGTTACTAAAAATATAATAGGAACTGAATCAGGTACGGTAACGCCGTATACGGAAACAACAGAAGGTGACTATGGTCCATTAGCCTCCTTACTTAGTGGCATTAATGGTTTAGCGCTGGGCGTTGTTAAAAATGATTGGGGCGCAATTATTCAGGCTGTTGCTACTGATACAAATTCGAACATTTTGGCTACACCCTCTATAACTACAATGGATAACGAAGAAGCCTCTATTTTAGTCGGTCAAGAAGTACCTATTATTACAGGCTCACAAACAGGCAGTAACAATGCAAACCCATTTCAAACAGTTGAGCGTCAAGAAGTCGGTATTAAATTGGTTGTTACGCCTCAGATTAATGATGGCTCTGCAGTACAGCTTACTATTGAGCAAGAAGTATCGAGCGTAAGTGGTGCAACTGCGGTTGATATTTCAGTAAATAAGCGTTCAATTAAAACCACGGTAATGGCCGATGATGGTGGTATGGTTGTACTTGGTGGTTTAATTGACGAAGACGTACAAGAAAGTGTTTCTAAGGTGCCGTTATTAGGCGATATCCCTATTTTAGGCCACTTGTTTAGATCAACAAATACAACGCGCCGTAAGCGTAATCTTATTGTGTTTATTCGCCCAACCATTATTCGTGATGGTGTAAGCATGAATAAGTTAAGCTTTAATAAATATAACTTTATTCGTGGTGAGCAGTTTAAACAAAAAGAAGACGGTATTGAGTTAATGCCAATGACTGATACGCCTATTTTACCTGAGTGGAATGACGAATTAGTACTTCCCCCTACGTATGAAGAGTCTCTGCGTAAACAAAATGCACAAGAGCGTAAAGATGACTAATGCGATTCAAGAGATAAACCAAGATGTGGTTCATCCTAAAACGCATAATCAGGATGAGCTATTAACGAGTGATGTGTTAGTTGAGTTACCAGCAAAGCGTTTGCCGTTTTCCTATGCAAGACGTGCAGGTGTGTTGCTTGGCAAAAACAAAGATCACCGTATAGTTTACTACCGTGGTGAGCTAGATGTGGAAGTACTATTAGAAGTACGCCGTATCGCAGGCCATGGTTTTACACTTGAGCAATTGGCTGATGATAAATTTGAGCTATTGCTTGAAGCGTCATACCAACGTGATAGCTCTGAAACACAACAAATGATGGAAGATATTGGCAACGAGGTTGATTTATTCTCACTTGCTGATGAACTTCCGCAAACTGAAGATTTACTAGCTGGTGACGATGATGCGCCAATAATCAAGCTTATTAACGCCATGCTAAGTGAAGCGATTAAAGAAGGGGCTTCTGATATTCATATCGAAACCTTCGAACAAGAGCTTGTTATTCGCTTTAGGGTCGATGGCGTGCTTAAAGAAGTACTTAAACCTAATCGTAAACTTGCATCGTTACTTGTGTCTCGTATTAAAGTAATGGCTAAGCTTGATATAGCCGAAAAACGCATTCCACAAGATGGTCGTATTAGTTTGCGTATTGCCGGACGTGCAGTTGATGTGCGTGTGTCTACAATGCCATCGAGCTTCGGTGAGCGTGTAGTACTGCGTTTACTTGATAAAAACAACGCGCGTTTAGATCTAGAAGATTTAGGTATGACCGCAGATAATCGTGCATTGTTTTCAGATTTAATTAGTAAACCCCACGGTATTATTTTGGTAACAGGGCCAACGGGCTCTGGTAAAAGTACCACTCTATATGCTGGTATGAGCCAAATTAACTCACGCGATCGCAATATTCTTACCGTTGAAGATCCGATAGAGTACGAAATTCCAGGCATTGGGCAAACACAAGTTAATGCAAAAGTTGATATGACATTTGCACGTGGTTTACGTGCAATATTACGCCAAGATCCTGATGTAGTAATGGTGGGTGAAATACGCGACCTTGAAACTGCGCAAATTGGTGTTCAAGCGTCACTTACCGGCCACCTTGTTATGTCTACTCTGCATACTAATACCGCATCGGGTGCAATTACACGTATGGAAGATATGGGTGTTGAACCATTCTTACTTTCATCGTCGTTACTCGGTGTGTTGTCGCAACGGCTAGTACGTACATTGTGTAATACCTGCAAAGAAGGTCACACGGCTGATGAGCATGAATGCCAGCTGTTAGGGGTTCCTTTTGAAAGCCAACCGACAATCTATCGAGCAGTAGGGTGTGAAGAGTGTAACTTTAATGGCTATCGTGGTCGTACGGGTATTCACGAGTTACTTGTAGTTGATGAAACAATACGCGAAATGATTCACAACGGTAAAGGCGAGCAAAGCGTAGAAAAATACATTCGTAAGCGCAGCCCAAGTATTCGCCAAGATGGGTGTAGCCGTGTACTTGTAGGTAAAACAACACTTGAAGAAGTATTGCGTGTTACCCGTGAGGAAGGTTAACTATGGCGGCGTTTGAATACCGTGCCTTAGATGGCCGAGGTAAAGAAAAAAAAGGCATTTTAGAAGCCGATACAGCTAAACAAATTCGCCAAACTTTACGTGATCAAAAACTTACGCCGCTTGAAGTTGTCCCTGCGGCGCAAAGTGATAAACAAGTCAAAGGTGAAAAAGCCCCTTTACTCGGTGGCTTTTTTAAACCGACAATTTCAACCTCAGACTTAGCACTAATTACAAGGCAATTAGCAACACTTATTCAATCGGCACTCCCTGTTGAAGGCGCTGTTATGGCGGTTGCTGAGCAATGCGAAAAGCCGCGTTTAAAGCGTATGCTTATGTCGGTACGCTCAAAAGTGGTTGAAGGTTACACACTTGCCGATGGCCTTAGTGAGTTTCCTCATGTTTTTGACGATTTATATCGTGCAATGGTAGCCGCAGGCGAAAAGTCGGGTCACCTTGACCAAGTACTTAATCGTTTAGCCGACTATACCGAGCAGCGCCAACATATGCGTAGCCAAATAACTCAGGCTATGGTTTACCCTATTATTTTAGTGGTATTTGCAATCGGTATTGTGTC
Source organism: Pseudoalteromonas sp. S8-8 (assembly GCF_000497875.1). NCBI lineage: Bacteria > Pseudomonadati > Pseudomonadota > Gammaproteobacteria > Alteromonadales > Pseudoalteromonadaceae > Pseudoalteromonas > Pseudoalteromonas sp. S8-8. The sequence continues at coordinate 13,562 of NZ_AUTR01000056.1, forward strand.
GGTATTGCTTGGTACTGTAGTACCAAAAATATTAAAAACGTTTGAAAAAACAAAACAAGTACTTCCTTGGACAACCGAATGGGTTATGGCAGGCAGCCATTTTGTGCAAAATTATTGGTTTATTAGTTTAATAGCTATTACAGCTATAGCCATTGGTATTAAGCATGCACTTAAGCAGCCTAAAATACGTTTTTGGTGGGATGACCGAGTACTACATATGCCAGGTATAGGTAAAGTGGCTCGTGGTATTAACACCGCACGTTTTGCGCGTACTTTAAGTATTTTATCGTCAAGCTCGGTACCATTGCTCGAGGGGATGCGTATCTCGGGCGGTGTATTAATTAACGAAAAAATTAAAAAAGCGGTTGCAGATGCATCCGATAGAGTGAGCGAGGGTGCAAGCTTAAGAGCTGCACTTCAGCAAACTAAGTTGTTTCCACCAATGATGCTGCATATGATAGCAAGTGGTGAAAAATCAGGTGAACTAGAGCAAATGTTAGAGCGTGCTGCAAATAACCAAGATCGCGAATTTGAGAGCATGGTTAATGTATCGCTTAAACTACTAGAGCCTGCGATGATCGCCTCAATGGCGGTTATTGTATTATTTATAGTAATGGCAATATTGCAGCCAATAATGGCGATGAATAAAGCTGTTGGACTTTAAGTTAGAATAAATTTTTAAATATATTAATGGTTTTAGCTAAACCATTTTTACTTAATGTTTTTAGAATAATGAGGTAATTACGTGAATAAACAATCAGGTTTTTCTTTACTAGAAGTGATGGTGGTACTGGTTATCATCGGAATGATTATGTCAATTGTTGCACCTAACATTATGGGTCAGCAAGAAGAGGCTGCTATCGATAAAGCGCATCTAGATATTCAGCAATTAGAAGATGCAATGAGCTTATACAAGCTTAAAAATAAGAGCTACCCAAGCACAGAGCAAGGTCTTGAAGCGCTAGTTACTCAAACAAGCATTGAACCGGTTCCAAAACGTTTCCCTGACGGTGGTTTTATTAATGAATTACCAGAAGATCCATGGGGTAATCTATATCAGCTAATTAGCCCAGGTGAAATTGGCAAGTTTGATATTTTTTCTATGGGCCCAGATGGTGAAGTAGGTACTGATGATGATATCGGTAACTGGGACGAAGAAAAACAATAATGCTTAAGTACACTGCTTTGTATGAACATGTTAATGCTAGAGGCTTGCTATGAAAGCAAGCCTTAAGCAGCGCCATGCAAAAAGCAGAGGCTTTAGTTTAATAGAAATTTTAGTGGTATTAGTGATCATCGCTTTTGCTACAAAAATGGTGGTATATAGCTTAGAAGGCGGTGCTGAGGAAGAGTTAGATACTCAAGCATTAAGGCTGCATACCACCATTAACATGGCATCGGAATTTGCCATTTTAAACCAAGTTGAATTGGGCTTATTAGTAGAAGAAAATACGTTAGAGTATTTAGTTTTCGATGGTGAAAAGTGGATTACCTTTGACCGTGAAGATCTTTTTAAACCAATAGAGTTAGATGAAAGATTAAAGCTCACTCTTAACTTAGAAGATTTAGCGTGGGCGCAAGATAATCTCTTAGAGCAATCTAACTGGCGCGAACTTATGAGTGGCGGCGATGAAGACAGCTTACTTGAGCTTAAAAAGTTGAAAATCCCACAAGTACTTATTTTGTCATCAGGTGAGGTAAGCGCGTTTCAACTTATATTAGAGTTAAAAGAGCAAAGCGAGCCTGTGTATTACATTGAAGGTGAATTTGCTGCACCAGTAAACTTTCGCCGAGAGCCAGAATAATGAAGCGCACTAAAGGGTTTACCTTATTAGAGGTATTAGTGGCATTAAGTATTTGTGCCATGGCGGGTATAGCTGCAATGCAAGCAACAAGCGAGCACATACACCACTTAACGACTATTGAAGAGCAAACCTATGCATCTTGGGTCGCCGAAAACGTTATTATTGAACAGCGTACTAAAGGCGAACAATGGCAAGGTAAAAATAACCTTAAAGGCAGCGAAGTAATGGGCGGTGTTGAATGGTTTTGGCAGCAAGAAGTAACAGCCACTGCTGACAAAAGCTTTGTTAAGTTAACCATAAATGTTTTTACGGATGAAAAATATGAGCATTCGGCATATGAGTTATCAACGTATCTAAATAAAGGCAAAAAGTAAGTGAAGCAGCGCGGGTTTACATTACTTGAAGTTATGGTAGCACTGGGTATTTTAGCTTTTGTTATTATTGCTACTCATCAAATACTAGAGACGACAACAAGAGCAAAAGATGCCTCCGATGAAAAAATTGCTGAGTTAAATGGGTTGCAAACAACATTTAGGTTAATGGATCAAGATTTTAGCCAAATGACCAAACGTGCAGTACGAAACGAATCTGGTGATGTTCAAGAACAATATTTACTTGCTGGTCGTTACGTTTTAGAAAGCCAATACGATGGTATTGCGTTTGTACGGGATGGCTGGATAAATCCAATTAATTTATTGCCACGTTCAGAACTACAAGCCGTTGGTTATAGAGTGATAGACGATAACCTTGAGCGTGTTTATCGGGTTTATGTTGATCAGCTTGATAATATGGAACCGCGAGTTCAACGTGTACTAGAAAATGTTGAAGAGCTTAAGTTTGAGTTTTTAGATGATAAAAACGAATGGCAAGAACAGTGGGAAATTAAAGCTCTCCCTAAAGCGGTTGCTGTTACTTTGAAACAAATAGAAGCAGAGCCAATTCGTCGTGTATTTTTAGTTCCTGGGCAAGGCAAAGTTGTTGCTACACAAAGTACGGATGTGAATAATGGTTAAGCAGCAATCATCGCGCGGCGCAGCACTTGTTATTGTTTTGTTTATTGTGGCATTAGCGGCTATTTTAGCAGTAGAAATGAGTGCTAATTTAATGGTTCAAGTGCAAAAAAGTACTAATTTGCAAGGTCACCAGCAAGCTAAATGGTATGCCTACGGTGCAGAAGAGCTTGCTATTAAAGGGCTAATACAAAGTAAAAAAGATGATGCTGATAAAACAACACTTGATCAAGTTTGGGCAACTCAAGGTGATGCTTCATACCCTGTTGATAACGGCACGTTAAGTGGCAAAATTACTGATTTACAAGCATGTTTAAATTTAAATGCTTTAGCCATAGCGCCAGAAGAAAATAGCGCAAGTAAAACAAACCCTGCACATAAAGCACTCTTTGCATTACTTGAAAACATTGAAGATTTACCTGCTGATGAATCAGAAGAGACAATGGCAGATAGCGTATTTGATTGGCTTGACGAGGACAGTATTACATATCGCTCAGGCGCAGAAGAAGACGAGTATTTATCACGAGATTTTCCGTATATGACAGCCAATAGTTTATTTGCATCAACATCGGAATTACGCTTGGTTAAGGGCTTTAACCCATTAGTGATGGAAAAAGTATTGCCATATGTATGTGTAATACCAGGCAGTACGCTTTTATCTATTAACGTAAATACATTAATCCCAGAGCAAGCACTTATACTCAGTGCCTTAATAGAAAGCTTGAGCTTATCTGGTGCAGAGGCTGTGGTAGGTGCAAGACCGCAAACTGGCTTTGACACCATTGATGAATTTTTTGAACAGGTGAAGCAACAAGGCGGTACTAATACCGACTCAGTCAAAAGTTTATTTAGTATTAAAAGCGAATATTTTAAATTACAAACGCAGGCAAATTTTGTCGACCTGCGTTTTTCGATGACCACATTACTGCACGCTAAAGACGGTGACGTAACGATACTGGCGCGAAAATTTGGAGGCGTACAGTGACAGAAATACTGTTGATCCGCACGGGTCAAACCGAGCAAGAATTGCTTAATTGGTTAATTTACTCACCACAAGAACAAGAAATAATAGCCAGTGGCGAGTTACCAAATGCAGAGCATTTAAGTGAGCTAAGCGAAAAAGCACTTACCCGAGAAGTTGTTGTGTTGTTACCAAGTGATCAAGTGCAATTAAAAACGGTCGCTTTGCCAACAAAATGGAATCGCAAGCTTGAGCAAGCATTGCCATACATGCTGGAGGAAGATATAGCATGTGACGTAGATGAACTGTTTATAGCAGTAGCGCAGCCGACAATGCTTGGTGAGCAACATGCAATTCGTGTAGCAATGACAGACCGTGAATGGTTTGAACAATGGCTCGCATTATTTGTAGAGCATAATCTATCAGTATACAGAATATTACCCGATGCTTTGTTGTTACCGCTTGCAGATGATGGCGCAGTTACCGCTATCGAGCTCAATAACCAATGGTTATTTAAGCAGGGGCAATGGCATATAGGTGCGGTTGAATCTAGTTGGTTAAATGGCTACTTAACAGCCATGGGTAATCCTGATATTAAGCATTTTAGCCCAGCTAGTCAGTTTCCAGAAAGCGTTAACTTACAAGCGCAAACGAGTGAGTACGACTTACCTCTAGCATTATTTGCAAAGCAGTTAGATAGCGTTAATTTTAACTTACGCCAAGGTATGTATCAGCTTAAAAAACAAAGCGCTTTATGGTGGGGTTACTGGAAAGGCGCCGCAATTATAGCAAGTGTTGCATTGGTTTCTACGATTACAATAAAAGCTATTGAGTTACACCAACTTAATACACAAGTAGAAGTAGCTAAAGCTCAAGTAGTCGACAGATACCAAAAAGCATTTCCAGGAACTAAAGTTCGCCCCAATCTAATTAAAAGCCAAATTAAAGGCGCGTTAGATAAAGTGCAAGGCTCAAGTGAGTCGGGCTTTTTAGACTTAACGACTAATTTGGTTGATGTATTTTCGCAAGTCAGCGAATTTACACCTGAAACACTTCGTTATGACAAACGTCGCAATGAGCTGCGCATTCGTGCACGTGCTAAAGACTTCCAAACCTTTGGTAAAGTAAAAATCATACTTGAAAAACAAGGTTTAACTGTTGAGCAAGGGTCTTTAAATAACGACGGTGATTATGTCGTTGGTGAAATTAAACTGCGAGGTGCAGTATGAAAAAGCAGTTAATGCAACAATGGCGCTCGCTTAAAGAGCAAGAACAACAATTGGTAATGGTCGCTGGTGGCGTGTTTATTATTTTTGTTTTAGTAATGGGAATATTTCGACCATTAAATAATGCGATAGAAAAGGCACAGCAATTTCAAATTAAACAACAAGAGCTATTAGCTTGGGTTGATGACAGTATTGTTAAACTAAAGGCTGCGGGTAACACCAGTGTTGCTAGCAATGCAAACTTAAGCCAAATTGTTAATTCTACACGTGGGCGCCATCAAATAAGTATTAGTAAAATGCAGCCAAGTAGTGATTCGCTGCGTTTGACGCTCGACTCTGTAGAATTTAATCAGTTAATAGAGTGGTTAGATGAGCTAGTGAATCAGCACGGCTTAAAAATTGAAAACTTAGATTTGAGCCGCGATGATAAATCAGGCTATGTGCGTGTAAGCCGTTTAGTATTAGAGAATTAATTAATGAAAAAAATAATAACGTTATCGGCTGTCTTTTTAATTAGTTTTATTGTGTTTTGTATTATTAAATTACCAGCACATATTGCACTAGATATAGCAAAACCGTACTTTCCAAAGCAATTAGAAGTAGGGCAAACTGTAGGCACTGTTTGGCAAGGTCAAATGATGCAAGTTCGTTTTGATGGTGAACAGTTAAATAATGTGCGCTGGGACATTGCTGGCTGGAAGTTATTTACAGGCAAGCTAAATGCGAATGTGAAGTTTGGTAATGCACGAGAGCGTAGTGATATCTCGGGTTATGCTGATGTAAGTTATGGGCTTTTTAATCAAGAAGTTAAAGTGACTGACGGCCTAGTACGCTCCACTGTAGAGCGTGCAATGCAGCGCGTGCAGCTTCCCCTACCTGTAACCGCTAAAGGGCGTGTAATTTTAGAACTTGATGAATACAGCTCAGGTGCACCTTATTGTGATTCACTAAAAGGTGAAATAGCGAGCCCTAATATTGACGTGCAAGGCTTAAATGGGTGGTTTAATATTGGACCTCTGGCTGGTAAGTTAAGCTGTAAGTCGGGCGATATTGCTATATTAATTGACCCAGATAATACGCTTGGCCTTGAGGCAGATGCTACACTTAAAGCTAATTTCGACTTTAGTGTGGCAGGTTATGTAAAACCAGATGCTAGCTTACCTAAAGATGTACATGATGCGGTTAAATTTTTAGGCCGACCAGATAGCCAAGGTCGTTACCCGCTCAACTTTTAATGTTTGAATATAAAGAGTTTTAATGCAAATACCCCAATTTACTGAGCTGCACGCAAAGCAGCTCAGCACATTTTTAAATACCCAATCTCAAGCAATGACCCTTCAACAAAGCCAAGGCTATTTATTTGGCGTTATTTGTTCGCCCAATCCATTAGATGTGCATGAGTGGCTTGAGCAGATATTACCAAATACAGCTAATGATTTAGATGAAGAAGTACTTTTCTTGTTTATGGCGCTATATCATAAAATTAGTGAGCAAGTATTTGAAACTGGATACAAATTACCTAACACATTTGATGCTGAATTTTGTAAGTCATGGAGTAAAGGCTTCTTAGTTGCAACCAAAGCTTACGCAGAGCCTTTGTTAAATGCACCGCAATTAGACACTGACTTTAAACAAGCATTAGAAAGTGCGTTAAGTACATTAAGCTTTTTTGCACTAGATCAGCTAGCAATAGCTCAGATTGCCAAACAAAATAACATGACTATAGAAGCCTTGTGTCAGTACCAATATGAATCAATGGGTGACTTTGCATTAGGGTTTGCTGAACTAATTGAAGTGGTCGCAATTAATAGCGGTTTGATAACCGACGAGAGTTGGGAAGAGTAATTATTAATACCAGGCACTTAGTTTAATCTAAGTGCCTAGCTCTAATATAATATCCGTACAGCCTTGTTTGCACTTTACTACGCCTTTACCAGGTTCACTGGTGGCTAAATTAAGTGTTAAAACCCCATTACACTTCTCACACTTTAACGTTTTGCCTTGTGCTAATTGCTTGAGCATATTGCGTTGTTTATGAAATGAGTCGCTTGCTTTTTTATTTAATCCTGAAAAATCCACTACTTTGCTCGCTTTTGCTCTAATGCTTCAGTCACTATTTTACATACCGTATTTAAACGATCGCCATAAAAATAAAGGTTTAAGTCACGTTCACGACAATAACGTAGGTGAAATAACTGAACAGAGTCATCTGTTGTAAACGTTTTTTCTACGTACTCACCCTCAGATTCAGACAATTTAAGTTGAGTGCTGATTCTATTTTTAGCCATATTTGCAGCAGGGCTTCTGTTAACCTTACTTGCATCACTTAAAAAACCAATGCCTTCACCTAATAACCTTTCGCGAGGTTCTTTTATAAGCGGATGATCGATTGTAAAAAAGGCAAGGATCACAACTACCAAAATAATAAATTTTTTCATGGATACGTAAACCTTGATCTAAGTAGGGTTGAATTACCATGCAGTGTAATAAACTGCATTTTAAAAGCAAGTAACTGGGATGAATAAATTATTAGCGATCTATGCCAGTAATTTTAACCAACATTGTTATAATGGTTAACAGCAGTCAGATATTTCTGAAATATCTGAAAGTATTCGAGAAGGCAATTTATTAAAGTAAATCTGCCTAGCAAGTAACTTGCTAGCTTTAAGTATAGAGTACTTGAGTATTGCTGGATTTTTATTTCCAAGCGGCGTTGAGGAACTTCGATGGACAAGCAAATTAAAGTAAAGAATATCCCTGTAGAGGTGAAAATCCAAAAACCGGATTTAAGCCGTCAAGATGATAGGTTCAATCCCCGAAATCGTATTTATGTGCGTGCCGTAAAAGGCCTACATCAATTACTTAGGCAGCGCATTGGCTTTTTAGGCCTACTTGCGTTTATGTTACTTCCTTGGATTAATTTTAACGGCCAGCAAGCAGTGCTGTTTGATCTAATTGGTCAAAAATACAATATTTTTGGTTTAACGCTATGGCCTCAAGATTTTACCATATTAGCGTTTATTTTTATGCTGGCAGCATTTGCGCTGTTTTTAGTGACCACCTTCTATGGGCGGGTGTGGTGTGGCTACACATGTCCGCAAACTGTTTGGACCTTTATTTTTATTTGGTTTGAAGAAAAGCTTGAAGGCACAGCTAATCAGCGTAAAAAACTCGATCAACGACCCATGAATTTTGATAAGTTTTGGCGTAAAACGGCAAAGCATACTAGTTGGGTATTGTTTTCGTTATATACCGCTATTTCTTTTGTGGGTTACTTTACGCCAATCAGAGAGTTACTTCCTGATTTTGTAACGTTTAACGTGGGTGGTTATGCACTAGTCAGTATTATTTTCTTTGCTGCGTGTACCTATGGTAATGCCGGTTGGATGCGAGAAATTATGTGTTTACACATTTGCCCTTACTCACGTTTTCAATCAGCTATGTTTGATAAAGATACATACACTGTAACGTACGACGAAAGCCGTGGTGAAAGCCGTGGTCCTCGTTCACGTAAAGTAGATCATGAAGATTTAGAGCTAGGCGACTGTATAGACTGTAACTTGTGTGTTCAAGTGTGCCCAACAGGTATTGATATTAGAAATGGGCTGCAAGCTGAGTGTATTAACTGTGGTGCATGTATTGATGCGTGTGATGGCGTAATGGATAAAATGGAATACCCGCGTGGACTTATTTCATATACGACAGAGCGAAACCTCGAAACCCCAGAAAATAAAACGAATCCACTACGAGCTAAAATCATTGGTTACACGGTCATACTTGTTGTGCTTACGGGAGCACTTGTAGCTAATATAGCGCTGCGTAAAACAATGGACTTTGATATCATTCGTGATCGAAACCAATTATATCGTGTCGATTTTGATGGTTTAGTAGAGAACACCTATACATTAAAGGTAATTAATAAAGCGCAGTACGAGCAAACCTTTAATATTAAAGTACAAGGGTTAGATAACTTTAAGTATATTGGTAAGCAGTCATTTACTGTGCAGGCAGGGCAATCTCATAATGTGCCATTGTCGCTTGTAATGGACCCTTATGATTTGAAGGCGCCGATGACTGAGTTTAACTTTGTGCTTTCACCGGTAGATGAGCCGGATGAGACAATATCGCAGTCGAGTAACTTTTTTAAAGCGCGATAATCACAACCTACCTTAAATAGGTAAGTTGATATAGCAATTAACAAAAGCGGGTATATTACCCGCTTTTTATTTTATATAAGAAGAGTATGAGTAAATTTAGTTTTATTGACTTAACACCTGACCTAATACTCGATGCAATAGAAAGCGTAGGTGTGTACGCCGAATCTGGTTTGTTGGCACTCAATAGCTATGAAAACAGGGTGTACCAATTTAAAGCCGATGATGGCCTGCGTTACGTAGTGAAGTTTTATCGCCCAGAGCGCTGGAGTAAAGAGCAAATTCAAGAAGAGCATGACTTTGCATTTGAACTGGCAGAAGCGGAAGTGCCTGTTGTTGCCCCTATTTTATATAATGGGCAAAGCTTGTTTGAACACGAAGGTTATTTGTTTGTGTTGTTTCCAAGTGTAGGCGGGCGTTTATTTGAAGTTGATAACTTAGATCAGCTTGATGTAATGGGGCGTTTAATTGGCCGTATGCATCAAGTAGCTAAAACAAAGCCTTTTACTTATAGGCCAACAGTTACCTGCGAGGAGTATTTACATACAGCCAAAGTTCATCTTCAAAAAAGTAACTTAGTGCCTATGGGAATAAATACTGCCTTTTATACTATTTTAGATTTAGTGATAGAGCAGGCGCAAAAACAGTATAAAGATGTGCAAAGTATTCGCTTACATGGTGACTGCCACGTTGGTAATATTTTGTGGGCAGGTGATGCGCTCATGTTTGTTGATTTAGATGACAGCCGCCAAGGTCCTGCAATCCAAGATTTATGGATGATGCTCAGTGGCGATAGAGCGACGCAACTGTTACAGTTAGACACCCTTGTGAATGCGTATGAAGAGTTTTGTGATTTTGATCACTCTCAGCTCAAATTAATTGAACCGCTGCGAGCGATGCGTATTATCCATTATATGGGATGGGTAGCTAAACGATGGAGCGATCCTGCCTTTGTGCGGAACTTTACATGGTTTGCTGATGACAAATACTGGGAGCAACAAATTTTAGCACTGAAGGAGCAACTTGCAGCATTGCAAGAAGCACCGTTAAAGTTATTGCCGTAATATTTTATTTAAAGACAAGTACAACGAGATACAAATGCTTAAAAAATTAAAACTGAGTTTATTACTTTTATGTTTACCATTTGCAGCACTTGCTGCACAGTTTGAAGTTGATAATCAATACACTGTTATTGATGTAGACAAAAGTACATCACCACAAGTAACCGAATTTTTCTCATTTTACTGTCCACATTGTTTTAAGTTTGAACCAGTAGCAAAAGCAATTGAACAAGGCCTGCCAGAAGGCGCTGAGTTTATTAAAAACCACGTGAACTTTTTAGGTGGCGTGTCGCCACAAGCACAAAGTAATTTAAGCTTTGCCTACTTAATTGCTAAGCAGCATGGTCTGGCGCAGAGTATTAGCGATCAAATTTTTAAAAGTATTCATGTTCAGCGTGCTCCTTTAACTGAAATGAAAGACGTTAAAAAATTACTTGAAGTAAACGGTATTGATAGCGCAACGTTTGATCAAGAAATTGCAAGCATGCCAGTTATTTCGGCTGAGCAAGCAATGCAAAACAAACAAAATAAATATTCAAAATTAGGCGCACTTACAGGTGTACCTACTTTTATTGTTAACGATAAATATAAAATAAACCTCAACACCATCAAAAATCAAAAAGAACTTGATGAGTTAGTAGCGTTTTTATTAGCACTATAAATTTCGGAGCATAATAATGATTAAATTAGTTAAAGCAGGTTTGCTTGCAGTACTACTTCCTATGGCGGCAACAAGCTTTGCAGCAACGTATGAAGAAGGCGTGCATTACGACGTTGTTTCTGAGCGCGCAACTAAAAAGCCAGAAATTAAAGAGTTTTTCTCATTTTACTGCCCTGCATGTAATAACATGGAAGCACTAATTGGTGAGTTTAAGCCTAAGCTTGATAAAAACGTTAAATTTAAAAAGAGCCATGTTGATTTTGTAGGTGTACGCGACCCAGAAAACCAACAGATGATGAGCCAAGCACTCGCTACTGCAGAAGTGCTTCCGCAAAAAGATAAAATTGTCTCTGCAATCTTTAATCATATTCATACAAAGCGCGCTAGTTTTAATGAGCTTGCAGATGTAAAAGATATATTTGTAGCGCAGGGCGTTGATGGCGATAAGTTTGATAAGCTGTTTAAAAGCTTCTCGGTACGTACGCTGAGCTCTAAAATGAAACGCGATCAAGACTACTTTAAAGAAAAAGGCGCACTACGTGGCGTACCTACATTTATTGTAAATGGTAAGTATAAATTAAACCTAGGTCGTGAGTCGGGTATTACTGAACCAGAAGATATTAGCAAACTGATTAATTACTTAGCTAATAAATAAATTTAGCCAAAATAAAAAAAGCTCCTTAAGGAGCTTTTTTGCTTTATAAGGATATAGCGATGGAAAAAATATTAGTATCGAGTTGTTTGCTAGGGCAGCCTGTTCGCTACGATGGTAGAGGACACGCAATTTTGCATCCACAGCTTAATTTGTGGCAAAAACAAAATAGATTAATTGTGTTTTGTCCTGAGGTCGCTGGTGGGCTTCCTACTCCTAGAGCTCCTGCTGAAATAATACAGGGGAGTGTAATTACTAATTTAGGAGAAGATGTAACAGAACAGTTTCAAACTGGAGCTAATATAGCGCTAGAACTCTGTAAAAAGAATCAAGTTCGTTTTGCTCTACTTAAAGAATCGAGCCCTTCTTGCGGACGAAATACAATATATGATGGAAAGCATCGCGGAGTAAAAATCGAAGGGCTAGGTTTAACTACAGCATTATTAATAAAAAATGGTATTCAAGTATTTAGTGAAAAGCAAATACCAGCACTTATAAAAGTACTGGCACTTTAATTTTGGTTGGTTATTTGCGCTGCAAGAAAACACCCGACTCAATGTGATGTGTATATGGGAACTGATCAAATATAGCAAAGCGCTTAACGTTGTGCGTACGTGTTAGGTGATCAAGGTCACGCTCAAGGGTTTCAGGATTACACGATATATAAATTATGCTTTCGTAGTTAGCCACTAAGTCACACGTTAATTCATCCATGCCCGCGCGCGGTGGATCAACTAATATGGTTTGGCAGTCATAGCTTTTAAGGTCAATACCGTCTAAGCGAGAGAAAGTACGCTCTCCATTCATTGCTTGAGTAAACTCTTCACTAGACATACGAATAATATCTAGGTTCTCTACGTTATTTTTAGCAATATTGTATTGAGCAGAATGAACAGATGATTTTGATATTTCTGTTGCTAATACTTTATTAAAACAGCCCGCTAACGCAATTGAAAAGTTACCGTTACCGCAATACAGTTCTAATAAATCATTTTTAAGTGGTTTACATAAATCTTGCGCCCACTCCAGCATATTAATATTTACTTTTGCATTAGGCTGAGTAAAGCTATTTTCTACTTGTTGATAAATAAGCTCTTGACCATTAACTGTTAAACGCTCAGTTACAAAGTCATCACCCAGCACTTCTTTTTGTTTGCGAGCACGGCCGATAAAGTCAATTTTGTATTTACTGCTTAGTTTTTCTTTAAGCGCTTTAATTTCACTTAACCATTCATCATCAAGTGGTTTGTGATAAAGCAAGCTTACTAAAATTTCACCGCTTAGCGTGGATAGGTAATCGATTTGAAATAACTTACGACGTAATATTTCACAAGGCTTAAGATGCTCAATCATCACCTGCATTATTTCACCAACTAGAGGCGCTGCTGGATCAAATGTATCAACACGGATTTTTTCTTTTGTTTGTTGATCAAACATAATGTGAAACAGATCGTCACCGTCGTGCCATACTCTAAATTCAGCACGTTGGCGGTAGTTAGTTGGCTCTGAGCTAAATACTTCTAGTTGCTCCACACCAAAACGTTGGAACTGTGCACTAATACGCTGCTCTTTTTCACTTAACTGCGTTTGGTACTGTGTGGTATCTATTTTAATAACTGCCATTAACGCTACTACCTTATCTAAGATCTGTTTATCGGCGCTATTGTAGGGAGCGCTGCGTATTTGTCTAGTTTTGGCTAGCATTTATGCTGTTTTATTGAACATTGTACTTTAGTTTTTATTGTTATAGCCGATAATAAACTACGCACGCTTAGGAGACGAATCATGAAAATAGGTAATTATGGCTTTACGCCAAACAACAACATCAATAAATTCAATAATAAAGCTGATATACAGCAACCTACAATTACGTCTCCTCAAGATAGCTACCAACAACGAGGCCGAGAGTTGGCTGCAAAGGTGCTTGGCGATAAAATGGCTGAGCAGCTTGGATTGCCTATCGCAGAAAAAAAAGCAGATAAACCACTATTTGATTTTGATGAAATAGTAAAAAACGTACTCGATTTTGTAAGTAGTGCTGTTAATAAAGCAAAAGCTAACGGCGCTGATGACGAAAAGCTCAAAGATATGTTAGGCGACGCGCGCAAAGGAGTCCAAATAGGGATTGACGACGCTGTTGATGAACTCAAAGGTACAGGCGTATTTAATGATGACATGGAAGAGGGGATTAATAAGTCCAAAGAGGGAATTTACAATGGGCTTGATAAGTTTGAAGAGTCGTTATTTAACCCACAATCTGCCAGCGTAAATATAAGCCAGGCTCAATATGTCAGTATGACGAGTAATGCAGAGTATAAATTTACTACCGCAGAAGGTGATGAGGTAAGTATTAGTTTTGCTGATGCATTTGAATCTCAGTCGGCAAGTGGCTATCAGCAAAACAATAATAGCGAGTCGTTTGCAAGCTCATCATCGCAATCTCGGCAGGTATCATTTTCGATGTCGGTTAATGGTGACTTAAATGAGCAAGAGCAAGAAGCTATTAATACGATGATGGAAGACTTACAAGATTTAAGTAAAACCTTTTTTGGTGGTGATTTAGATGAAGCATTTGAACAAGCGCAGGAGCTGAGTTTAGACAGCGATCAGCTGGTGGCTTTTTCTATGGATTTACGCCAAACAAAAACAATAGCAACAGTTAAAAGCTATGAAGAATATAGACCAGCACCAGAAAAACAAGTAGCGGAGGGTTTAGCTCCTTTTAATGACGACCTTAAAAATGCTTTTGAAAAAGCGGGTGAGCTTGGATTACAAAATCAGCTAGCTGGCATTCTCCAATGGTTAAATCAAGATCAGGAACAAATAGATAAGTTAGTAGATTACACAAAGTCTATGTTCGAAAACCTTAATCAGTTAAATTCTGCGGCCGACAGGCTTACTGATTTAGAAACCACGCAAAGTTAAACTACTTTCTTTTATAAATACCTCATGGCAAACTGCCGTTCTTAAAGTAAAGTGGGAACGGTAGTTTGTCAGCGCATATAATGGTCTTTGATTCAGGTATTGGTGGAACTACTGTACTTGAGCATATAAAGCAAAGTATCCCCAATGCTCAGTACAGTTATTTTATGGATAATGCATTACTGCCTTATGGTGCTCAATCCCAAAAAACCATCATTAACCGATTATGCTCACTTATTCATTTCATCAAAGCTAATACGCTTAATGTTGATTTAATTGTAATAGCGTGTAATACCGCTTCTACATCTGCACTTAGTGCTGTTCGCCAAATGACAGATATTCCTATAGTAGGTGTTGTGCCAGCAATAAAGCCTGCGGCAGAGTTAACACGTTCAAATCATATTGGCTTATTAGCCACACCGGCAACGGTCGCCAGTTCATACACTAAAACATTAATTACTGAGCATGCTCGTAATGTAACCGTTAATCTATATAGCAGTGTGGAGTTAGTAACTTTAGCTGAGCAATACTTTTTTACAGAGTCTTTGGATACAAACAAGCTGCATCAAGTGCTTGATGGCCTACATATAGATAAAACTATAGATGTACTTGTATTAGGATGTACGCACTTTCCAATATTAGCAGAGCCTATTAGTCAGTATTTTGAAGGGAATGTAAAATTACTTGATTCAGGTGTAGCGATAGCAAACAGAGTCAACTACCTACTTAACCAACTTAACTTCTGTGTGAATAAACTAACAGACATAAAAAAGCCGCTGCAATATTATGCAACGGCTGATGTGTTTAGCAATAAGCTAGCGGTAAAGCTAGTTACACTGACTGATCCGTCTCAGTACGTAGAGCATTAGAATCATCTTCTTGTTTTTGTTTTGCTTCACGTACCTTTAAAGTACGTTGTTGGAACTCGCTATCGTTCAAGTTAGCAATTGCATTGTCTGCATCAGCTTGCGCCATTTCAACAAAACCAAAGCCACGACGCTTGCCAGTATTCTTATCCTTTAATAAACGAACATTGAATACTTTGCCTTGTTCTTCAAATAATGCACGAACCACACCTTCGTTTGCACGATAAGGAAGGTTACCAACATAAAGCGTTTTTGTTTTAACTTCAGCTTCTTCAGTCACATCAGATGACATTGCAGCAATAGCAATCGCACCTATTAATAAACCAGCACCAAATAGTAATGCAGGGTTTAAAGCTAAGCCGCCTAAAGCGAACTCAACAACAACAAAACCAACTACAGCAAGAATAACAGAGAAGATAAAAGATTTTTGATCGGGTAATTTCATTTTAGATCTACCAATAAACAGGAAATAAACATTAATTTAACATTGTGAACTTGCTATCTTAACGTCTAAATCAAACATAGCAATGATATTTGTATTAAATAATAAATAAGAGCACAAAAAAGCATCATCTTAGGAAGGTTTTCATATGGTTTTACATGGTTTTGTTCTATTTTTGTTCGAACAGTAAAAAGATCTAAAAAAAGGGTTGATCTGTTTTCGGATCTCCCTATAATGCGACCCCACTGAGACGGGAAACGCCAACGCATAGCGAGGCACGAACAACTCAGAGAGTTAAATAAAACTTCGGTTTTAAATTATCTAAAAAGAAAGTTTAAAACTAAGTGTTGACTCAAAAAATAAAGGGTGTATTATTCGCATCCCTTGAGACGCTAAAGCGACTCAAAACGTTCTTTAACAATATAAAGCAATCATCTGTGTGGGCACTCGTACAGATTGAGTTCTAACAGCCAACCTACTTAGGTAGCGAGGCAAACAAATTAGAGTCTCAATTGAAAACTGAGTGACCAACAGAATAGTTATTTCGGTAATTATTCGGCACAGTCAATTCAATATCGAAAGATATTAAAATAAATTCAGAATTCATTGAGCTGTCGAAAGACATAAAACTTTTTAATTGAAGAGTTTGATCATGGCTCAGATTGAACGCTGGCGGCAG
>NZ_AUTR01000057.1:0-106432 GCF_000497875.1 Pseudoalteromonas sp. S8-8
AAAGACCCGTTTGGGTTGTATGGTTAAGTGACTAAGCGTACACGGTGGATGCCTTGGCAGTTGGAGGCGATGAAGGACGTATTAACTTGCGATAAGCTTAGTCAAGCTAGTAAAAAGCGCTTGAGACTAAGATTTCCGAATGGGGAAACCCACCTGCTTGCAGGTATCGTTAACTGAATACATAGGTTAACGAGGCGAACGCGGAGAACTGAAACATCTAAGTACCCGTAGGAAAAGAAATCAACCGAGATTCCGAAAGTAGCGGCGAGCGAAATCGGAACAGCCCTTAAGCTTATTATGTGTTAATGGAAGGCTGCTGGAAAGCGCCACGATACAGGGTGATAGTCCCGTACATGAAAAGACATTTTAAGTGAAATCGAGTAGGTCGGAGCACGTGAAACTTTGACTGAATATAGGTGGACCATCATCTAAGGCTAAATACTCCCAACTGACCGATAGTGAACCAGTACCGTGAGGGAAAGGCGAAAAGAACCCCTGTGAGGGGAGTGAAATAGAACCTGAAACCGTGTACGTACAAGCAGTAGGAGCCCACTTGTTGGGTGACTGCGTACCTTTTGTATAATGGGTCAGCGACTTATATTTTGTAGCGAGGTTAACCGAATAGGGTAGCCGTAGGGAAACCGAGTCTTAACTGGGCGAATAGTTGCAAGGTATAGACCCGAAACCCGGTGATCTAGCCATGGGCAGGTTGAAGGTTGAGTAACATCAACTGGAGGACCGAACCCACTAACGTTGAAAAGTTAGGGGATGACCTGTGGCTAGGAGTGAAAGGCTAATCAAACCGGGAGATAGCTGGTTCTCCCCGAAATCTATTTAGGTAGAGCCTCGGACGAATACTTACGGGGGTAGAGCACTGTTAAGGCTAGGGGGTCATCCCGACTTACCAACCCTTTGCAAACTCCGAATACCGTAAAGTAATATCCGGGAGACACACGGCGGGTGCTAACGTCCGTCGTGAAGAGGGAAACAACCCAGACCGCCAGCTAAGGTCCCAAAGTCATAGTTAAGTGGGAAACGATGTGGAAAGGCCCAGACAGCCAGGAGGTTGGCTTAGAAGCAGCCATCCTTTAAAGAAAGCGTAATAGCTCACTGGTCGAGTCGGTCTGCGCGGAAGATGTAACGGGGCTAAACTATGCACCGAAGCTGCGGATTCAGAATTTATTCTGAGTGGTAGGGGAGCGTTCTGTAAGCCGTTGAAGGTGTACCGGGAGGTATGCTGGAGGTATCAGAAGTGCGAATGCTGACATGAGTAACGATAATGGGAGTGAAAAACTCCCACGCCGGAAGACCAAGGGTTCCTATCCCATGTTAATCAGGGTAGGGTAAGTCGACCCCTAAGGCGAGGCCGAAAGGCGTAGTCGATGGGAAACAGATTAATATTTCTGTACTCGATATAATTGCGATGGGGGGACGGAGCAGGCTAAGCAAGCATAGCGTTGGTAGTCTATGTGAAAGTGAGTAGGGCGTTTGTTTAGGTAAATCCGGACAAACACTAAACCTGAGACACGAGACGAGTCACTACGGTGATGAAGTTGCTGATGCCATACTTCCAGGAAAAGCCTCTAAGCTTCAGATTATATGGAATCGTACCCCAAACCGACACAGGTGGTCAGGTAGAGAATACTAAGGCGCTTGAGAGAACTCGGGTGAAGGAACTAGGCAAAATCGTACCGTAACTTCGGGAGAAGGTACGCTCCTATCTGTGATGAGACTTGCTCTCTAAGCGGACGGGAGCCGCAGTGACCAGGTGGCTGGGACTGTTTATTAAAAACACAGCACTGTGCAAAATCGCAAGATGACGTATACGGTGTGACACCTGCCCGGTGCCGGAAGGTTAATTGATGGGGTTATCCTTAGGGAGAAGCTCTTGATCGAAGCCCCGGTAAACGGCGGCCGTAACTATAACGGTCCTAAGGTAGCGAAATTCCTTGTCGGGTAAGTTCCGACCTGCACGAATGGTGTAACCATGGCCACGCTGTCTCCACCCGAGACTCAGTGAAATTGAAATCGCAGTGAAGATGCTGTGTACCCGCGGCTAGACGGAAAGACCCCGTGAACCTTTACTACAGCTTGGCACTGAACATTGAACCTACATGTGTAGGATAGGTGGGAGACTTTGAAGCAGCGACGCTAGTTGTTGTGGAGTCAACCTTGAAATACCACCCTTGTAGTTTTGATGTTCTAACGTTGGCCCCTGAATCGGGGTTACGGACAGTGCCTGGTGGGTAGTTTGACTGGGGCGGTCTCCTCCTAAAGAGTAACGGAGGAGCACGAAGGTTGGCTAAGTACGGTCGGACATCGTACGGTTAGTGTAATGGTAGAAGCCAGCTTAACTGCGAGACAGACACGTCGAGCAGGTACGAAAGTAGGTCATAGTGATCCGGTGGTTCTGAATGGAAGGGCCATCGCTCAACGGATAAAAGGTACTCCGGGGATAACAGGCTGATACCGCCCAAGAGTTCATATCGACGGCGGTGTTTGGCACCTCGATGTCGGCTCATCACATCCTGGGGCTGAAGTCGGTCCCAAGGGTATGGCTGTTCGCCATTTAAAGTGGTACGCGAGCTGGGTTTAGAACGTCGTGAGACAGTTCGGTCCCTATCTGCCGTGGGCGTTTGAGAATTGAGAGGGGTTGCTCCTAGTACGAGAGGACCGGAGTGAACGAACCGCTGGTGTTCGGGTTGTCATGCCAATGGCATTGCCCGGTAGCTACGTTCGGAACTGATAAGCGCTGAAAGCATCTAAGCGCGAAGCAGGCCTCGAGATGAGTTCTCACTAGACTTTTAAAGTCTCTGAAGGGCCGTTGAAGACTACAACGTTGATAGGCAAGATGTGGAAGTGGTGTGAGCCATTAAGCTAACTTGTACTAATTACCCGTGAGGCTTAACCATACAACGCCAAACGCGTTTTATGCGACAGTTTAGACAGAAGTTAATATGACTAAAGTAGATATTACTTAGAAAGACTTAAAAAATATTATCAGATATTTTCCAAATTCAGTTAGTGCGTAGCGATACGGATTAACGCCCAAATTTGCTTGGTGACAATAGCGTTTTGGACCCACCTGATTCCATGCCGAACTCAGTAGTGAAACGAAACAGCGCCGATGATAGTGTAGCATTTGCTATGTGAAAGTAGGACATTACCAGGCTTCAAATTCAGTCGAAGGACTTTAATCTTAATAATTAAAAATAAGAAAATTGAAAAGAATTTTCTTGGTGACAATAGCGTTTTGGACCCACCTGATTCCATGCCGAACTCAGTAGTGAAACGAAACAGCGCCGATGATAGTGTAGCATTTGCTATGTGAAAGTAGGACATTACCAGGATTTAATTAAGAGAAACCCGTTACAGCAATGTAACGGGTTTTTTGCTTTTTGAAATTAGTAAAACTCTGCATACTAAGAGACGATACGATTAATAATAGTGTAGTATTTGCTATGTGACTCTCTACCGCTGTGGGCACTACGACATCCTACTGCGTAGCGCACCGACTTCACATTGTAGAGCGCCCGAATTTAAGATTCGGGCTTTTTTATGTCTGCAGAAAAGTGAAATACGCGCAATTAACACCCACTCACATTAACACCTATTACGTAGGTCGGGCGAGCGTAGCGACTCCCGACGCTAAAATCATAAAAATCTCCGCTCGACAATGAGTTCGTAGCATTTGCACTGTGACTCTCCACCGCAGTGGGCACCATGACATTACCAGGATTTAATTAAGAGAAACCAGATACAGTAATGTGACGTTTTTTTCTATTTAAATTTAGTAAAATCTCACCGTTAAATTCGACAACAAAACTAGGTGCACTTAATAGCGCGTGTTAAAATCCAATTTTTATGAATGACGATATAGAGGTCTAGATTGCCTACAGCTGATTACCAAAAGGTGCTTGATGAAATCGCATATGAAGTACGTCCTTTATTATCACAAGGGAAAGTAGCTGATTATATACCGGCGCTTGCCGAGGTTGATCCGGAACAATTTTCTATCGCTATTTATACAACTGATGGTGAAACTGTATGTGCGGGGGATTGTTCTCAACGCTTTACTATTCAATCAGTTTCTAAAGTTATGACACTTACTATGGCACTACAGCGTTATGGTGATGAACTTTGGCATAGAGTCGGAAAGGAACCCTCAGGTACAGCCTTTAACTCGCTTACACAGCTTGAGTTTGAAAAGGGAATACCTCGTAACCCATTCATCAATGCAGGCGCAATTGTAACGTGTGATGCGTTATACAGCCGCTTATCTGCGGCAATGCATTCTATGCTCGAAACCTTCAGGTTATTAGCTGGTAATAGAGGCATAGTAATTGATAAAAAAGTTGCTAATTCTGAGTATGAATTTAGGCATCGTAATGCTGCTATGGCACATTTAATGAAGTCGTTTGGTAATTTTGAAAACGAAGTAGATGATGTTTTGTGGGCTTACTTTAACTTTTGTTCTATTGAGCTCAACTGTATTGAATTAGCAAAAGCTTATAATTTTTTAGCTAATAAAGGTGTTGATAATCGATCGGGCAATCGTGTTTTAAGTAGTCGTCAGAATAAACAGCTTAATTCGCTTTTATTCACGAGTGGTTTATATGATGCTGCCGGTGATTTTGGTTACAGAGTGGGCATGCCAGGTAAGTCGGGAGTGTCAGGAACTATTTTAGCTGTGTTACCAAATAAGTTTACTGTAGCTGTTTATTCTCCGGGGCTTAATTCGTTTGGTAATTCGGTTGCAGGAATTGCAGCGCTGGAACTGCTATCTAAAAAGCTCGATATTTCTATTTTTTAGGAAATCGATAGGGAGCAATAATTGCTCCCACCGTTATTTATTGTTCCCAATAAACTTGTTCTAAACAATCTTCACGTTCAGGTAAACCACGAGATAAACGCGGAGAGTGCTGAACTAATACTTCATAGCTCGCTCGGTTAGCATATTTACTAATTTGCGATAGTGACGAGTAAGTAATAGCTTGTTGCTGATGTTTAGCTGAGTTTGCCACATTAAGCTTGTGGTAAACATTCGCTGACAAATCATGTAGTACAGCCGCAAGTGCGCAATCACCTGCACCATTGGTGTTTTTGATTGAATCAGGTCCACCCATAAATGGGGCCGTATGACTATATGCTCTGATAGGTTCATCACACTCATCTTTACGCATAGCTCGTGAGAATTCGTAACGGTTAAAATCAGGTATGGCGCCTGGTAGTAACGGGTATTCGGTTTCACGCTTTAAGCTTTCGTCTACGTAGCCGGCCATAAATAAGCCTTTTTCGCCAGCGGTACAAATAACTAAGTCTACCCAATCAAGTGCTTTATCAGCAGCTAAAAGAGGATCTTCAAAACCTGTAATAGCTAAACCTTCTTCTTCGTTCATAGCAAGAATATCAACATGCTTTTCAACAAAGTTTGCCCACCAAGTAGGGTCTTGTTCAATTAAGAATTTAGTTCCGAGTGTAAGCACAACTGGCACACCTGCGTCATTAGCGTATTTTACCGCTTGCATAGTGGCTTCAGTCATTGTTTCGCTACCTTGTGTGCGCATAAGGTAGGCACTGATCACTAACGCTGATGAATTCTCAATAAGGTCTTTATCGATAGATTCAGGACGTAAGTGATTCATTAAGCCTGCACTTATTGCAAAAGTACGCTCACCGGTTTCATCAATTAATGTAAAACAACGGCCTACAGGCCCATCAACTGGTTGAAGGTAGTTTAAGTCTACACGGCTTGAGGTATTACATAAAAAACGGTAAGCGTAGCTACCTATTTTTATATTTTCGCTCATTACGCCTAATAAAACTGAGCGATCATCTGCAAGTACAGAGTAGTTGTGCATAGTGTTACCAATGGTTCCACCGGCAAACTCAAAATCAACCATATTGTTTAATTTTAAACGATCGTATAAGGCGTTTGTTGTATCGCTATCAATAACTTGCGACATCCCCCTACGTAGTTGAAATTCGTCAAGGAAAGCTTGATCAACTTTTGCCTCTATATCAACAACGATCTGATCGATACCCGTAATATAACTACGTTGTAATCGCTCTGTTGCGTTAAGTTGATTGGTAAGTGGATCTTTGGCTTCCACTGGAAAATAATGTTTATGCCTGCGGCGTCCAGGAAATTTCATTTGCTACCCGTGTTGTGAGCTAAATAAAAAAAGCGTGAGATTATAGCGTAAATCAGCACGAGTGAGCCATTACAAACGGGTAAATATTGTTTTATTTTTGGAATAAAGTAATGAATGGCGCACTTTAGAGTGCTAACTAGGTATAATTACAGCATAAAAGGTTATTTAAGTAGAAATAATGAACGAACCATTTGATGATTCCTACTGGATGGAACAAGCGCTTTTGTATGCAAAGCAAGCAGAGCTGCTTGATGAAATTCCGGTTGGAGCAATTGTAGTCAAAGATAACCAGTTAGTTTCAGTCGGGTATAACCGCTCAATAACGGATAATGACCCATCTGCCCATGCCGAAATGATTGCAGTGCGAGAAGCTGGAAAAGTCCTTAACAATTACCGCTTAATTGATTGCACCCTATACGTAACGTTAGAGCCTTGTTCTATGTGTGCGGGATTGTTAGTGCATAGCAGAATAAAGCGTTTAGTGTTTGGAGCAGTCGATGCGAAAACAGGGTCTGCGGGTTCAATTATGAATTTATTACAAGAGCCTAAGTTAAATCATCAAGTTGAGGTGTGCGGTGGTGTTTTGGCACAGCAGTGCGGGGATACTATTTCGAATTTTTTTAAACGTAGAAGAGCGCAAATTAAAGCAGCTAAGAAAGCTGCTCGTGATGATCAAATAAATAAGCCTAACTAAAGTTAACTAGCGATTGGCTCTATTTCTGATTCAGCCATTTGCTGCATAGCAAACATTCGGCGACGCCAGATGATTTTTTTGTGTAGTTTTCGCAACATAACACGACGACGTGTGGCCGTTGAATAAATGACATTGCGTTTTAATCTTTGTGTGCGTCTACGTTTTAGCATGTTTTCTCCTAATGCAAGAGTGAGAAAGGCACGGGTATATCTTATAAAATAATGATATACAATTAACACACATTAGTGATCATTTGGTGACAAGTAAACAGATATTTAATTTACTTAAATTTTGCTTACTGACATGCTCAATAAACGGGTACTTATATTAATCTTGGCCATTGTTTTCACTCGACTGTTCGGGTTCGATTATAGGTTGTTGTTTTTCTGTTTGAGCTTCATCTGCCTTACTTTTTACTTCACTTTTCACTTCACTTTTTTCGTTTTGCTTTAGCTCAGTATCAGTGCTCAGCTCTGTAACTGGCTCAGGCTCTGTAGCAATAGCATCATTTTCATCTAGCCAAACAAGTGCATCGTAATAGCGACGAATATTATCAACATATTTAACAGCTACATCGCCTCGGGCATAACCGTAGCGAGTTTTACGGTAATAGCGCTTTTTAATTAATAGCGGTAGGCGTTTTTTTACATCAGCCCATTTGTCAGGGCTTGCGCCTTGCTGTTCGGTAATTATACGTGCATCGTTAACATGTCCCCAACCTACATTGTATCCGGCCAAAGCAAGCCATGTGCGGTCGGGTTGCGGGATACGGTCAGGAATACGTTTAATAAGCTTGCTTAAGTATTTAGCACCACCACGAATGTTTTGCTCTGGTTCTAACCGGTTAGTAACACCTACTTGTTTGGCTGTACTGCGAGTTAGCATCATGATGCCGCGCACACCTGTTGGTGATTTAGCGCGAGGATTCCACATAGATTCTTGATAGCTAAGTGCCGCTAATAATCGCCAGTCAAGGCTACCTGCATACTGTTCAAACCATGGCTGGTATGTTGGTAAGGTTTCTTTAATTGCTTCTATATAAGCTAGAGTATTTACATAGTTAAATTGGCGCACGTGACCAAAGTATTTTTCTTCAAGTACATAGAGCTGGTTACTTTGCTTAACGTCACCAAAAAATGGCACCAACAACGCATATAAAGAGTCGTCTTTAGATTTATTAAGTATCCATGCAATCGGGTCGTTATGGCTAACTGAAAAACCAATGCTTAAATTTGGGTGATAACGGCGAAACAGCGATAGCGTATGCGTATCAGCGAGTGTGTAATCTATCTCGCCATCAATAACTGCTTGAAGTAGTTCTTCTTCATCAAACTCTTCGCTTTCTATCCAAGTGAGATCTGGATTGTTCTTCTTCATTTTTTGTAGAGTAAGCGAGTGGCTACTTTTAGCTATAACAGTAAAGTTGCCATCTAAATCGTCAAACTCTCGAGGACGAACGCGCCCTTGTTTATAAACTAACTTTTGGCTGATTGTTCTGTAAGTTGGTCCGTAACGGTATTGCTCTGCACGGGTTTTATTATAGGTAAGTCCTGACGCTATTAAGTCTAAATCACCGCTTTCAAGGCGTTCAAACATTTCAGATAAGTTAAAGAAAGGGACTATTTCAAGCTCTACACCTAAATATTCAGCGAAGGCTTGAGATAACTCATATTCAAAGCCTTGCTCACCTTGAACGGCTTGATAATAATTACTAGCACTGGCAAGGGTACCCACACGTATTTTATTGTGTTCTTTTATTTGGGCGAGTTGAGTTGGCTGCTCTTGCATATCGCATGCACATAACAGCATAACTAAAGTAATGATTATTATTAGTTTTTCTTTGAACATTGAGTGCCCCTTAAGCTCGCCAGTCACCGTTATAGCAAAACTAAGCCATCGCGTCACTTTACCTTTTATTTTATTAACCAAAAGAGGCTATAAATAAAGCTAAAAAGTTAATTTTATGAAAAGCGTAATTTTGAGTTAAATCTGAATGCTAATTGGACTATAATGCGTGCCTAAAATATCGTTCAATCCCTAACCCCGGATGAAATTACCTATGTTGATCCTTCGTGGTGCACCAGCACTGTCAGAGTTCAGAGTTAATAAAATTTTAGCGCGTTGCCAACAATCGCAACTTCCAGTCACTAACGTATACGCCGAGTATGCTCACTTTGCCGATTTAACATCGCCGTTGAGTAGCTCCGAGCAAACCAAGCTTGAAAAACTATTAACTTACGGTCCAACTATTGCTGAGCATACCCCAGCTGGCAAACTTGTACTTGTTACACCTCGCCCAGGTACCATTTCACCTTGGGCATCTAAAGCAACCGATATTGCCCATAACTGTGGTTTAAAACAGGTTCACCGTGTTGAACGCGGTATTGCTTATTATGTTGAAGGTGACTTAAACGCAGAACAACTTGCACAAGTAATTGCGTTATTGCACGACCGTATGACCGAAGCCACGCATAGTGAGCTTGAAGATGCTGCACAACTGTTTCGCAGTGATGCACCGCGCCAAATGTCGTCTGTTGATATTTTAGGTGGCGGACGCGAAGCATTAGCAATAGCCAATGTTGAGCAAGGTTTTGCCCTTGCTGATGACGAAATAGATTACTTGGTAGAAAACTTTATAAAGTTAGGACGTAACCCTAACGACATCGAATTGTTTATGTTTGCACAAGCAAACTCAGAGCATTGTCGCCATAAAATATTTAATGCTGACTGGACGATCGATGGAAAAGAGCAGCCAAAATCGCTGTTTAAAATGATTAAAAATACGTTTGAGTTAAATCCTGAAAATGTATTGTCGGCGTATAAAGATAACGCGGCAGTAATGAAAGGCTCAAAAGCGGGTCGCTTCTTCCCAAATGCGCAAGGTGAATATGCGTATCATCAAGAAGACATTGAAATACTAATGAAAGTTGAAACGCATAACCACCCAACAGCTATTGCCCCATTCTCAGGTGCGGCTACAGGCTCTGGTGGTGAGATTCGCGATGAAGGCGCAACTGGTCGTGGCTCTAAGCCAAAAGCAGGTTTAGTTGGCTTTACTGTATCAAACTTACGTATTCCAGGTTACGAGCAACCATGGGAAAGCGATTTTGGTAAACCGGGTCGTATTGTTAACGCGCTTGATATAATGACAGAAGGTCCACTAGGTGGTGCTGCATTTAATAACGAGTTTGGTCGTCCTAACTTATTAGGCTACTTCCGTACTTACGAAGAAAAAGTAACAAGCCATAATGGCGAAGAAGTACGTGGTTACCATAAACCCATTATGCTTGCCGGTGGTTTAGGTAATATTCGCTCTGATCATGTTCAAAAAGGCGATATTCCTGTTGGCGCTAAATTAATTGCGCTAGGTGGACCTGCAATGAACATTGGTTTAGGCGGTGGTGCTGCATCAAGCATGGCCTCTGGTCAATCAAACGAAGATTTAGATTTTGCTTCAGTACAGCGCGAAAACCCAGAAATGGAACGTCGTTGCCAAGAAGTTATCGATAAATGTTGGCAGCTAGGTGACGAAAACCCAATTGCATTCATCCACGATGTAGGTGCTGGCGGTTTATCAAATGCGTTTCCTGAGCTTGTTAATGATGGCGGACGTGGTGGTAAGTTCCAATTACGTAGCATTCCTAACGATGAGCCAGGCATGGCACCACACGAAATTTGGTGTAATGAATCACAAGAACGCTATGTACTTGCTGTTGGCGTAGAGGATTTTGAACGCTTTGAAGCAATTTGTAAGCGTGAACGTGCCCAGTACGCTGTTATTGGTGAAGCAACAGCTGAACCTCACTTAACAGTGTCAGACAGTCATTTTGAAAATAACCCTGTTGATTTACCGCTGGACGTATTATTAGGTAAAGCACCTAAAATGCATCGCGATGTAACGTCAAAGCACGTTGTTGGTAAAGCGCTTGATACTACATTAATAAATGCAGCAGATGCAGCGCAGCGCTTAATGCGTTTACCAGCCATTGCAGAAAAAACATTCCTAATAACAATCGGCGATCGCTCAGTTACGGGTTTAGTAGCGCGCGATCAAATGGTCGGTCCTTGGCAAGTACCTGTTGCTAACTGTGCAGTAACTGCGGCAACGTATGATACTTACCACGGTGAAGCTATGTCACTCGGTGAGCGTACTCCTGCAGCATTACTTAATTACGGTGCATCTGCTCGTTTAGCTGTAGCTGAGTCGTTAACTAATATTGCCTGTGCAAACATCGGTAGCCTTGAAAATATTAAGTTATCGGCAAACTGGATGGCAGCAGCGGGTCACCCAGGTGAAGATGCTGGTTTATATGAAGCTGTTAAAGCCGTAGGCGAAGAGCTTTGTCCTGCGCTTGGTTTAACGATTCCAGTGGGTAAAGATTCTATGTCGATGAAAACGACATGGAAAGATGAAGGTGACTCACAAGAGAAGTCAGTAACATCGCCGCTTTCACTAGTTATAACTGCGTTTGGTCGTGTTGACGACGTACGTAAAACAGTAACTCCACAACTGCGCACAGATAAAGGCGACACATCGCTTATATTAGTTGATTTAGGTGCGGGTAAAAACCGCATGGGCGCATCAAGCCTTGCGCAAGTTTATAAGCAATTGGGTGATGTAACACCTGATGTTGATAGCCCTGAGTTATTAAAAGGCTTTTATAACGCAATGCAAGCGCTTGTGGCTGATAGTAAGTTACTTGCTTATCATGACCGATCAGACGGTGGTTTATTTACCACTGTTGCTGAAATGGCGTTTACGGGTCATACCGGTGTAACGGTTGATTTAGCAGCTTTAACAGGTTCAGACATTGAAGCGCTTTATAACGAAGAGCTAGGTGCGGTCATTCAAGTTGCAAATGCTGATTTAGATACAGTAAATGCGGTGTTTGAACAACATGGTATAGCAGCAATTAGCCACAATATTGGCACGCTTAACAGTGACGATACGATTATATTTAACCGTGGCGAAAATACGGTACTTAACCATACGCGTACTGAGCTTCGTACTATTTGGGCTGAAACAACGTATCAAATGCAAGCACGCCGTGATAACCCTGAATGTGCTAAGCAAGAGTTTGATGCTAAATTTGATGCAAAAGATCCAGGCTTAACCGTAAAACTTAACTTTGATTTAAACGAAGATATAGCTGCACCATACATTGCAACCGGTGCTAAACCGCAAATGGCTATTTTACGTGAGCAGGGTGTTAACTCTCATTTAGAAATGGCGGCAGCGTTTAATCGCGCAGGTTTTACAGCCGTTGATGTACACATGAGCGACATTTTAGAAGGTCGTTTAACACTAGAGCAATTTAAAGGTTTAGTGGCATGTGGTGGTTTCTCATACGGTGACGTACTTGGTGCGGGTGAAGGTTGGGCTAAGTCTATTTTGTTTAACGACATGGCACGCGATCAGTTCCAAAACTTCTTCCATCGTGAAGATACCTTTAGCTTAGGTGTATGTAACGGTTGCCAAATGTTATCAACGTTAAAAGAGTTGATCCCTGGAACAGAACATTGGCCGCGCTTTGTAACTAATAAATCAGAGCGTTTTGAAGCACGCTTTAGTTTAGTAGAAATACAAGAGAATCCGTCTGTGTTCTTTAACGGAATGGCTGGCTCGCGTATGCCTATAGCAGTTTCTCATGGTGAAGGACATGCTGAGTTTGCAAACGATGCAGCTACTAAAGCGGCGCTTGATAGCGGCACTGTAGCGGTTAAGTTTGTAGATAACTACGGTAACCCTACAACGCAGTACCCAGCTAACCCTAATGGTTCTCCAGAAGGTATTACAGGTATTACGTCAACTGATGGTCGCGCCACTGTAATGATGCCGCATCCAGAACGCGTATTCAGAAGCGTTGCCAACTCTTGGCATCCTGATGAGTGGATCGAGGATAGCCCGTGGATGCGTATGTTCCGTAACGCACGTAAAAATGTAGGTTAATTACATTTGCGTTTATACAAGTTAGATTCATAATCTTACTGTAAAATAAAAAAGGCTGCATTGTGCAGCCTTTTTTGATTAGTATAGTTTTAGCTAAAAGCACAAAGCATTTAAGGATAGTATGTTTAAGCGAGTTGGTTTAATTGTTGGAGCTGTATTGCTAAGTACCTTGCTGCTTGGTTATGTATTTCGTTTACCTTTATTACAGTGGGCTATAGCGCCTGAGCTTAAAAAAGCAGGCGTTACGTTAAGTTGTCTCGATTTTTCAATTACGTCTGAACTAAATATTCATGCTGATAAAGTGTGTGTAAATTACCAAAATCAACAGTTACAACTCACTGGTATTACTGCAAATACAAAGCGTATAGATATTGAAAATGCAGTGCTAACAGTTAATCCACTCCCTAAAAGTGATAATGCTAATCAGCTTGCTAAAAATCTCGATTTAGCGCTGCCTTCAACCCGCCCATTAATTAATATTAAACAGCTTATAGTAAAAAGTGATGAGCTCAATAAGCCACTTAAAATAAGCATATTAGAACCCGAACTAAATAAATTTGATGTCACGGGTGATATAAACGCGAGTGCAATTTTGACAGCTAATAAAGTAAGTGGCCAGCTTGAAATTAATGACACTCTTTTAAAGCAAGTTATAAACACTAAAAACACCTCAATAGCAGATGCTAATTTTAATACTCAGCAAGCATTTAGCTTTGACGGTATAGAACTTGAGTTAAATGGCGGTATTAGCTCCCAGTTTACTCACACGTATGAGTTTTCTCATACAAATCAGCAGTGCCAGATTAACGTATTAACTACGGGCAAATTGGCGACTCGTTTTAATTTAAATAGCCAAGTGCTAATGTTTAATACCGATTTGCTTAATAACAAAATTAATCTAACACCAAGCTGTGCTGAGTTAATTCCACCGAGTGAATACGCAGGCTTTGTTAGCAAACAAGTTCCTTTAAATTGGCAACTTAAACTCCCTCAATCAATTCGCTTAGAGGGTAGTGAGCTCAGTGTACCTGTAATTAATTTGATGAGTGAAGGCGATAAGCAATTTGATTTTTTAATAACAGATACAACACTAAATATTACATCTCCATTTGAGTACTTACAGACAAATTTATCAGCTCAAATAAATACACCCGATATAAATAATATTAACGTTAATGCTCAGTTATCTGGCGCTGTGATTAAAGGCGATTATGCCGTTATGCTTGAAAGCTTACCTGAGTTTGTTCCTGCAACAGCGAATGGGCTTAGCCTTAGTGGTCACTTTAATATAAGTGAGTTTATAGACTCAAAACCAGTTGGGCTTATAAATGCTAAATTAACGCTTAATAGTGTAGATGCGTTTGATATGAGTGCAGTGCAATATCAAGGTGATTTAACTGCAAAAATGGATAAACAGTTAAACGCAGAGGTAGCGTTAACGCAGCAATTAAAAAGTGCGGAATATAAAGAATTTAAAGTCACAGATATAAGTAACACATTAACAGCAAATGCTAATTTAGGCGTAGGTGAGTTATTTGCTGATCTAACAGCAAAAACAAATATAAAGACTGTTAATAGCCCTGACATAAAACTTAATAATATAAAAGTAGAGTCTACAGGCTTGCAAAGTCGTGCACTAAAAGCCACTCATCACGCGTTTATAAACGATGTTGAGTTAGTTATAAATCATCATATATCATCGCAAGATCATCCGTTTGAAGTCATTATTCCTGAACAAAGTACGCTGCCGTTAAATGCGTTTATTAGTCAATTTGAGCCACTTGCACAGCTAACTAAGGGCGAATTTAATGGCTATATTAACGGCGATGTAAACTTACAAAGTGCATCGTTCAATATGGGGATTAGTCATACAAGTGCACTGTATAACGATTACCTTGCGAGTGATTTAAATAGCGTGTTTAGCGGGGAATATAATTCAGGTAAGCTTAATGTAAAACCAACTACCTTTAATTTAAATGAGTTTAGAGCGGGTGCCGTAGTTAAAGCGATTAAAGGGCAATGGCAAGTTAGTAACAATACCGCGCTTATAAATGATGTAAAGGGAAGTGTGTTTGGTGGCGAATTTTCGTTAGATACCTACACAATAGGGAAGCCAAACCAAGTTGCTAATGTTAAGTTTGAAAATATTGATGCCAGTAAACTCGTTACACTCGACGATAAGTCGGGCATTGTATTAACGGGGTGCTTGGCGGGGTCTTTACCTGTCCATTTTGATAGTGGAAAAATTGAAATAATTGACGGTAGTTTATTTAGCCAAGGAACAGGTAATTTAAAAATCACCAATAATGCCGCGTTTGATTCAGTAATGCAGCAACAGCAAGAGTTGCAACCTGTATTAGGGCTATTAACTAATTTAGATATTCAAAAACTTAATAGCAGTGTGGCATTAAAAAACGATGGCTGGTTAAAGCTTGGGGTTAATTTACAAGGCTATAATAAACAAGAGCAGCAGCAAGTTAACTTTAATTATAACCACGAAGAAAACGTATTTACACTTTTACGCGCACTGCGTTTAAGTGACGAAATTACACAAAAAGTTGAGCTACAATACTCACAAAAAGGAAACTAATAATGAGACAGTCGTTATTGATAAAAGTACTGCTCGGGCTAGGTGTTATTAGTGCACTAAGTGCCTGCACACACCGAGTTGAGGTGTCTGCTAAAGAGCCCATTACGATTAATTTAAATGTGAAGGTCGATCACGAAATTCGCGTAAAAGTAGATAAAGAACTCGACAGTTTGTTTAGTGACGACAGTGAGTTATTTTAAGGAGCTAGAACATGAATACGAAGAAAAAATTAAATATTATTACGTTAGTTAGTGCAGTATGTATGTCGTTCTCTGCGTGGGCTATTAGCCTTGATGATGCTAAAAACCAAGGTTTTGTAGGTGAAGATAGCTCTGGTTATTTAGGGCTTGTTGTACAAAACGCAGAAGCAAAAGCAGTTGTTGATGACATAAATGCAAAGCGTAAAGCGCAGTACTTAAAGCTGGCTAAAAAGAATAACTTGTCGCTTTCACAAGTTGAAGCACTTGCTGCCGCTAAAACAATTGAAAAAACCCAAAGTGGTCATTACGTTGAAGTAAATGGTAACTGGGTTAAAAAATAAGGCTAAGTCATTGTCTTGTTTTGCACGAACCAAAATAAAACCGAGCGTTTAAGCGCTCGGTTTTTTACAGCCTTCGAGTAACTGCTGCCAAAAATCAATACCCTTACGCCTTGCTAGGTTTATATTATGCTCTGGAATAGATTCAGGCTCGTTATAACTATCAAGTGCTTCGCTCATACTTGCTTCGCGAATTAAATGCAAAGTAGGAAAGGGCGCTCTATTTGTGTAATTTGCGGCATCAGTTTCATCGCTGTCGGCAAATACGTAATCAGGATGAAAGTTAGCAATTTGATACTTCCCTTCAAACCCCTGCGCGACTAAAAGTGCATTAGCTAAATCGACCAAGTCTAAAAAGTCTTCAAAATCACTAAAGCCGTTGTCAAACATGATAAGGGTTGTTTCGCGCTCTGGTTCGCGGTCAAGCTCAACACATTGCTCAAGCATATCCATTACGGCATCATCCATAGTTGCTGCAGGGCTTACTATGTAATGAATACAGTTGTTTTCTACTTCTTTTCGAGCAAATGGGCAAAAGTTATATTTAACAATAACAGATGACACCCATTCACGGGTTTGGCTTATAGCTATGTTAGTCACGGTTTTGGCTCTAAATATTGGTTAATAATGGTAAGTGTTTTTTGTATTGCACCTTGGTTTTTAGCTACGCATTGCGCAGCTTTAATACCTAAGGTTTGGCACGCTTTTGTGTTTTGGCTAAACGTTATGAGCTGCTTTGCTAGTTCGTCGTTGCTATCAACCACTACAGTGCCTTTAAGTTTTATTAGCTCGGGATAAACATGATCAAAATTGTATGTGTGCGGACCTGTTATTACACCTACTGAAAACGCGGCTGATTCCAGTGGGTTATGTCCACCTCTGCGAATTAAGCTGCCGCCAATAAAGCTGATATTTGCAGCGCCATACAAACACTGTAGTTCACCAAGCGTATCAGCAAGGAGGACTTGCTCATTGCTATAGCTATTTTGGCTGCGGCGGCTAAAACTAAGTGGGCTTTGCGTTAAAAATTCTGCCACTTTATCAAATTGTTCTGGATGGCGCGGAGCAATTATAAGTAATGCATTAGGTTGCTTTTTTAGTAACTCTTGATGGGCTGAAAGTACCAACTCATGCTCTAAAGGATGTGTTGAGCCTGCCACCCATATAAAACGCTCGTCAGTATTATGCTCATTATTGCTGTGTTTATTACTGCTATAAAGCTGTTTAAGATTAAGTACTTTGGCTAATTGCTCGTCACTTGGTGTTATATCAAATTTTATAGAGCCTGTTACATGGCTTTTTGAAGTTTCGAGACCAAGCTCTATAAAACGCTCCGCATCTGCCTTGTTATGACTCGCAAGTACTGTAATTGAGCGCATAATAATATGCGTTAATTTAGCGACCTTTTGATAGCCTTGCTGCGACTTTTCAGAGAGTCTTGCATTGATGACAAGTACCGGTATATTTTTTTTGTGACTTATCGCCATTAAATTTGGCCATAGCTCGGTTTCTAAAATACATAATGCTTGTGGCTTTATACGCTTTAAAAATCGGGCTGTAGCAAACGGAAAATCGATTGGTAAGTAGCTACACGCCACAGTATTTTTAAACTGGTTAAGTATTTGCTCTCTGCCTGTTGGGGTATTACAGGTTATAAGAATATTTAAATTTGGATGCGCTTTTTGCAGTGCTTTAATAAGCGGCGTTGCGGCAAGTACCTCACCAACAGAAGCACAATGAAAAACTAAAGGTTTGGTTTTAGTCGTAAATAAAGACTTACTGACAAACCCAAAGCGCTCTTTAAAGTGTGCACGATAGCCTTGGTTTTTTTTACCTCGTAAAATATAGAGATAAAATACAATCAGTGGGCTAATAAAAATTAATGCTAGAGAGTAAAAAATGCGTGCCATACTGATCTTTCGTAAAGGGAAGTGGCGTTAGTTTACCGTGAAATATCCGTTTTCTAAACATACTCGTAATAAAATATGGTCTGGGTTCAGTTATAACCCGATAAAATGCACACAATTAAATAAAATTATGGAATAATGGATTTAATTTTTCCCTGCTATTTCAGTTCCTAGAGGAATTTTTCATGTCAATTATCGATTCAGTGGCAACTAGCTACGTTGAAACATTAAACCGTCATCAAGCATTATTTGAAACGATGGAAGCTTATCATCAAGAATCTATGCAACTGTTAGAAGCATGTCATAGTGCATTACAAGCTGGTGGCAAGATTGTATGGTTTGGTAACGGCGGTAGTGCAGCCGATGCACAGCATTTAGCAGCAGAATTTGTAGTGCGTTATAAATTAGAGCGTGGTCCGCTTGCCTCTATGGCATTGACCACCGACACATCAATTTTAACAGCACACAGCAACGATTATCACTTTGATACGGTGTTTGAACGTCAAGTTCAAGCGCTATGTAAACCAGAAGACTTAGTGATTGGTTTAACCACATCAGGTACTAGTAATAATATTAATTTAGCGTTAGAAGCCGCAAATAAACTAGGTGCTTTTACAGTGGCATTAACTGGGCGTGATGGCGGTAAAGTAAAAGATATTGCTAAGTTACCTATCATTATAAAAAATGATGAAACAGCACGTATTCAAGAAGCTCACATGTTTATAGGTCACTGGTTATGTGAAGCCATGGATATGGTTGTTGCGGAGCAGCAGTAATGGATTTATCGTTATTAAAAAATTTATCGGCAGCACGTATATTAGTTGTTGGCGACGTAATGCTAGACCGTTATTGGTATGGCGACACAGGACGTATTTCGCCAGAAGCGCCAGTACCTGTTGTTAAAGTAAGTAAATTTGAAGACAAAGCGGGCGGTGCAGCTAACGTTGCAAAAAATATAGCGCGGTTAGATGCAAAAGTCGGCTTACTGGGCTTAATTGGTGAAGACGAAAGCGGGCAGATTTTAGAGACTATTCTAAAAGGTGAAAAAATAAGCTCACAATTAGTCAGTGTATGTGATTTACCGACTATTTCTAAAATGCGCGTTATTAGTCGTCACCAACAACTAGTTCGTCTTGATTTAGAAGAAACATTTACCGAGCAACATAGCCAACTTTTATTAAACCGCTTAGAGTTGGTACTTGATGAATACGACTTTATTGTGTTTTCTGATTACAGCAAAGGATCTTTAAGCTTAATTAAAGAGATGGTAAGCCTTGCTAAGGGCGCCGGAAAAACGGTTTTAATCGACCCTAAATCGCCAGATTTACATTTATATGAAGGTGCTGATTACATTACGCCTAATTTACATGAGTTTAAGTTAGCGGGTGGTCAAACCGATTCAGAAGAAGCTTTAGCTGCAAGTGCACGTGATTTAATTAGCAAAAATGGCATTAAAGCCATGTTGCTTACGCGTTCTGAGCAAGGTATGTCGCTTATTAGTGCAGATGAAAAGTTTGATTTTGCAGCACAAGAACTTGAAGTAAGTGATGTGACTGGAGCCGGTGATACGGTTATAGCTACATTAGCCGTTATGCTTGGTGCGGGCATGGAACCTAAAGATGCTGTCGAAATTGCTAACTTAGCAGCAGGTATAGCGGTTAGTAAATTTGGTGCAGCTACAGTTTCGCCAGAAGAGTTAAG
Source organism: Pseudoalteromonas sp. S8-8 (assembly GCF_000497875.1). Taxonomy (NCBI): domain Bacteria; kingdom Pseudomonadati; phylum Pseudomonadota; class Gammaproteobacteria; order Alteromonadales; family Pseudoalteromonadaceae; genus Pseudoalteromonas; species Pseudoalteromonas sp. S8-8. Next base: position 19,536 of record NZ_AUTR01000057.1, read on the forward strand.
TCGTAAACTTGGTCAGTATTTACATACTACCGGCGAGCATTACCAAACACCATTTGATGATGTACTTCAGCATATTGAATTTGCAAAACAAAACGGCGAAACCATTGTATTTACCAATGGCTGCTTTGATATTTTACACGCAGGGCATGTACGTTATTTAGCGCAAGCTAAAGCGCGAGGCGATAGACTCGTTGTTGGATTAAATAATGATGAATCTATTACGCGTTTAAAAGGGGCAGATCGTCCAATAAATCCGCTAGATGAGCGTGCAATGGTACTTAGTGCACTTTCATCAGTTGATTGGGTTATTCCGTTTGGTAGCTTAGATGAAAACGATACTCCCGCTAAATTAATTGAGCAAATAAGCCCTGATATTTTAGTTAAAGGCGGCGACTACACCGTAGAGCAAATAGCGGGTGCTGAGCATGTGCTTCGCCATGGTGGAAAAGTTGAAGTGCTTGAATTTTTAGATGGATGCTCAACGTCAAAAGTAATTAGTAAAATTAAACAGTAATTACTGATTTAGTTTGCTTAAAAAATACAAAAAAGGGATGAAAACACTGTTTTCATCCCTTTCTTACTTTTAATACGTTACTTTATTAAAAGTTATATTCGTACTTAGCAAATGCAGAAGTATCGTTTTCAGCGCCGTCGTTGTTAGACGCAAAAGCACCTAAAGTGACGCGTCCTCCCATAGAAAGCATTCTGTAACGCAGTTCTAATTGCTTAGAGTTAAACCCTGTTTTAGTAATAGAATTGCCTAAATCTGGGTTGTTAGGGTAAAGGTCCCTGTTATCGCTGTTGTAATCAACACTACGTAATTTTACCTGCCAATCGTTTCCATTAGATAACTGACCTAGCAGAGTTAAAACGACTGATTGTGCATCGTTATCGTAGGTTGAGCCAATTGTACGACCATGGTATCGGTAGCCTGATCTATAAGCCGACAACTTATCATCATGCTCATAGTAACAATTTTCAACTTTTGATTCAGCTTGGCATGAAACACCAGTATCTATATATTCAACATTTACTAATATGTTCTGAGCGTATATGCGTTGTGTTGTTTGAATACCAAAAAGATATGCTCTGTCGGAAGGCTTAAATTGAGAGCTTGCGTCTTCACCTATAGTGCTAATGTAGATTGCATATGGGTGTGTTAACAAGGTATCAGACCAGCGCATATCAATACCAGCCAGTTGATTACCTATTTTTGACTCAAATTGACTGTCACAGCTGTCATTACCATCTGTGCAAGTTGTTTGGCCAGTTATAACATCAATAAAATCACCCGCAGAGCTAGGTTGTCCATCGCCAGCCCATTGTGCAGACCAGCTAAGTGCAATTTCTAACTGTTGAATAGGGCGAAAATTAACACGAGTACTCCACAGTAAAGCATCAGGTATAACACGCGTAGACTCAAGTTTAGCCATTTGTGCAGTAAAGCTCCATTGACCAATCCAGCTCAGCCATGGTGTCTCGAAAGCAGTACTTTTTTCTCTGGTAACACTTAGTGCAGGTAAAGGTTTCGCATTACCTGACATAATTAAGCTGTTATCAACACCAGGTCCCCAAAATTGTTCAACAGCACCGGCTCTAAAAATCCAGTTACCTAAACGGTAAGCTAAGTAACTATCATCAAGTGAGGTATCGTTACAATCGGTTAAAGCTTGCTCGTTGGTAACTATATCGTCAGTCGTTTTTCCATCAACTAAACACTTTTTACCGTCTTTTCTATAATTTATAGCTACTTTAGCTGCAAAGTTATCGCCTAAATAAGCGTAAGCTGCAGAAAGCTCTGTTTCTTGAGTATTTGTTGCACCAAAGCTTGTTGCTATGATTGGATCTGTGGCTGCAAAAGCTGATAATTGAAGACTATGTGAGCTATTATTTTCTGATTTATATCGATGTTTAACGCGAAGTAAAGCATCTTGTAAGCTTGGAGATAATTGCTCCAGCGGCATACTTTCCACATCGCTTATAAAACTTTTCCACATAAGCGGATAGGTAGTTACAGGAGCTAAAATAACACCGGCATCAGCTAATTGTTGAATATCAGCTCTTAGACCATAATCATCGGGTTTTACCCATGGCTCAGCATTAACTGATGCGCTCATAGCGCAAAAAAGAGTAGAAAGTAGAAAAATTCTGTTTCGCAAAGTTCAGATCCTTGTGATTAAGATTGCGGCTAAGTTTATCAATCTAAGTCTGCTATTGCAGTAAATAATCAAATTTATAGAGTTAATTTAATATATTAAAATGTAACCTGTCTATCGTAATAAGTATCTGATTGATATACTGGAGCTCAAATAGGACATTGAGAATGCAATGAGCAACAAACGACTTTTATTTATTCCAGTATCATCACCAGAAGGCATTGGTGAATATATGCGCTCGTTGTTGTTGGCTCAAAGTTTAAAGGCAGAACTTGCAGATTCTCTCGATATTCACTTTATATTAAATAAGCATACAAGCTATGCAAAAGATTGTCCTTTTGAAGCCACACTACTCGAACACTCAGCGACTAAAGAGCTTGATTTTGTTTGCGAGTTTATAGAGCAATTTAAACCTGATGTCGTTGTTTTTGATTGTGCAGGACGTGCAGGGCATATGAAGGCGGCTAAAAAGGTAGGCGCTAAAGTTATATTCATTTCTCAGCATGCAAAAAAACGTGCTAAAGGCTTAAAACTTAACAGAATTAATTTAATTGATACACATTGGGTTGTACAGCCTGATTATTGTATTGAGCCACTTACATGGGCTGAAAGTACGAAGTTAGACATGTTTCCCTTGGCACATCCTCGAAATGTAGGTCCTTTTGTTACATTTGCCTCTTGCGCGCAAAAACGTGATGTTTTAAATCGCTATAACTTAGTACCTGAAGGCTATTTTATTGTAAATGCTGGCTCAGGCGGCCATAGTGTAAATAATCTAAACTGCGCTGATGTATATTTTGAAGCTGCACTTAAAATAACTAAACTCACAGGCTTAAAAGGCGTTGTTGTTTTTGGTCCAAATTATAATAAAATCATTCCCAAAAGTGATGAGCTAATTTGTTTAACAAGCTTGCAAAGCACTGATTTTTTGGCATTAATGAGCCAAGCTAAAATCGCATTACTTAGCGGTGGAGATACTTTACTGCAAGCAATTGCAGTTCAAACCCCCGTTGTGGCATGTGCTATCTCAAAAGATCAAAATACACGTTTGGATCATTGTGTTAATGCAGGTGTTGTCATAAAAGCAAATCTTGATATTGATGAAATCACTACGAAAATAGCTCAGGTTATTAGCGAGCCTTTCTATAATGAATTCGTTGCTAAATATAGCCAACTTGATAATACACATAGCTTCGATGTGATCACTAATGGCATAAAAAATATGCTTATAGGGGATCGCTAATGAATATAGTGATTGTAATTGATTCCCTAGTGGGTGGTGGTGCTGAAAAAGTAATGCTTACCCTTGCTGAGGAAATGGCCAAGTTACAGCACAGAATCACTATTTTGTCTCTTGCTAACTCTATTGAATATAATATCCCTGAAGTACTTAACGTGGAGAGTTTATTCGCACATAGGGCATCAAAAGTAGATCGATTTTGGCAGCGTAAAAATAGCATTTTAACACTACAAACTTGGTTTGAAAAAAAACAAAGCGAGCTGGGCAATATTGATTTAGTGCTTTCTAATCTTGATAGAAGTAATAACTTGCTCGCGCGTAGTAATATCCAAAATGTTCATTTTGTTATTCACAACTCAGTTAATGCAGAACTTGCACGTCAAAAAAAGTTAGGTCCATTTTCATACTTATATCTTAAAAAGAGTAAGAAAAATTTAAATGGTAAATCACTTATTTGCGTATCAAAGGGGGTTGAAAAAGAAATAACACAAGGGGATTTTATTAACCCAAGTGCAATTGCGACTATTTATAACCCGTTCGATTTTGAAAAAATAAAACAACAAGCAAATGAGCAAAATAACAATATCCCAAATGAGCCCTACTTAATTCATGTAGGAAGACTCGCCAAACAAAAACGCCACGATATATTATTTGCAGCATTTGCAAAGCTTGATAAAAAATACAAGTTAGTACTTTTATGTAATAAACCTGCAAAAGCGATAAAGCTTGCACAGCAATACGGCATAGAAAAACAGTTAGTAGTGCCAGGATTTCAACAAAACCCGTACAACTGGATTAAGCATGCCAAAGCTTTAGTGTTGAGTTCTGATTTTGAAGGACTTCCAACGGTATTAATTGAGGCTTTAGCGGTGGGTACTCCGGTAGTTAGCACTAATTGTACATTTGGACCAAGCGAGATATTAACAGGCGAGCTAAGTAAATATTTAGTACCCGTTCAGCAAAGTGAGGCATTAGCCAATGCCGTTAAGCAGGTGCTAGCAGATAAGCCAAATGTAGAAAATGCAGATATTCTAAAACAAGTACAGGCAGAGCAGGTTGCTCTGCAGTATTTAGCATTGGCTAACTAAGTTAACTTATATTAGGTTAACTGATATTGGCGAGCGCTTTGAAGTAGTTGCTGTGCAGAGTTTGCCAGTCAGTCGCTTGCCAATTAAATGACTCGTTTCGACCTTGTTCTTTTAAAAATGAGCGCTCAAGACGTGCCATATTACTTTGTTGCCACTGCACATTAGGCATTTTTATTTCACCTCTATCAAAGTCGATAATATACACATCACCAGTATCATCAAACAAAATGTTATTAATGTTTAAATCGGCGTGATACACACCTTTTGAATGAAATAGCGCGATTGTTCTAGCTATGCCCTCTAACTCATCTTCAGTCAATGAGCGTTCAATTAATATGTCGAGTACACTTTTCGCGCCTTTAACAGCCTCGGTAATAATATCACCACGATAAATTAATCCGCTGCGAGTTACTTTAGCTGCAATAGGGGTTGGTACGTTTAAACCAAGCTCTATAAGTTTACTCATTAAGCTAAACTCTTTATACACACGGGTTTGTTCAAGTCCTGGGTATAAATACTGATCGCTTAGCAATTTACCTACTAAGCCACCGCGCCAATAATGCCTAAGTACGGCTGTTAATTCGTCTTGCTTAAAAAACCACGCAGTTGCTCGACCTTTTTTAGCGCCCACAATTTTATTTTGTTGTTGCCAATAATTTGCATCAAACCAATCGAGGGTAATTTGGCTCGTGTATTTAGGGTGGCTTAATACAGTGTGATTGCCTTGCACGTGTTGTTTAAACATAGCTCTGCGTAATTGCTAAATAATGTGCCTATATTAGCGCGTTTTAAAGCTGAGGATAAGTGCTTGCAATAGCGTGATTATAATTTAAGATCGGCTTTTGTATTTAATACCTAAGGGAATGTGTGACTCAAGCTCCTAACTATTCATCTATTTGTATATTAAGACTTTCAGCCATTGGTGACGTATGTCATGGTGTGAGTGCTGTACAAGCCATTCAAAAAGCACACCCAAATGCAAAAATCACGTGGGTTATTGGTAAAATAGAAGCGATGTTACTTGCCGACTTACCGGGTGTTGAGCTGGTGGTATTTGATAAAAAACAAGGTAAAGCAGCACTTAAAAGCTTAAAGCAACGCTTTAAAGATCAACAGTTTGATGTACTACTTAATATGCAAGTTGCATTAAGGGCTGGGTTTGTAGCGCGTTGTATTCCTGCAAAAGTAAAAATAGGGTTTGATTGGGCGCGTTCAAAAGAATTGCACAGCTTGTTTATTAATAAACGAATAGCCCCAGAAGCTCAGGCGCATGTGCTTGAAGGCTTTAAAGGTTTTGCAAAAGCCATTGGTGTAGCTGATTATAAACCGAGTTGGGACATGCCATATACAGAGCAAGACCAAGCGGTTGCTGATGAACTACTAACACCAGAGTACCTAACTAATAAACTGTTAGTAATATCGCCAGCAGCAAGTAAAGCACAGCGCAATTGGCTCGCTGATCGTTATGCAGCATTGGCTGATTATGCAAATGAGCAAGGCTTTAAGGTGGTATTGACGGGGGGGCCAACAGAACTTGAAATTAACCTAGCAAATAGTATTGTTGAGTATAGTAAAACACCTATTTTAAATTTAGTGGGTAAAACGAAACTCAAAGAGTTGTTGTGCGTGTTAAAGCGTGGCAGCTTAGTGCTTGCGCCCGATACGGGTCCTGCACATATGGCGGTAACGGTTGGTACGCCGGTTATTGGTTTATACGCACATTCAAACCCAGCACGCACAGGTCCTTACTTATACCAAGACTACGTGGTAGAGGTTTATCATCAAAATTTGCTTAAGCAAACTGGTAAAACAGCTGAGCAAGTGCCGTGGGGTACGCGCGTAAAAGGCGATGATTTAATGAGCCAAATTACAGTTGATGACGTAAAAGCGATGTTTGATCATGTTGTACAAAAAGAGTCTTTGTAATGAATGCACAAAAAAAAAATAAAGCACTTTTTTTAGACCGAGATGGCGTAGTAAATGTTGACCATGGTTATGTGTATCAAAGCGATAAATTTGAATTTATTGAAGGTGTTTTTAGTACTTGTAAAGCATTTTATGATGCGGGCTATAAAATCATAATCGTCACTAATCAATCTGGAATTGGCCGAGGTTATTACACCGAAACTGATTTTTTAGCACTAACTGATTGGATGAAAACCCAATTTAGCGATCACAGTATTGAAGTTGCCGATGTGTACTTTTGCCCTCATCACCCTAAAAAAGCGCACCCTGAATATTTGAAAGAGTGCAGTTGCAGAAAGCCTGCGCCAGGGATGTTATTGCAAGGCATACAAGAGCATAACATCGACCCTGCTTGCAGTATAATGGTGGGCGATAAACTCAGTGATATGCAGGCTGCGAAAAAAGCAGGGATCACTACTCGCGTTTTAGTGCGTTCAGGTCAAAGCTTTGATGAAAGTGCCAAGCAAGAGGCTGATTTAATTATCGATTCTATAAACAGTTTACCTGCACTTTTAAAGACATAAATAGACTAAACAGATTAGCCTGTAAACTGGCAGGAATTCCTTCCAGTTTAGGGCGTTTGCGACGAACTGCAAACCGTGCATTTTCCCCATTAAACTTTTACAATACCCCCCATAATAAACAGTCGCTTAAATGTGGTTGTTTACCCGTTCAAATAAATGGAGAACACAGATGAGAGCATCTGCTTTTTTTAGCCAGCTACAACAGCAAATTGAAGACGTAAAAACCGAAGGTTTGTATAAAAGCGAACGTATTATTAAATCTCAGCAGCAAGCTCAAATCGAAGTTGCGTCAGGTAAAGTAATCAACTTTTGTGCTAATAACTACTTAGGTTTAGCTAATAGCCCAGAGCTAATTGAAGCTGCGCAAAACGGTTTAAATAATCATGGTTTTGGTGTTGCGTCTGTTCGTTTTATTTGTGGTACGCAAGATATTCATAAAACACTAGAGAAAAAAATCAGTGAGTTTTTGGAAACTGAAGACACCATTCTATATTCTTCGTGTTTTGATGCAAACACCGGTTTGTTTGAAACTATTTTAGGCGCAGAAGACGCTATTATTTCTGATTCGTTAAACCATGCATCAATTATTGATGGTGTACGTTTGTGTAAAGCTAAGCGTTTTCGTTATGCAAATAACGACATGGCTGATCTTGAAAAGCAACTTATTGCAGCAGATGAAGCTGGCGCTAAAACGAAACTAATTGCTACCGATGGCGTGTTTTCTATGGATGGCGTTATTTGTAATTTAGAAGCTGTGTGCGACCTAGCTGATAAATATGATGCACTTGTAATGGTTGATGACTCTCATGCTGTTGGCTTTGTTGGCGAAAACGGTAAAGGTACACCAGAGTACTGTAATGTATTAGACCGTGTAGATATTATTACCGGTACATTAGGTAAAGCGCTAGGCGGTGCATCAGGTGGTTATACATCAGGTAAAAAAGAAATTGTTGAATGGTTACGTCAGCGCTCACGCCCATACTTATTCTCAAACTCATTAGCACCTTCAATTGTTACTGCATCAATTAAAGTACTTGAAATGCTAGAAAATGGCGGCGAGCTTCGCGCTAAACTTTGGTCAAATGCTAAATATTTCCGTGAGCAAATGGAAGCTGTTGGTTTTACGTGTGCAGGTAAAGATCATGCAATCATCCCTGTAATGCTAGGAGATGCCAAAGTAGCCTCGTTAATGGCTGATAAACTACTTGCTGAAGGCATTTACGTCACTGGTTTTTCATTCCCTGTAGTACCAAAAGGGCAAGCGCGTATTCGTACACAAATTTCAGCAGCGCATAGCATTGAGCAACTCGATATTGCTATTGATGCATTTACCCGTATTGGTAAAGAAATGGGCGTTATTTAATTTTATTTTAAACCGAAGCCTCGCTTCGGTTTTTTAGTTGAGTGTGGATTATGAAAGCATTATCTAAATTAAAAGCAGAACCGGGCATTTGGATGACAGATGCACCAAAGCCAGAAGTGGGTCATAACGACTTACTGATTAAAATTCGTAAAACAGCTATTTGTGGTACCGACGTACATATTTACAAATGGGATGAATGGGCAAGTAAAACGATTCCTACTCCTATGGTTGTTGGTCACGAATATGTTGGTGAAGTCGTTGATATGGGCCAGGAAGTTCGTGGCTTTAAAGTAGGCGATCGCGTATCGGGTGAAGGTCATATTACATGTGGGCATTGTCGTAACTGTCGTGCTGGGCGTGTACATTTATGCCGTAATACAACGGGTGTTGGCGTAAACCGTGAAGGTGCATTTGCAGAGTATTTAGTTATTCCTGCATTTAATGCATTTAAAATTCCAGATAATATTTCTGACGAACTGGCTTCAATTTTTGACCCGTTTGGCAATGCAGTTCATACCGCATTATCGTTCGACTTAGTTGGCGAAGATGTACTTATTACTGGTGCCGGCCCAATTGGTATTATGGCAGCAGCGGTTGCAAAACACGTTGGTGCTCGCCACGTCGTTATTACCGACGTAAATGAATACCGCCTAGACTTAGCCCGCAAAATGGGTGCATCACGTGCTGTAAACGTGGCAAGCGAAAAGCTTGAAGATGTAATAAAAGACTTAGGTATGACAGAGGGCTTTGATATTGGTCTTGAGATGTCAGGTGTGCCAAGCGCTTTTAATTCAATGCTTAATAACATGAACCACGGCGGTAAAATTGCCATGCTAGGTATTCCACCATCTGATATGGCAGTTGATTGGAACCAAGTTATTTTTAAAGGTTTAGTGATTAAAGGTATTTACGGTCGCGAAATGTTCGAAACGTGGTACAAAATGGCAAGCTTGATTCAATCTGGTCTTGATTTGAACCCAATTATTACACATCAGTATTCTGTGGATGACTTCCAAGCTGGCTTTGATATGATGATTTCAGGTCAGTCAGGTAAAGTAATTTTAAACTGGGATTAGTTCCTAACTAAATTACAAGAAGGGCGGCTTTAGCCGCCTTTTTTATACTATTAATTAAAGAGACTTCAATGGCATTTAAACACATTTCTATAGCGCAAACGTTAGAACTTCTAGATAAAGAAGACGTTGTAATTGCAGATATTCGCGATCCTAATTCGTATCAAGCTGGTCGTATTCCAGGCTCAGAAGCACTTTCTAACGGTAATATTGCACAATTTATGATGGAAAAAGAATTCGATCAGCCAATTATTATTGTGTGTTACCACGGTATGAGCTCTCAGGGCGCAGCTAGTTATTTAGTTGAGCAAGGCTTTGAAGATGTTTATAGCATGGATGGTGGTTTTACCGCTTGGGAAGCAGCTTACAGCGAGAAAGTAGAGCGATGATAGAGCTTGGCAGTTTAAATAACCCGCGCGCCGCACAAGGCTTTATAGATTATTTAAAAAGCCAAGGTTTAGATGCAAAGATACACTCGGCAGATGGCAGTAATGTCATTATTAGCGTGACTGAAGAGGACTTTCATCAAGTTCAGCCTTTATGGGTTGAGTTTACACAAAACCCTAATCATGAAAAATACCAGCAAGCATCTTGGGATGTAGGCAGCACACAATCGCCGCTTAAATATCAAGGGCAATCACTTAATCTTATGGCGCGGTTTAAAGCGCTTAGCTGGCTTAACCAAACTGTTAGCATATTGAGTATTGTTATTTATGTCGCTTTTTTATTGGGTGGATTTGATGAAATTTATACAGTTCTGCAATTTAATCCATCACAACCACTAAGCTGGCTCACTCCCGCGCTTGTGCATTTTAGCGCGATCCATATTGTGTTTAATTTAATTTGGTGGATGTCGCTTGGCGACAATATCGAAAAGCAATGCGGAAAACTCAGCTTAATAGGTTTGTTTTTAGTGACTGCGCTTATTAGTAATTGGGCGCAATACCTAATGGTTGGTCCCAACTTTGGCGGTTTGAGTGGCGTAGTATATGGGTTACTTGGTTTTTGTTGGATTCATAGCTTTTTAAATCCGAACAAACCTGCGCTGGTTAGTACGGCTATTGTTGGTTTTATGTTGATTTGGTTAGTGCTTGGGTTTGCAGATGTATTGTTTGTAGGTATGGCTAATTGGGCGCACTTAGGTGGATTAGTTAGCGGTATGGCTTTTGCCTACACCGCCAAAGTATTTAACGCAAAACGTTAAATACTAATGATATAAATATTTAGTGAACAAGACTTCACGGATGATCTCTTGTCCTGTTTCTTCTTTTAAGAGGCTTTTTAGTTTTTCGGCGCACTTTGCGCGTATTTCTTCACGGCCAGTAAGGGATTTTATTTTTTCTTCAGGCTCTTTAGATAAAATCTCTACTAGGGCATCACGTAGTAATGGCGTGTGGTGCTCTACTACTGCAATATCTGAAGTGTCATTAAGCATTAAATCAATAGTTACACGCACATAGCCCATTTTTTTACTTGATGCGCCAATGTAGTTGGTGATTATATCGGGCTCAAAACCAAAATAACCAACTGTAGATTCAGCACGAGCTGTAAAGCTTATGACACTTACAAAGAACGTAAAAAGACCTGCGTATACTATTTTTTTCATATTTAAAGCGTTTCTTAAAACTTGTTACAAATAGTTTATACTTAATAGTGGGTAATAAACAGCGCCAAGCTATTATTTATGGTTATAAAACATCACTTTTTCAAAAGCTTTGGCAATGGTATCATCACGATGTTTTTTATTTTGTTGAGCTATTGTGATTACTTATCCTCTGTCTATATCTGCTAATTGGCAGTCCACTTCATATGTAAGTGACTTATCTCCTCTAGAGCAAGAATGGCTTTTTGAACCTAATTCTTTAACTGCTAAATTAAAAAGTAAATCACAAATTTTTAGTGTAAGAGTATTAAGCGAGCAGTTATTTACTTTAAGCCTAGAGCAAAAGTTATTACTAAACTGTAGCGCTAAAACAGCGATTAATCGAGAAGTACTCTTATTGTGCGATAACAAACCTGTGGTGTACGCACAGAGCTGGCTTCCTAAAAATGATTCGATCAATCCTTTGCACAATATGGGTGAACGACCTCTTGGTGATGTGATTTTTCAAGACCCAGCACTAAAACGAACGGATATAGAAATTGCTTATTTTGATGCCAAGCACCCCGTTCAGCAATTAGTTGCAAAATTAAACCTACCCGAAAAAAACTTACTAGGCCGTCGAAGTGTATTTGCACTCAAAGAATATAAATTTTTAGTGTGTGAAGTGTTTTTACCAGGAGCATATTTATACTCATGAAATTAGCCGCTTTAAAGCCAAAACATATTTCTTACTATATACAGCTAATGCGTATAGATAAGCCCATTGGTACCTTGTTATTACTTTGGCCAACATACTGGGCTTTATGGCTTGCTAATAGTGGGATGCCGAGCTTACTCAACTTTATTATATTTACGCTGGGCGTTGTTGTTATGCGAAGTGCAGGATGCGTAATTAATGATTTTGCAGATAGAAAAATAGACGGCTCTGTAAAACGCACAGCTCAGCGGCCGCTAGCTTCAGGGAGGGTTAGTAGTGGTGAAGCACTTAGCCTATTTTTACTACTAATAGTTATTGCGTTTATTTTAGTATTAATGCTTAGCGTTAATACTATTTTGCTTTCTTTTGGGGCTTTGGCTTTAGCCTTTTGCTACCCTTTTATGAAACGCTATACACAATTACCACAAGTTGTTTTAGGAGCTGCATTTGGTTGGGCTATTCCAATGGCCTATATGGCTTCAATAAATGCATTACCGCAGCAGGCATGGTTATTATTTATAGCCAACATTTGCTGGACAGTCGCTTATGACACTATGTATGCGATGGTTGATAGAGATGACGATTTAAAAATAGGGGTAAAATCAACCGCTATTTTATTTGGTAAATACGACCGCCACATAATCTTTTTACTTAATGCTGTATTTATAGCGCTGGTTGCGTTTATTGGTATAAGTAATCATTTAAGTGTCGCGTTTGGCATTGGTTTGAGTGTAGCAGCTGGTTTATTGGCATATCAACAAACGCTTATTCATAAACGTGAAAGAGATGCCTGCTTTAAAGCGTTTTTAAATAATCATTATGTGGGCTTGGCTATCTTTATAGGGTTATTACTTTCATACCCAATAGCATTTTAAAGCCTTAATAAAAGCCGTTAAAATTCTCTATTTAGATCTATCGGGGCGGATCAATAATGCCGCTAATAGAGGCGTTTTTTCTAAACCATCCAGCAATAGAATAGCGTTCGTCAACTGCGGGAAGCACTTCATGGGCAAAACGTTCGCTTTCAAACATAACCAATGTGCCAGCAGTTGGTTTAATGGTTATTTCTACTTCTTTACTTTTAGGTTTATATATAACAAGTTCGCCACCTTGCTCTGGCGTATTTAAATAAAGCACCGTTGTAAATACACGATTAGATCGACCTTTAAATGCATCTAAATGTTTTTTGTAAAAATCACCCTGTGTATATTTTGCATAATGGCATTCGTAATCAAATAGCCCCATAAAAAAGCTACGATTTAACGTGGTTTTTATACTTTGCATTATTGCTTGGTAAGTAAGCTGTGCTTGAGAGCTGCCGTCAAACCAATAGGTTTTGTCAGTACGAATAGTTTTATCTATTTGTAAGTTATTTAATCGACCAATACCGGCAAGGCTAAAGTGGGGGTTTATACGGTGACAATCTGCAACTAAATCGTTAACTAAATCGGCAATAAGCGCGTTATGAATTACGGTGTATCCTTGGCGTTCTATATCATCTAAATAGACATCAGGACCAAAAAGTGTGTTCATTCACATCAGCTGTTTAAAAAAGGTGCGACAGTGTAGCCGAAAAGCGATTTAAAGCTACTGTTTATTGTGCCGCACTTTTTCAAAAAGAAGAGTTAGTTAAATGCAGCTCCCGCTTTTTTTATAAGCGACAACAAGTGCTCTACATGTTCGGTAATAGACGTTTGTTGGCTTGTCTGTACAATGAGTTGTTCGTGATTTAAATCTTTATTTGTTTTTAGTTGCACGAGTTCAGAGTTCTCTGCGATTGTGTTTGCATGCTCAATGCTTGCAATAGCAAAGTGATCTGATTTAACTACACCGGCCATTACTTGCTCAATGCTGCCCACTTTAATACTTGATGATTTATTTAAAGAATCAATTGCTTCATTAAGCATAGTTTGCACTTGTTTAGATTGAGAGAAGCAGCCAAACATAGGGTAGCTATCAAGATTTTGCTTACTTATATCGTTTTTATGTGCAAGAGGGTGATTTTTTGAAACAAATAATACAAGCTGATCAGGTAAGTGAATGTCACTGCCAATACTATTAATAGCTTGAGAGTATACACTTATGTCTATTTCACCTTGTTGGAGTCTGCGTGTTAGCTCTTGTTGATCTTGTAACTGCATTTCAATTTTTATATGAGGATATTGAGCTAAAAACTGTCCACAAGAAATAGGTACTATGCTGCTTGCCTTATTGGTATAGCCAATAACAAGTTTTTCATTAGCATTACCGTTTACTGATTGAAAAATCCGTTTTTTCGTTAGCTCAAGTTCCGATAGAGTCGTTTTAGCATATTCAAGGAAAAGTTCGCCTTCAGGCGTTAATTTAACAGAACGAGTTGAGCGTTTTACTAACTCATATCCCATTTCATTTTCAAGTGTTTGAATGCTGCGCGTTAGCGCTGAAGTACTAATTTGGGTTTGTTCAGCTGCTTGTCTAAAGTGACGTAATACACCAAGTGCTACAAATTGCTCTAATTGTTCAAATCTCACTTTATAGTCCCTTTTTATAAGTAAGTCGCAGATACCACGGATATCAAATATATTAATTTTTATTCTAAAGTTTAGTAAAATTATATATTGAAATACGGTTGCAAGTTCATACGTGTTTCCAGCAGGATACCCCCCTTTTAGTATTAATTAAAGAGGAAAGCGACCAAATAGTATTACTTTTTTAATTGATAACTAGTTGTTTATTGTGTTTTGTCTATATTTTTGCAATTTACTATCTAGGCAAAGTTATTTTAACTCAGTGGGTTAGTTAGGAGATTGGAATTTAATTGTTCTAATTAATAAAAAAGTACGCCCCAAAATAGGGCGCACATATAACATGATTATGACAAATAATAGGGTGTTTTATCTATAAGAGTTTATTTTACAAAATTTCTATTTATTCGGCTGCTTAATGGTTTATTTTCAATGCTTTGTAGTTCTATTTCAATCGCATCACAGGAAATATGTATTTCGAATAAAGACGTTAATAACGATAAACTTAAGCAAGCTAAGCTAATGCCAAATAAAATAATCCCTGTGGTATTAAATTCAATAAATAAAGCAAACATCGAAAATGTACACAGTAAAAAAGAGGCTACGCCGTATACCTGCATTGTTCTTATTAAGTTTATTCGTTTACGTAAGTTAGTGATTTGAGCGACTACAACAGGTCGGATAGATTCACCTTCGCGCGCATTTAACTCCCTAATTAATTGCGCTAAAACTAAAAATCGGTTTGTATAGGCTAATAATAGCAGCGATATGGCCGGAAAAAGTAAGCCCGGGGTTGTAAGTGTCATGTTTATTCCTTAAAAGTGCAGCATGCTAATAATTTAGCGTAGGATATTGTTAACACAAAATAAATGAGGTGAATATTGCAAAATATTAATAATAAAAATTCAACTGATAGCTCTTTTCAATGGGTTACAATTTATAAAGCCGAAAATACCCTTGAAGCTAATATTATTAAAGGTTTAATACAAACCAGTGGGATTGAATGCAAAATAAAAGGTGAGATGCTCCAAGGCGCATTGGGAGAAATTCCATTTGATCAAGCACAAGTTAGTGTGCAGGTTTATGCGATAAAAGAGCGCCATGCGCGCCAAATATTGTTAAACTATCAACAAGTAAAACAATCCGCTCCAGATTGGGTATGCCCTAACTGTAATGAGCATAATGGATCAACATTTGATTTTTGTTGGTCGTGTGAGACGTTAAAGAATGACTAAAGCAAATAATTTTCAGCGTATTAGAGAGCTTAACTATTTACAAAAAGCTGTTTTAGCAAGTGCTTTAATAGAGCGAATGCTGCCAAATTACGGTTTATTTAGCGAAGCAACGGGGTTTGGTGATGAAACCTTACTTCGTAATTCGCTTAATGTTTGTTGGGAAAAAATATTACTGCCTAAAAGTAAAATAGATCTCGAAAAACAAGTTGAAAAAATAGAACCGAATGTTCCTGAACTTGCTGATTTTGATATGTTTGGTACTTACCCTGCTATTGATGCTGCAACGTCTTTACTTAGCTTAATGCATGGTTTAATGGCGCAAGATGAGCAAGAGTTCATTAGTGTCAGTAAAATATCTCAAGCAACAGTGGCTCGCTTTATTGAATATCAAATGACGGTTGAAGGTGAGGTTGCAGATAACACAGCAGTTAGAGAGCATCCATTAATGCAATACGAAATTGAAGTATTAGGTGAGCTAATTGATTTTGTAGAAAATATGGGGCGTATTACCTCTGATAGCGTGAAGGCACTTAAAAAGTTTGCCCTAGAAGATGGCCAAACAAATATTGGCCTTACGTTATAAAAACAGCGAAGTGAAATTTTAAAGGCAGGAGAAGTACAGTGCGAATTTTAGGCATTGAATCGTCATGTGATGAAACAGGTATTGCAATATACGATGACGAAAAAGGCTTGTTAGCTCATCAATTATACAGCCAGGTAAAAGTACACGCTGATTATGGCGGTGTAGTACCGGAACTTGCATCGCGCGATCATGTTCGTAAAACGCTACCACTTATAGACGCAGCTTTTGCACAAGCGGGTTGCGGCCCAGAAGATTTAGACGGTATTGCTTATACTGCAGGCCCAGGTTTAGTTGGAGCATTGTTGGTAGGTACTTCTATTGGTCGTTCATTAGCATACGGTTGGGATATTCCAGCTGTTGCTGTTCATCATATGGAAGGGCATTTACTTGCTCCGATGCTTGAAGAAAATATTCCTGAGTTTCCGTTTATTGCATTGCTTGTATCGGGCGGTCATACCATGATGGTTAAAGTAGCGGGTATTGGACAATACGAAGTACTAGGTGAGTCAGTTGATGATGCCGCAGGCGAAGCCTTTGATAAAACGGCTAAGTTACTTGGTCTTGACTACCCTGGAGGTCCGCGCTTAGCCAAAATGGCCGAACAAGGCGTTGCGAAGCGCTTTATTTTTCCTCGCCCGATGACCGACAAACCAGGTCTTGATTTTAGTTTTAGTGGTTTAAAAACTGCAGCATCAATCACTATTCGTGAAAATGACGATGACGATCAAACTAAAG
Source organism: Pseudoalteromonas sp. S8-8 (assembly GCF_000497875.1). Lineage (NCBI taxonomy): Bacteria > Pseudomonadati > Pseudomonadota > Gammaproteobacteria > Alteromonadales > Pseudoalteromonadaceae > Pseudoalteromonas > Pseudoalteromonas sp. S8-8. The sequence continues at coordinate 36,302 of NZ_AUTR01000057.1, forward strand.
CTGATATAGCGCATGCATTTCAAACAGCGGTTATTGATACGTTGGTTATTAAGTGCAAGCGAGCGCTTAAACAAACAGGTATTAAGCGTTTAGTAATCGCCGGTGGCGTAAGTGCAAATACACAGCTTCGATTGCAGCTTGAACGCGTAATGAAAGGTATGAAAGGCGAAGTTTTTTATCCGCGTACTGAATTTTGTACCGACAACGGTGCAATGATTGCTTATGCAGGAATGCAACGTTTAAAAGCAGGGCAATTTGCCACGCTTGATATGAAAACAAAACCTCGTTGGCCTATAGATAGCCTTGAGCCGATTTAATGACTCATATTTTAGATATTTTTGTTTTCATCGGTGGGTGCTTTTTTAGCACCCACTTTTGGTTCTTCCCCGCTAAATAATCGAATAATATTAGTACGGTGACGAAATATAATTAACAGCGTGATAAAAGTAACGGGAAGAGTATAAAGTGGCTTTATCAGCCATGTATATAAGGGCGCTAAAGATACAGCTACAAGCGCTGCCAGCGATGAATAGCGTGTTATTGCCACTATAACTAACCAAGTGCATACAAGTAAACCAGCCAATGATAAGCCAATAGGTAATAATGAGCCAAATGCCGTTGCTACGGCTTTACCTCCTTTGAAGCTAAAAAACAGTGGGTACATATGACCTAAACAAGCAGCTACTGCGACTAATCCAAGCTCTAAAGGTTCAACTTCTAAAAAATAAGCCCCCCATACTGGAATAGTGCCTTTTAAAATATCAAACACTAAAACCAAGCAAGCCGGAAATGCTCCGCCTAATCTATAAACATTTGTAGCCCCTGGGTTGTTAGAACCACTATTACGAGGGTCAGGGAGTTTGAACAACCGCGACACTAAAATAGCCGACGAAATCGACCCAAGTAAATAAGCTAAAACAAACATTAAAGTGGCTAACACACGCTTCCTTATTTTTTAATTACTATACCAATTGATAGTACTTTTAAGCTATTATTGGCAGCAAAATTTATCGTGAAAATTATTAACAGACTATTTAATAGCTAGTTTGGTTATTTTGCTATTGTAGAAGTTATTTTCACATATTTAAACACTGGCTAAACCATATACAGTATTAATTTTATTGATGCTTTGTATAGTTGCTTAGTCGTTTGTTGTTATTTGGAGTATCAATGGATAAGGTTTTTATATCTCAATTGCACGTCGACACTATTATTGGAGTGTACGACTTTGAAAAAGAAAGTAAACAGAGCCTTTATTTTGATATTGAAATGCTTAGTGATATTAAGCCTGCAGCCGAAAATGACGATATTAATTTAGCACTGGATTACTCAAAAGTAAGCGAACGCGTTATTAAGCACTGCACTGCAAAACCTGTTGAGTTGCTAGAGACTTTGGTTGAGCAGTTGGCTGAGATTATTTTAAGCGAGTTTAATACGCCACAAGTTACTATAAGAGTAAGTAAACCTGCAGCAGTAGCACAAGCACAAACTGTAGGTGTTGAAATTACACGTGTTAAGGCAACTGACTAAATGGCTCAAATTTATATCAGCCTAGGGTCAAATATAAATAAAGCGCATTATATACAATGTGCATTAATTGCACTTAAGCAGCACTTTGAGCACATTGTGCACTCGTCTGTTTTTGAAAGTGAAGCAGTTGGGTTTGCTGGCAATAATTTTTATAATTCAGTAGTTGGCGCTACAACTGATATGTCGCTTGCTGATGTATGCGCTTTATTAAAAGAAATAGAGCGTGATAATGGGCGTACAGCGAACGATAAAAAATTTAGTCCACGAACGCTCGATTTAGATTTACTGTTTTATGATGATGTAACTTGCGATTCCCCAGCGCAATTACCACGTGATGAAATAACTAAAAATGCATTTGTATTACAACCTCTGAGTGAGGTTGCCCCAGATTTTTATCATCCTGTAGCTAAGCAAACGATTGCGCAGTTATGGAATGAATATAATAACCCTCAACAAAAGCTATGGAAGGTGGAGTTTTCTAACCTATGAGTATTATCGAAATAATTATTTTAGCCCTCATACAGGGATTTACTGAGTTTTTACCAATATCGAGTTCTGCGCATTTAATTCTCCCATCGCAAATTTTAGGTTGGGAAGATCAAGGGCTTGCGTTTGACGTAGCAGTACATGTTGGTACTTTAATAGCCGTTGTTATTTATTTTCGTAAAGAAGTAGTAGATATACTAAGCGCATGGTTTAAATCTTTTGGTAAGCAAGGCACTACCGATGACAGTAAATTAGGCTGGTGGATTATACTAGGTACAGTGCCTGCCGCTATTTTAGGTTTACTTTTAAAAGACTTTATTGAGTTATATTTGCGAAGCGCTTGGGTAATTGCTACTACCACCATTGTATTTGGTTTGTTGCTTTGGTACGCAGATGCAAAAGGGAAACAAATTAAAACTATTTATCAGCTCAATTGGAAAACGGCACTTATCATTGGTTTCGCACAAGCTGTTGCAATGATCCCGGGTACTTCTCGATCAGGTATCACGATGACCGCTGGTTTAATGTTGGGTATGAATAAGCAAAGCGCAGCGCGTTTTTCGTTTTTACTAGCGATTCCGATTATTTCTATGATGGGGCTTTATTATATTGCAGAGCTTGCACTGGGTGACCATGTAGTTGATTGGAATACATTATTGCTTGGTGTGGTGCTATCGTTCTTATCGGCTTATGCATGTATATTTATGTTTTTAAAAGTAATAGAGCGAATGGGTATGTTGCCATTTGTAATATATCGTTTATTACTCGGTGTCGGTTTGATTGTATTTTTAACGCTATAAACAAACTTAATTAGTAAAACCAAAAAAAGCACCTTTAGGTGCTTTTTTGGTTTTAAACTCAGCTTATAAATTTAATAAATAAGCTTCAATAAAGCGGCGTTGGTTAGCGGCTTTTGGCGCTGTTTTAAATATAAGTGTATTACCATTTTTACGTAGTTTTAGCTCATTAGTAAATTTACATTCGATAGCATTGAACTGAGCTATGTCGTTTTTAAAACTTTGGTCTTTTTCGCACATGTATGCCATTTCGTTTGCAACTTGTGCACAAAATGAACCCACTGGATATTCTTTTAGGTTTTCATCATCAATGCTTTCCCAATCAACATTGGTATTTATTTTTAATCCGCATTGCTTATCTATTTCGCTATTAGCGGCAGCTATATTTTTTTGTTGATACCCTAAATGCTTTTCACGATTAAACTCCGCTAGTTTAGCTTGAGTACCTTTATTTAATTGTTGATCGTATTGCGCTTTTAAGTCTTCAACAATGGCAGGGTTTGACTCTTCTTTTTTTGATAAGTAAATTCCATCACGAGTGTCTGGAATATAAAGATTGTAAGAGCAACAGCGGTAGCCTTCCTCAACACTTACTAAACTTCTTTGTGTACCATCGTAAGTATATTTGTAAGCTTTATTACTACCATGAGGTTTTAAATCGGTTAAAAATACAATGCCATCAATATCATGGTTTATGCCTGTTACTTTTACTAAAGCTTGTTTTTTATCTGTTGTTGGGGCAATAACAACATTAACGCCTTCGCCCGAACTTAGTTCTATTGGGTACTTAGCAAATTCCAAAGCAAAGCTTTTTTGACTAAGTAAAATACAGGCTATAAAGAATAGTTTTTTCATATTAAGTCCTTTTTAAGTTTTAAAGTTATACAGCAAGCTGGTTTATAACATTGATAATAATTGATTAAAAGCAATACAGGGTAGGTGAACGTGCCTATTTTTTGATTTTTAGCGTTTAAAAAACTAATTAACGTGTTTTTGGCACGAGTGAATTGTGCAGACGTACATAGTAACTAAGCACGAATTTTGGCATTATAGCGCCATTAAACTTTGCATAGCTGTAAAGTGAGCATACGATTTAAGGAAAGTATATGCATATACATATTTTGGGCATTTGTGGCACGTTTATGGGTGGCATTGCAGCCATTGCTAAATCATTAGGCCATAAAGTAACGGGTTCCGATCAAAACGTTTACCCACCAATGAGTACGCAACTTGGAGAGCTTGGCATTGAACTGACTCAAGGCTACGACGTATCTCAATTAGAGCCAAAACCAGATATGGTAGTTATCGGTAATGCAATGAGCCGTGGTAACCCGTGTGTTGAATATGTGCTTGATAAAGGCCTGCCTTATACATCTGGCCCTGAATGGCTTAAACATAACCTATTACAAAACTCGTGGGTACTTGCTGTAGCCGGTACGCATGGTAAAACAACCACAGCAAGTATGCTTGCGTGGGTTTTAGAGTACGCAGGTTTAAAACCAGGGTTTTTAATTGGCGGCATAGTCCAAAATTTTGGTGTATCGGCCAAAGTAGGTGAAACGCCATTTTTTGTTATTGAAGCCGATGAATACGACACAGCTTTTTTTGATAAGCGCAGTAAGTTTGTCCATTACCTTCCGCGTACACTTATATTAAATAATCTTGAATTCGATCACGCTGATATTTTCGAAGATTTAAACGCAATAAAAAAACAATTTCATCACTTAATGCGTACATTACCTCAAAGCGGCAAGGTAATTTGGCCTAAGCAAGACGTAGCGCTTAATGACGTAATAGCACAAGGGCTTTGGAGCGAAAGCGAAACACTCGGTGATGACTGGGGCTATGAATTAATAAAAGCCGATGGTAGTGAGTTTAATGTACTTTTAAATAACGAAAAGCAGGGCACTGTTTGCTGGCAAGCAATAGGCGAGCATAACGTTAAAAATGCAATTATGACTATCGCAGCAGCGCGCCATGTGGGTATAGCTGTTGATCATAGTATTGATGCCCTAGGAGAATTTATTAGCCCTAAAAGGCGTATGGAGCTAAAGGCTGATATAAATAATATTAAGGTGTATGACGATTTTGCGCATCACCCAACAGCAATTAAAACTACGCTTGCAGGACTGCGCGCAAAAGTAGGCGATGAAAAAATTATCGCTATTTTAGAGCCGCGCTCAAATACTATGAAAATGGGTGTGCATCAATATACATTATTAGATTCACTGCGTGATGCTGACGACGTACTACTTTTTGAACCAGAGAATCTAAATTGGTCGCTAAAAGAGCAAGCAGATAAAGCGGGTATGCAATGCTATAGCAGCACACAAACAATTATTGATACGGTGCTTGAAAGTATTGAGCCTAATCAACATATTTTAATTATGAGCAATGGCGGTTTTAATGGCCTTCATCAACACCTTGTTGATGGTTTAGCTGATAAATACAGCGGAGAATAGTGTGCAATTTAAAGATAGAATTACGCTCGCTTTTAGCGGTGCATCAGGTGCGCCTTATGGTTTAAGGTTACTTGAAGTGTTGCTTGAGCAGCAATTTCAAGTTTACGTACTTATCTCAAGTGCAGCGCGAGTGGTGCTTGATACAGAATCAAATATTAAGCTCTCTGGTAACGAAGATAAAGCCACTGAGCAGTTAAGTACGCTGTTTAATGCTAAATCTGGGCAGTTAAAAGTATACGGTAAAGATAACTGGTTTAGCCCTGTGGCTTCGGGCTCTGCGGCGCCTAAAAAAATGGTGGTATGCCCGTGTAGTGCAGGATCGGTTTCTGCAATTGCAGTAGGGGCGTCAGATAACTTATTAGAGCGCGCCGCTGATGTGGTAATTAAAGAACGCGGACAGTTAATTTTAGTGCCGCGCGAAACACCGTTTAACGAAATTCATTTAGAAAACATGCTTAAGTTATCTCGTTTAGGTGTGACCATAATGCCAGCAGCGCCTGGCTTTTATCATAAGCCACAAAGTATTGAAGACTTAGTTGATTTTATGGTGGCGAGAATTTTAGATCATTTAAATATTGAACATAACCTAACAAAACGTTGGGGTTATGGTGAGGGTAAGTAATGAATAAGCAAAATATTGCTTTAAATATAGAAGGCCTTACCAAGGTTTATAAAAATGGTGTTGAGGCTATTAAAGGCGTTGATTTGCAAGTTAAAGAGGGCGACTTTTTTGCTTTACTTGGTCCAAACGGAGCAGGTAAATCAACCACCATTGGTGTTATTTCGTCACTTGTTAATAAAACAAAAGGCAAAGTAGAAGTATTCGGTTGTAATATTGATACTGACTTAGAAGCTGCAAAAGCGCATTTAGGCTTAGTGCCGCAAGAGTTTAATTTTAGCCAATTTGAAACGCTTAGCCAAATACTTGTTAACCAAGCCGGTTATTATGGTGTGCCACGTGGCGAAGCCCATAAACGTGCTGATAAATACTTAGCGCAACTTGGCTTACTTGAGAAAAAAGACAAACAAGCACGTACGCTTTCAGGCGGTATGAAACGCCGATTAATGATTGCGCGTGCCCTTATGCACGAACCTAAGTTGCTTATACTTGATGAGCCAACAGCGGGTGTAGACATAGAACTTCGTCGTTCAATGTGGGATTTTTTACGCCAAATAAATGAGCAAGGCGTAACTATTATTTTAACTACACATTACCTTGAAGAAGCAGAGTTATTGTGTAAAAACATCGCCATAATCGATAATGGCCGAATTGTTGAAAACACGACCATTAAAGCACTGCTTGCAAAGCTTGATAAAGAAACCTTTATTTTAGATTTAAAAATGCCAGCAAACCCTGTAACGCTTGAAGGTTATAAATTTACCATGACGGACGATCACACTGTTGAAGTGGAAGTCGCTAAGTCTCAAGGCTTAAATGCGGTTTTTAGTGCATTAACAACTCAAGGTAATACTGTATTGAGTATGCGAAATAAAGCAAACCGATTAGAAGAGTTATTTGTTGGATTACTAGAGCAAGGGCGGGGCGAATAAATGTTTAAATATGGCGTAGCCTTAAAGAGTTTGTGGATCAAAGAGTGCATTCGTTTTTTACGTATTTGGGTGCAAACTTTAGTACCGCCAGCAATTACGATGAGCTTATATTTTGTTATTTTTGGTAACTTAATTGGTTCACGCATTGGCGACATGGGCGGCTTTAGTTATATGGAGTTTATTGTACCTGGCCTTATAATGATGTCGGTTATTACTAACTCTTATTCCAACGTAGCCTCTAGTTTTTACTCAACAAAGTTTCAAAAAAGCATTGAAGAGCTTTTAGTTGCACCTGTACCTAACTACATCATTGTTCTAGGTTATATGGGCGGCGGCATGACGCGCGGTATTATGGTGGGCTTTATAGTTACCTGTGTGTCGTTATTATTTGTTGATATTCAAATTCATAATATTTTTGTAATTATGGCGACGGTTATTTTAACCTCAGCTGTATTTGCTTTAGGTGGCTTAATTAATGCGATTTACGCAAACAGCTTTGACGATATAAGCATTATCCCCACCTTCATACTAACGCCACTAACTTACTTAGGCGGTGTATTTTATTCAATTACGTTGCTGCCTGAATTTTGGCAGAATGTATCACAAATCAACCCTATAATTTATATGGTTAACGCATTTCGTTATGGCTTTTTAGGTGTGTCGGATGTTGATTTGAGCGTGGCTCTTGGGGTTATTTTAGTATTTATAACAGCGTTATTTACATTAGCGCTTACATTGATCAAAAAAGGTGTGGGGCTAAGACACTAATGAGTGATGCAAATTCACGTAGTATTGTATCTAATCAAGCGGGTATTCACGAAAAGCTTGATGAAATAGTAAATAAGCACTTAGATGCTGAATTTAAAAAGCCAATTGCAGCACACACCCAAGCCGCATTTGACGAGGTTAATGCTAAAGTACAAGCCTTTAGTGGCCCGCTTATTTTAGACTCGTGTTGTGGCGTAGGTGAAAGCTCAGCTAACTTAGCTAAGCGCCACCCTGATGCACTTATAATTGGTATTGATAAATCGTCGCACCGATTAGATAAGCACGATGTTGAATATAAGCAAACAGATAGTGGTCAGTACATCTTAGTGCAAGCAGACTTAAATGACTTTTGGCGTTTAGCGGTTGCTGCTAATTGGCAACCTACGCACCATTATTTGTTGTATCCAAACCCGTGGCCTAAATCTAAGCATATTCGTAGGCGCTGGCATGGCGCAGCTATTTTTCCATTTATTGTTAAGTTAGGTGGAAAATTAGAAGTACGCAGCAATTGGGATATTTACGTTAAGGAGTTTGCTCGGGCGCTCGAATTAACAGGCAACCCTTGCGATGTAACGCTTTATGAGTCAGACGATGCCATTACGCCTTTTGAGCGTAAATACTGGGCCAGTGGCCAGCAAAGCCACCGACTCGTTATTAACTTACCTCGCTAAAGTAAGTTAAAGTGCTAATTCTTCTTCTATAACCGTACTAACATGTGACACTGGGTGGGCAAAGTAGTTGCCTTGCATTAGTGTCACATTCGCCTTTTTAAGTGCGGTTACTATGGTTGCATTTTCTACCGACTCTGCCATTAATTGCAAACCAAGTTGATTAGCAAAACTGGCTATATGTTCAATAAATAAATAGATATCTTTGTCATTCACTATTTGCTTTATTAGTGCGCCATCTAGCTTAATACCATCTACTTCCAGCTTAAGTACGTTTGATATATTTGAATAACCACTACCAAAGTCATCAATAATAACCTTAACGCCTTTCGTTTTAACCATTCCAATAAATGCTTTTACCTCAGAAAAGTTGGCAATAGCTTGGGTTTCTAAAAGCTCTAGTGTGATATTACCAGGATGCGGGTAGCGCTTAAGTTCGTCCGCAATAAACTCACTTAAATTAGGGTCGAGCATATCTTGTGCTGTTATATTTAAACTCCAGCAAATATCGGTTTTTCTAAAGCGACTAACACATTGTGAAAATATAGTACGGGTAAGTATTCCGTCCATTCTTGAGCGAGTAACAACATTTAAAAATGCATCAGGTTTCAACACTTCCCCTTGCGCCGTTACCATTCGAGCTAAACATTCGTATTGAACGACCTTGTTGGTATTTGTATCAATAATGGGTTGAAAGTAAGGCACTATACGGTTGTTATCAAACGCTTCACGCACCTCTTTAGCCATTTCAACATTGTATTGATATTGCGTTTTTACATCGTGTAGCGCTTTTGAGTAGTTAACTACGCTATGCCTGCCTTGTTTTGCTTGCAGCGCCGCTATATGAGCATTTTCAAGCAGTAGCGATTTATTGCCACTGGCAATACCTGCACATAGGGTTATGTAAATAAAAGGGTCAGTTAACACTGGGGTATTAAAGTTATATGTTTTTACGAGATCGGTAAATTCGTCATTACTCATTTCTTTAGGCGCGAGTAATACTATTTTGTTGGTTGCTAGTCTGTATATATGGCAATGCGCAGAGCTTCTGAGTTTAAAGTGAATAAGTAAGTTTTTCATTACTTTGTCACCCACTTCAGTGCCGTAGAAACTGTTTATATCTTCTATTTCATTAACCCAAATAACGGCTAACTGCATGTGATGAGCATTACTTTTTTTAATAAAGTACTCAAGAGCAATATGATTTGAAAAACCAGTACTTGAGTCAGTTGCTAAAGAGCGCTTTAGTAAATAAATATATATGGCGGCAACTAGTATCGCGATAAAAAAGAAGAAGCTCGCCATGGCAGCTGCTTTTGATACGCTTTCTTTAAGTTTCTCGTTTAAATTGTAAATAGTTATATCGGCACCCGTTAAATAGGTATTGCCGTTAATAGGGTCAACGTAAGGAATAAAAATAGTTTTAAAGTGGCCCCACTGATCGCTCGATATTTCAAATACAGGCTCGGTTGAGTAAAAAGCACTTATATTTGCATCGGTAGCTTCAGGGTAGAGATCTAAAAATTGAGTTACTTTGCCATTATTCTGATCGTCTTGCGTGTAGCTTGATGAGCTAAAAAGAACCTTTCCGTCTTTTAAAATCATTGAATACACATAAGCAATATCAAGTGCTTGAGCAAACTCAGAGAGCTGTTTACTCTTATTTTGATAGTAAGAAAAACTTATGTTGTCGCCTTGATTAACCGCACTTAAGTAATTTTCACCTAGAATATGTTTAACGCTGGTGGCGGCATTAAGTAAGCGATTATCAACCGACTGCATTATTTCAGCACGCGTGGTTTGGTATGTGTAGTAAACATAGGTAAGCAAGCTTATTAAAAACAAGCTAAAGCCTGCCACTATCCAACTAACTTTGACTCTTCCTTCTGGCATATGTGTCCCTTTTTTGTTATCAAATTTATTATACCCAAAATAAGTAAATGCCCAATAAATAATTAGGTTTGGTAGAGTTTTAATTAAATTATCATTTTTTTGTCATCGCTTTGATTGCTTTTATAGGTTTAAACGAGACATTTTAGTTATATTGCAGTAAAGTTAGCGCAATTTTTAAAGAAACACGATTGCTCTAAATGTCCTAATAAGTAGGTGTTTTTGATGGGTAAGCGCGTGTTTTAGCTACACACACTAGGTATTGAGATGGATCAAAAGCGTTGTGCCGTCGCCTCTAAAGAAAGCCTTAAGCGTATATTTACTGTACCTGAAGCGCCAGACTCAACTTTAAGCAAAATCGAGCTTGAAATTTCGAGTAATTTAGCAGGTTTTCTAAACGAAAATATAGCGGCAATTGAAAAACCATTACATGAAATCGAAAAAGATTTTCAGTCGGCAGTGATCCCAGAGGATCCAACGTTTGTATCTGCTTATGCCCAAGACATAATGGAGCAACTTGTTGCACATTCTGTGCATACAGCTGCGCCTAGCTTTATTGGTCACATGACCTCTGCCTTGCCGCATTTTTTATTACCGCTGTCAAAATTGATGGTAGGGCTAAATCAAAATCTAGTAAAAATAGAAACGTCTAAAGCGTTTACGCCTCTTGAACGTCAAGTGCTTGGAATGATGCATCATTTAGCTTATGGGCAAGAAGATTCATTTTATTCTAAATGGATGCACAGTGCTAAAACCTCACTAGGTGCATTTTGCTCTGGTGGAACGGTTGCTAATATTACTGCGCTTTGGATTGCTCGAAACCGCTTATTAAAACCCGATGGCGATTTTAGAGGTATCGGCGCACAAGGCCTAATTGCCGGTATGCTGCATTACGGCTATAAAGGTTTAGCAGTATTAATATCAGAACGCGGACATTACTCACTAGGTAAATCGGTTGATTTACTCGGTATTGGTCGCGATAACTTAATTGGTATTAAAACCTGCGAAAATAATAAAGTTGATGTAGGAGCTATGCGCGAAAAAGCACGTGAGCTTGAATCGCAAGGCATTAAAGTAATGGCGATTATTGGGGTAGCGGGTACAACCGAAACCGGTAATATTGACCCACTTGATGAAATGGCCGACTTAGCACAAGAGATTAACTGCCATTTTCATGTAGATGCTGCATGGGGAGGAGCAACCCTTTTATCGAACACGCATCGCCCTTTATTAAAAGGGATTGAGCGAGCAGATTCAATTACCATCGATGCACATAAACAAATGTATGTACCAATGGGAGCGGGCTTAGTTTTATTTAAAGATCCCGCTGCAACTGATGCAATAGAGCATCACGCTGAGTACATATTACGTAAAGGTTCAAAAGACTTAGGTAGCCACACGCTTGAAGGCAGCCGACCTGGTATGGCAATGTTAGTACACGCTTGCTTACGTGTTATTGGTCGCAAAGGTTACGAAATGCTGATTGATCGAAGCATCAAAAAAGCACATTACTTTGCTGATTTAATTAAAGCTGATGAAGACTTTGAGCTTATTTCAGAACCTGAATTGTGCTTATTAACGTATCGTTATGTACCTAAGAAAATTAAACAAGCAATAGCTGATGCAGATGCTGCAACTCGGTTAGATATTTTTGCCTCTCTGAATCGTTTTACTGCCAGTATGCAAAAACGTCAGCGAGAGTCTGGTCGCTCATTTGTATCACGTACTCGTTTAACGCCTTCTAAATACGACAATCAACCTACAGTTGTATTTAGAGTGGTACTTGCAAACCCGCTTACATCAGGCGCTATTTTAAAAGAGATATTAGCTGAGCAAAAAGAGTTGGCTGCAACAGATCCGGTATTCAAAAAATACCTAAGAAAGTATATGTAATCTAAATACAAAAAAGGGTCACTTAATGAAGTGACCCTTTTTGATATTAGAATAGCTGATTAAATTACTAATGCAGAATACGTGCTCTAATTGTACCTTCAACTGCGCTTAGTTCTTTAAGTGCTACTTCAGATTGATCTGTATCTACATCAATAACTACATAACCAATAGATGCGTCTGTTTGTAGGTATTGCGCAGCAATGTTAATACCGTGCTGTGCAAACGCTTGGTTAATTTGCGTTAGTACACCTGGGCGGTTGTGGTGTACGTGTAATAAACGGCTACGATTAGCAAGCTCAGGCAGCGATACCTCAGGAAAGTTAACAGCTGTAATAGTTGAGCCATTATCTGAGTATTTAGCCAGTTTACCCGCTACTTCAATACCAATGTTTTCTTGTGCTTCTTGTGTAGAACCACCAATGTGCGGCGTTAAAATAACATTGTCGAATTGGCGCAGTGGCGATACAAATTCTTCATCGTTAGATTTTGGCTCAGTAGGGAACACATCGATTGCTGCACCACTTAGTTTTTTCTCTGTTAGTGCTTCTGCAAGTGCATCAATATCAACAACAGTTCCGCGTGAAGCGTTGATCAAAATAGATCCCTGCTTCATAACAGCAAGTTCTGCACTACCAATAAGATTTTTAGTTTGCGGTGTTTCTGGTACGTGTAAACTAATAATATCAGAGCGTTGTAATAGCTGAGTTAGGTTGTGAACTTGTTTTGCATTACCGAGTGATAATTTATCTTCGATATCGTAAAACTCCACGTTCATACCGATATTTTCAGCCATAATACCTAGCTGAGTTCCAATGTGACCGTAGCCAATAATACCTAATGTTTTACCACGTGCTTCAAACGAACCATTTGCTGTTTTTAACCAGCCACCACGATGAGCCGCTGCATTACGCTCTGGAATACCGCGTAATAAAAGTAGGATTTCACCAAGTACAAGTTCAGCAACTGAACGAGTATTAGAAAATGGTGCGTTAAATACAGCAATACCGCGTTCGCGTGCTGCATCTAAATCAACTTGGTTTGTACCAATACAAAAACACCCAACAGCAACTAGCTTGTCAGCTGAGTCTAATACGGCTTGGTTAATATGAGTACGAGAACGAAGTCCTACAAAGTGAACATCTTTAATGCGCTCTTTTAATTCGTCCTCAGGTAAGGATGTTTTAACGTAGTCGATATTGCTGTAACCGTTACGTTTTAGCGTTTCAACAGCGCTTTGGTGAACACCTTCAAGCAAGAGAATTTTAATTTTGTCTTTTGCTAACGATACCTTACTCATAACCTCATCCTATTTAATTTGTGGCCCATTTTTAGTACCGATAATCACTTTATCAGCACCACGCATTGCAAATAGGCCGTTGGTAACTACGCCAACAATTGAATTTATTTGTGCTTCAAGTTGTTTAGCATTGGTAATTTTTAAGTTGAATACATCTAATATAACGTTACCGTTATCGGTAACTACGCCTTGGCGATAAACAGGGTCACCACCAAGCTTTAATAATTCTCGTGCAACGTAGCTGCGAGCCATTGGAATAACTTCTACCGGAAGCGGGAAGTCGCCTAATGTTTTTACTAATTTGGTGTCATCTACAATGCACACAAATTGTTTAGCTACAGCGGCTACTATTTTTTCGCGAGTGAGGGCTGCACCGCCACCTTTAATCATTTCGTTTTGATCGTTTATTTCGTCAGCGCCGTCAACGTATACATCTAAAGCAGCAACGTTATTAAGCTCAAATACTTCAATACCTAACGCTTGTAAGCGCGCGGTTGAGGCTTCTGAGCTTGATACAGCGCCTACAATAGTGTCCTTTACTGAGCCAAGGGCATCAATAAAGTGATTAACAGTAGAGCCTGTACCCACACCTACAATAGTGTTTTCTTTTACAAACTCGAGTGCTGCCCAAGCAGCTGCTTTTTTTAATTCATCTTGTGTCATTGCTTTGTGCTCATGTATGTCAGAAATATGCGGTTAGTAATCAAATTTAATTGTTACCAACAGTATGTTTTATCTGGGGTGATAATGGTTTTAAGTGGTACATCCCACGACTCGATTGGTAGAGCCTCAACTTTTTGGCATTCATGTGCAAGGCCAATTAGTTGTGGTTTTTGCCAATTTTGTTCGTGTAAACGTGCCAATGTCCGGTCGTAAAACCCACCTCCCATTCCTAGGCGATTACCTTGTTTATCAAATGCAACTAATGGCATAAGGAGGTAATCAAGCACTGGTAATGGGCATATTTGAGAGCAGTTCAGCTTAGGCTCCAAGATACCATAGCGATTTGCTCTCATGGGTGAGTTTTTCTCATAGCGCTGAAATAGTAAATTAGCGCCATTGAATGGGTGTATTATAGGTAGGTAAACGGTATGGTTTAAACTCCATAATTCTTTAATTAACAATGAAGTGTCTAGTTCCCCATCGTTACTCAAGTAAATGGCAATATGCTTTGAATTCGTTGTTTTTTCGCTTTTTAAATGTTGAATAAAATTCATTTTTACCGATTGCGCAGCAATTATTTGCTGATTATTTGATAAGTTTTTACGGGTGTTACGAATTTCCGCTCTTATTTTTGCGCGTTTATTGCTCATTAAATTAATTAGCCATTCTTAAAAAGAGAATAAATCGGGAAAAATTAAAAAAACAGCCAGTACGACTAGCAAAATTGTGGCAGTTGCAATCAATGAATATAAAAGTAAGTTACTGCGTTTTTTAGGAGGCGCTAAATCATCATCTAGCATTAGATCGTCACCTTGCCATTCGTCAATACTTTCGTCTGGTGCTTTTAATTGAGCTTCAGGAAGGCGTTGCTCTAACTCGTCTAGCTTTTCTTCAAGGCGAATTAAGCTGCTAGTGATGTAATCGAGTGCATCAAAAATACGTTCGTTACGTTGGTTGTTATTTGCAGCTGCGGGGGAGCTATTTTGAATTGCATTTGAAACAGCTTGCAGCTTACTTTTAATACCTAAGCTTGCTAGTAACTTAGCCTGTTTTAACGCTTTGTCTTTATCGCTTGGTGCAAACAGTGGCTTACCTTTAAAAAAAAGAGCTACTTTTTCATCTGACGTTTTTAATTTTACAGCTAAATTTGTACATGCTGTTTTTATGTCAACGTTATCGGCAAGTCCTGCAAATATAACGCGAAAGTTATCGGCCATTTAACTGTCCCTAAAGCTTTATAATGAAGCGAGTATAAACCGAACCCCTTTATAAATGTATCTCTATGTAAAATAAAATTGTTAAACGTATCGGTTTCCTAAAATATTACTTACAAAAAAGTTGGTTAATATTTCAATAGAATATTTCATTACTTGCAATTAAATGTGAACGAAATATTTTACATGTAAATTTTTCTCTTTAATTACAGGTAATTACAGCTATTTCCTTGTTGAAATAGCTTAAACAAGTAAAATTGTTTTCCTAGGGGTATAATATATTAGGTACAGGATTTTGCTAAAAACACACACACTTCCATCTAGTCGTTGGCTAGAATTTGTAAAAGAAAGCGGACGTATCGCCACACTTTGGTTTGCTGGTGTACTGCTTTTTATGGGCTTTCGGATTTTCTTTTTAATTCATTTTAGTGATCGTATTACTTCAGAACTAGATATTGATTCAATAATCGCGACATTAAAAGCGGGTCTAGCATTTGATTCTGCCGCGACGGGAGTCTGTTTTAGTATTGTTTTTATTTTAAACTGTATTTTACAGCCTCTGCGTTTAGGACAATGGGTTAGAAAAGCACGTATATATACAAGCCGAATATTTTTCATTACGGCAATAATACTATGTATAACGAGTATTACTTACATTGCTGAATATGGAAGCCAGTTTAACTTTTTTATGTTTGAAGGACTAAATGACGATCAACAAGCTATTGCATTAACTGTAATTGAGCAATATAAACCGTGGGGGAGTCTACTTAGTTTAGTTGTTTTATTAGCGATGGCATTTAAAATAAATAAACTAGTTGATAGGAAAAACTATAGTGTTATCAATCATCTTTTCACCACTAATATATTAAAGCGTACGATTTTAGTTGCATTGATTATTGTTTTATTTGTTTGTGCAATAAGAGGGTCATTTGAAACTCGTCCGGCTTCTCGAAAATGGTCAGCAGTAACAACAGATGCTTTTGTAAATAATCTTGTAATAAATCCATTTCGAAGCTTTATATATGCCATTAAAGATTATAATGATTTACAAAGTTTTGGTTTAAATGGTCATAATCCTTACTTACGAAAAAGTGCACCTGACATAGATAACCCTTTAGCGGCGCTTGAGAAAAAAACGAATACGCCAATGTTAGCGGCACCTTCACAAGTATTTTTTATTGTTATGGAAAGTTATGATGCTTGGCCGTTACAGCAAAAATATACATCGCTCAATTTAACTAATGAACTACGTAATTTAGCTAGTAAAGGTATATATTTAAATAATGTATTACCTGCAGCAAGCAGTACTATGAATTCGCTATCTAGCCTTATGTCTGGTATTGCGTTTTCGGGCGTTAACATGAGCCGTATTGGACCACAAAAACCAGCGAGTAAGTTATCAATATTTAATCAACTTGAGCAACTAGGTTATCAAAGTCGATTTTATTATGGCGGCTTGCTGTCATGGCAAAATGTAGGCGAATATGTGCTTTCACAAGGAGCTGATAAAGTATTTTCGGCTGCAGACACTGGAGGTAAAGGAAGTGCTGGTGTGTGGGGAATTGATGATGGTCAGTTATTTGATTTAGTCGATACTAAAACAGATGAAAAAAGTTTTAACTTAATCATGAGTGGGAGTTACCACGGGCCATTTAACTTAGATTTAGATAAGTATGGGTATCCTTTAAAATCAGTTGCTGACTATCCAAAAGAAATTCAAGCTTTAGATGATGACTTATTAGACCCTTACGTATTAGGGCATTTATGGTATGCCGATAAAATGCTTGGTCAATTTGTTCGTAAAATGGAGCAGCGCTATCCAGATGCATTATTTGTAATTACAGGTGATCATTATAGTCGCCGTTATTTACATCATCGCCCGGGTCTATATGAGCTAACACATGTACCGCTTGTTATTTATGGTAAAGGTGTAAATCCAAACTGGGTATCGAGTGATCAATTAGCGAGTCATATGGATATTGCGCCTACATTATTAAACTTAATAGCGCCGCAAAAGACGACATTTTATAGCATGGGCCAGTCACTATTAACTCAACCTAAAGATCGTACTGTATTTGGTTTTCAAACTGTACGTAAACCAGAACAGCTTTGGCGTGGTGATTTTTCGTCAATGTATGAGTATCAAAAAGTTAACCCAGAGGATCGGATTAACTTAGTCCCACTTGAGCCGCAACCTTTTGAACCAATCGATGTAGCAACAGAGCAAGCTTATAATAAGTATATGGCTACAGCGTGGCAGTTACTTACTAAAGGAATGGATTAATAGATTTAAAAGTAGCTTTTAAATCTGCTTTTACTCAATTAGTTTACATATAAAAAAAGCGCCAATTGGCGCTTTTTTTGTATTTACTTAGCCAATCAAAGGCCAGCAGCTGCGCGAAGTGCTTCAGCTTTATCTGTACGTTCCCAAGGGAATTCGTCACGACCAAAGTGGCCGTAAGCCGCTGTAGGAAGGTAGATAGGGCGCTCTAAATCAAGCATTTGAATTAAGCCGTAAGGGCGCAGGTCAAAATGTTCACGAATAAGTTCGATTAAACGGCTTTCTTCTAGCTTGCTTGTACCAAACGTTTCAACGCTGATAGAAGTAGGCTCTGCAACACCAATTGCGTAAGAAACTTGTAGCTCACACTTGTCAGCAAGACCAGCAGCAACAATGTTTTTAGCAACGTAACGTGCAGCGTATGCCGCAGAACGGTCAACTTTTGATGGATCTTTACCAGAGAAAGCACCACCACCGTGACGAGCCATACCACCGTATGTATCTACAATGATTTTACGACCAGTTAAACCACAGTCACCCATTGGTCCGCCAATAACAAAGCGACCTGTTGGGTTAATGAAAAACTTAGTTGCACTTGTAATAAGTTCTGCAGGAAGTACCGGCTTGATGATTGTTTCCATCACAGCTTCTACTAAATCTTTTTGCGAAATGTCTTCGCTGTGCTGAGTAGAAAGTACAACAGCATCAATACCTACTGGCTTACCGTTTTCGTATGCAAAAGTAACTTGAGATTTTGCATCTGGACGTAACCAGTTAAGCTCGCCGCTTTTGCGTACTTGCGCTTGGCGCTGTACTAAACGGTGTGAGTAAGTAATTGGGGCAGGCATTAGTACTTCTGTTTCGTTACATGCGTAACCAAACATTAAGCCTTGGTCGCCAGCGCCTTGCTCTTCTGGGCTAGTACGGTCAACACCTTGGTTAATGTCTGGAGACTGTTTACCAATAGTGTTTAAAATTGCACATGAATCGGCATCAAAGCCCATGTCTGAATTTGTGTAGCCAATGTCACGAATTGTTTTACGTGTAATTTCTTCGATATCAACCCATGCGCTAGTAGTGATTTCACCACCAACCATAACCATACCGGTTTTTACGTAAGTTTCGCATGCAACACGGGCATGAGAGTCTTGCTCTAGGATAGCATCAAGTACCGCATCAGAGATTTGATCGGCGATTTTATCCGGATGACCTTCAGAAACTGATTCAGAAGTAAATAAATGTTTTGCCATTGTAATTCTGCTCACAAATATTGCGCTTCACAAACGTCGGTATTAGCGCTAAAAAATTAAGGGGCGTATTTTATCGAAAACAAAACACCTTGCATAGTGTTTTTACGCCTAGACGTCTAAATAAAATTACTAATAACTTTTTGGTCTTAAAAAATATTCATAATGCCTCACTTTTATAGGGTTTTTAATTGCACACAGCCCCCACAATAAGTAAGAATGGTCGGTATAAACGAACCCAAGTTACTTGGGTGCATAAACAAACACATAAATACCCGCGCAAATACACATAAAGGTAGGAGAATTCATGCCATCTCGCAAAGAACTTGCAAATGCTATTCGCGTCTTGTCAATGGACGCAGTACAAAAGGCCAAATCTGGTCACCCTGGAGCCCCTATGGGCATGGCTGATATCGCAGAAGTATTATGGCGCGATTATCTAAAACATAACCCAACGAATCCAGAGTGGGCTGACCGTGACAGATTTATTCTTTCAAACGGCCACGGTTCAATGCTTATCTATTCTCTATTGCACCTAAGTGGTTACGACTTACCACTGGACGAAATTAAAAACTTCCGTCAAATGCATTCTAAAACACCAGGTCACCCTGAATATGGCTATGCACCAGGAATCGAAACTACTACGGGTCCATTAGGTCAAGGGATCACAAATGCCGTAGGTATGGCAATTGCTGAAAAAGCGCTAGCTGCACAGTTTAACCGTGAAGGTCACGATATTGTTGATCACTTTACCTATGCATTTATGGGCGATGGCTGCCTTATGGAAGGTATTTCTCATGAAGCAGGTTCACTTGCAGGCACATTAGGTCTGGGTAAACTTGTTGCATTTTGGGATGACAACGGCATTTCAATCGATGGCGAAGTAGAAGGTTGGTTTACAGATGATACACCAGCTCGCTTTAAAGCATACGGTTGGCATGTAATTAGTGGTGTTGATGGCCACGACAGCGATGCTGTAAGTGCTGCAATTGCAGAAGCAAAAAGCGTTACCGATAAACCTTCACTAATTTGTTGTAAAACAATTATTGGTTACGGCTCACCTAATAAATCAGGTAGCCATGATTGTCACGGTGCTCCACTAGGTGATGACGAAATTAAAGCATCTCGCGAATTTTTAGGTTGGACTGGCGATGCTTTCGAAATTCCTGATGATATTTACGCACAGTGGGATGGCAAAGAAAAAGGCAAGCAGCTTGAATCAAGCTGGGACGAAAAATTTGCAGCATACGCAAAAGCATACCCAGAGCTTGCAACTGAATACAAACGTCGTATTAATAACGAACTGCCTGGCGATTGGGCTGAAAAATCTCAAGCGTATATTGAGCAATTACAAGCAAACCCTGCAAACCCAGCGTCTCGTAAAGCATCGCAAAATGCATTAAACGCATTTGGTCCGTTATTACCAGAATTTATGGGTGGTTCAGCCGATTTAGCAGGCTCAAACTTAACAATTTGGGATGGCTCTAAAGGTTTAACACGCGATGATGCAAGTGGTAACTACATTTACTACGGTGTACGTGAGTTTGGTATGTCGGCAATTATGAATGGTATTGCGCTTCATAAAGGCTTTATTCCTTACGGTGCTACGTTCTTAATGTTTGTTGAATATGCAAAAAATGCTGTGCGTATGGCTGCATTAATGAAGCAACCAAGCATTTTTGTATACACGCACGATTCAATTGGTTTAGGTGAAGATGGTCCAACTCACCAACCAGTAGAGCAAATTGCAAGCATGCGTTTAACGCCTAACTTATACAACTGGCGTCCATGTGACCAAGTTGAGTCGGCAATTGCATGGCAACAAGCTATTGAGCGTAAAGACGGTCCTACATCGTTAATCTTTACTCGCCAAGGTCTTGAGCAACAAGCACGTGACGCACAGCAATTAAGCGATGTTAAAAAGGGTGGTTACATCCTTAGCTGTGACGGCAACCCTGAGATTATTTTCATTGCGACGGGCTCTGAAGTGCAACTAGCACAAGATTCAGCAAGCGAACTACGCAGCCAAGGTAAAAAGGTACGTGTTGTATCTATGCCATGTACTGATGCCTTTGAAGATCAAAGCGCAGCATACAAAGAAAGCGTATTACCGGCATCTGTTTCACGCCGCGTAGCAGTAGAAGCAGGTATTGCTGACTACTGGTACAAGTACGTAGGCCTAAACGGCGCAGTAGTAGGTATGACTACCTTTGGTGAGTCAGCACCTGCAGGCGAGCTGTTTGAGCACTTTGGTTTTACAGTGGCAAACATTGTAAGCAAAGCAAACGAGCTTTTTTAATCGCTTTGATTAAATAAAGTAAGTAATTGAAAAACCCGCACATGTTGCGGGTTTTTTTATGCCCTTACATGAAGCAACTTCACCTTGATCAATGCAGCTTTCCTTGCAAGAAAGTAAGCTATCAGGCAAGGTAGTGCGATAAAATTTATAAATAAAAATCTTAAATTAATAGCAGGAGCTAAAAATGCCAAAGTTCGATAACGTGAGTGTAGTAAAAAAAGCCAATGTATATTTTGACGGAAAAGTGTCGAGCCGTACCGTTATTTTAGGTGATGGCGAAGCGAAAACGTTAGGTTTTATGCAACCAGGTGAGTTTGTTTTTGATACAAACCAAAAAGAGTGCATGGAGCTTTTAGCTGGCCAATGGGATATTTTATTACCAGGTGCAAGTGAGTGGAAAACATTTAACGCGGGTGAATCGTTTAATGTTGATGCAAATGTAAGCTTTAAAGTAAAAGTATCTGATTTTGCTGACTACTGTTGTTCGTACACAGATTAATCAGTACAGCTAGACGTCTGAAAGCCCATGCACTATGGGCTTTGCATAAACTTTGCACAACGCATGATTTAAATCACCAAAAACCGCAAATAAACCTCAAATATCTCTCTTTTTTCCTTGTGTTAATCTAAATAGCCCCCAATACTATTTATGAGGTAACAAATAAAAGGATACCCTATGAAAATTAATCTTTCTGGTCACCATGTTGAAGTTACTGACTCTATTAGAGAGCACATCAACGAAAAATTTTCAAAAATCGAGAGCCATTTCCCATCGCTTATTGCACTCGAAATTATTTTGTCTAAAGAACATCATAAAATCCAAGCTGAAATTAGCACTAATTATGAAGGCACGCGCATATCGGTAAAAGGGGAAAACGAAGTTATGTACCCTGCCATTGCAAGTGCAGCTAAAAAACTCGATGCAGCACTAAAACATCGAAAAGGGCAGATAAAAGCAAACTTACACGAAAAGCCTGTTAGCACTACACCTGAAATCGCACACGAGATCATCCAAGAGATGGATCTTAAATAAAATTTAGTCACAAAGTATTGTAAAAAAGAGCCGCATGGCTCTTTTTTATTGCCTGTAATTTAGGTAAGTTATGCGTTCTTGCAGTTTATTAATTATAAAGGTTAGGGTCTGTTTATCTTTCGAGGTTGAATTTACAGCTGTATGTTGGGCTTTTAGGCAAGGCAGAGCCTATGTAGTGTGGTTCTTCCCCATAAATAGGCGATAACGCAGCATAAAAGCCCAACATACGCTGCCCAAAGGGTTCTGCCTAGGGACGATTAACTCTTTATTGCTCGATTTTTACTTAGCCCACTAGGTTACAAACCTCGCGCTGCGATTAAATCGCCCCTAGATTGAATAAATTTCAATCCTGAAAGGTCAACAGACCCTGGTAAAAAGAACACACAACACACATATTTTGAGAAATTAATGCACACAATAAAAGCAGTATGGAAGTCTCGACTAGGTGCGCTTGGGCCTGGAATACTCATGGCAACAGCCGCTATTGGCGGATCTCACTTAGTTGCCTCTACACAAGCTGGGGCAATATTTGGCTGGCAATTATTTTGGCTTATCCTCGTTGTTAATGTTTTAAAGTACCCGTTTTTTCGCTTTGGTATGGAATACACACTCGCCACTAAAAACAGCCTAGTGGAGGGCTATAAAAGCAAAGGTCCGTTTTACTTCTACAGTTTTATTGGCTTAAACATTGTTGCCGCTGTTGTTAATACCGCCGGCGTATTGCTGCTTACCGCAAGCTTACTGCATTACGCCTTACCCGTGGTTATTGAAGTAACCTTGCTTTGTTGGATGCTGCTGGGGGTATGTTTAGTTATATTGCTACTTGGGCACTTTAAAGCGCTAGATAACGTTGCCAAAGGCATTATGGGGCTGCTTACGCTCGCTACTTTGATTGCCCTTGCCATTGCATTTAGTAACGGCCCAATGGCACCTGCTGATTATGTGGGACCTTCACCGTATGAACTTGCCATGCTTAGCTTTATGGTGGCTTTAATGGGCTGGATGCCAGCCCCTATCGAAATATCTGCATTAAGTTCTTTATGGCTAAAAGAAAAACAAGCGCAACAAACAGTTTCTAAAAGCCAAGGCTTGTTCGATTTTAACGTAGGTTACTGGCTTACAGCTGGCTTAGCCTTGGTATTTTTTAGCTTAGGTGTATTAGTGCAGTACGGGCAAACCAGTAGTATAGAGCTCGGCGGCGTCGCGTTTGCCAAGCAGCTTATTGATATGTACGCATTAACAATAGGCGAGTGGGCAAGGCCGCTTGTATCAGCAATCGCCTTTTTATGTATGTTTGGCACTACACTCACCGTGCTAGATGGCTACGCCCGTACGCTTAACGAATCTCATAAACTACTTGGCTTTAAGCAATCAAAACACAGTCTAAATATTTGGTTAATACTACAAGCACTTGCCGGTATGGCCGTTATTTTATTTTTTAAATCAGCCCTTGGCCCCATGCTTACGTTTGCTATGACACTTTCATTTGTTACAACGCCTGTATTTGCATGGCTCAACTTTAGCCTTGTGCGATCAGAGCCTGCTATTAAGCATAGCGTGTTACTACGTAGTTTAACGTGGTTAGGTTTGGTGTACTTAGTTGGGTTTGCTGTCGCTTTTGTAGTGTGGAAACTAGCATTCTAAATACAGCCACTTACTTTAGGGTTTTAATTAAAGCCCTAAAGCATTAAATTCTAGGATTAAACGAGGTATAAATGGATATTAGAATAGGTGATCTTTCAAACCCACACGTTATAAAGTTACTACAAGTGCACCATAACGATATGTTAAAGCACTCACCCGTTGAGAGCGTACATGCACTTGATGTGAGTAAACTCACTCAGCCCGATATAACTTTTTATAGCTTATGGATTGATAATAATTTAGCGGGTGTTGGCGCTTTAAAAGCACTAAATGCGACCGAAGGCGAAATTAAATCAATGCGCACATCAAGCAGCTATTTACGCCAAGGCATAGCCGCTAAGTTACTCACGCATATTATTGAGCAAGCGACCTTGCGAGGTTATAAAAAGTTAAGCTTAGAGACCGGCACGGCAAAGGCATTTTTGCCCGCACAAAAGCTTTACACTCAATTTGGTTTTAAAGAATGCGAACCATTTGGTGATTATGAGGTAGATCCGTACAGCTTGTTTATGAGTAAAGGGCTTTAAGTTGTATGCGCTCATTATTTATAGCGAAACAAAAAGTCAGGTTCAAAAGCAGATCATAAAAAGCAATTTAAAGAGTTTTTAGGGGGACAGGACAATGAGTAAACGTGATTTATTTTCAGAATTAACTACAACCCTTAGTGATGCTAAAGCACATTCACAAGTTAAGCTTACGTTACGTTCTCATACAGTAAATGATATCAACGATCTTGCTATCTCACCTGATGAAATAGTAAATATTCGAGAAATATCCAGCTTACATCAGCAAGAACGCTCGAAAATTGGGAACAAGGACGCAGCGCACCAAATGGGCAAGCGATAACATTGTTAAAGCTTGTGCAGCGTCATCCTGAGACATTGCATCATATTGCTGAGCTATAGGGTTTAAGGAACTCATTTGAGTAACTTAGGTACTTAGACAAGCTTGGCTATTTATTTTAATAGGCAAAAAGAGACGTGATCCGTTATTTGCAGAATATGGGTTATCTAAAAAGGAATTTATCTTTGAAAAAATTGTTAGTTGAGCCTGAAAGCGATAAGTGGCAAGAGTTAGTAAAATGCGTTTCTTATTCTCGATTAGTAGAAGACAATAATATCTCCGATATTATTGTGAATGGAAGTTGTAAAACAGATATTCATTTAAATAATTTGGAGTTTAAAGGTGATCTGCATTTAGATAATTTAGTTTGCCCGAAGCTTTCTTTGAGTGGGGTTACAGCAAATAGGATTTATATAAAAAATCTCTCTGTAGAGAGTTTAGAAATTCGTCTATTGGAATGTGACTCTATTCACTTTATTGACCTTAAGGCTAACAATCTCTATGTTAGGCATATGGATACTAAAGACTTTGATATTGGTTTATCTAACATTAAATCTCTATGTATATTTAATGTTAAGTCAAAAGATACTTCTATAAAGTTAAAAGAAAATAAAACTATAGATATAAGAGATATTGAATGTGTCACCTTTGACTTAAGCTCAAATGAACTCCAGATGGATAAACTTGTTGTATGTAATCTGGATGTAAAAAACGCCCATTTTGACCTTCCACATATTATTAATAATTTTGAGTTATATGGTTATATAGAAGGAAATTGTTCTTTTTGGGAAAACAGTTCCAATGATAAAAGCAGGCCAGACGCTGTTTTTATGAGGTGGTGTATTTTAAAAATACAAATTAGCTGTAATTTTTTAGGGGATTTTCAGCTTCATAATTTTATTACTCACAACTTTAACCTTTCCTATTCAAATACTAAACATGGTTCTATTGATTTTAATGGCGTAACTCCCTTTTCAGCGTCATCATTACTCCGCATTACCTCAAATAAATTATATAACAATAAGTTTTACGCTTGTGATTTTAAAGGTTTCGGTGATAAAAAAAGTATGGTGAGTGAAAATTCGTTTAACTCGAGTTTATCTCATGGAACGACATGGCCTAGTTACGGGAAGTACGATGAAAGCTACCATTTAAATTTTAATGAGTATTTGAATGGTAAAAAATATTATTACGAGTCTTTAAGTAATATGTGTGATTTAAGTGGTGATTCGTTTGGTAAGTACGCATATCAAAAAGAAGCTAAAAATACAGAGATTGAATCAATAAAGCATAATAGCAATTTTTCTTTCGTGGATTATTTACCTCTAATATTGAGCAAAATATTTTCTAAGTATAATACAAGTTGGTTAATTGCTTTGGTTTGGATAGTTTTATTTAACTTTTCATATTTTATTTATTTAAATTTCTCTTTGCATGATTTAATCACGGCTTTTAACCCTGTTCATCGCTTGGAAAGTCTGAACTTTCTAAGTGACTCACAACCTGTTGACTCTAAGTTTTACTTCGTCAATTTTATCATGAGGATTATAAATTCATTTTTAGTTTTTAAATTTATTAAATCCTTTCGTAAATATTACTGAGAGCTTCTAAAATGCGGTAAGTCGGGTTGTTCCTAGTTAATTCATCATTTTTGTCGGATGGCGTGGCTTCGCCACTTATCTGACCTACCTAAAAAGGTAGGTTGGTTAATCCGAGGGCGTCACCCGACAGGGTTCCAGATATAAGCATTGAATGGCCGCTTATATCTGGAACTGACGTAAGTTTAAACTCAACTCAGCTCTTTTATCGCTCTACTTATTCCATCCAAGCTCAGCGCATACATGCGGTTGTTCATTAACTCCTTTATAAAGCCAATTGATTGATAGTATGGCCAGTGTTCAACCGGTTGTGGGTTGAGCCAGGCGACTTTATCAAAGTGGTTGGTGACACGTGATAACCAGGCACTGCCAGGCTCTTCATTGTAGTGTTCTACCGAGCCGCCCGCATAAGCTATTTCGTAAGGTCCCATAGTGGCGTCACCCACAAATATTACTTTATAATCGCTGGTAAATTTATTAATCAGCGTCATGGTGTCGATTACGTTTGAATGGCGGCGCGCGTTGTCTTGCCATACGTGCTCGTATAAACAGTTATGAAAGTAGTAAAACTCTAAATGTTTAAATTCGCTGTGGGCGGCGCTAAATAATTCTTCGCAGGTATGAATGTAGTCATCCATTGAGCCGCCAATATCAAACAGCATGAGTACTTTTACTGCATTGTGGCGCTCGGGTGCCATTTTTACATCAAGCATGCCGCCTTGTTTTGCAGTAGCGCGAATAGTCTCGTTTAAATCAAGCGTGTCGCTTGCGCCAGTGCGGGCAAATTTACGTAGTTTTTTAAGGGCGAGTTTAATTGTGCGCGAGCCAATTTCTCTGTCGGTGTCGAGGTTTTTGTATTCTCGTTTATCCCACACTTTTACTGCTTGGCGGTTACGGTTGCCGTCTTGCCCTATACGCACGCCTTCTGGGTTATAGCCGTATGCACCAAAAGGTGATGTGCCGCCAGTGCCCACCCATTTATTGCCGCCTGCGTGGCGTTTTTGTTGCTCTTCTAAACGCTCTTTTAGGGTTTTCATAAGCTCATCGAGCCCGCCCATAGCTTTAAGTTGGGCTTTTTCTTCATCGCTTAGGTTTTTTTCGAATTCTTTACGTAGCCAGTCTTCAGGTAAGTTGTGCTGTTGCTTTAAGCTCTCGAGCAAATCGAGGTCAGCAATACCACTAAAATAGTCGCTAAAGGCTTTGTCAAATCGGTCAAAGTGCGTTTCGTCTTTTACCATTATAGTGCGTGCTAAATAGTAAAAGGCGTCTACGTCGGCAAATATAACGCCTTTTTTTAAGGCGTTTATTAAATCAAGTAGCTCGCGCAGGCTTACAGGCAAGCGGTATTCACGCAGTTTGAAGAAAAACGCAATCAACATCTTAACGGCGGCTCATAAAGGCAAGTTTTTCGATTAGGCTTATATCTTGCTCATTTTTAAGGAGTGCGCCAAACATGGGCATTAAACCGCCTTTTTTAGCTTTATCATGCAGTGTTTTAGCGTCTATGTCTTCTGCCATAAGTAGTTTAAGCCAGTCGAGTAATTCGCTGGTGGAAGGTTTCTTTTTAAGGCCGCTTGCTTCGCGCAGGTTAAAAAACACTTCGAGTGCTTGGCGTACTAAATCCTGTTTAACGTTAGGGTAGTGCACGTCGATAATTTGCTGCATTTCGTCGCTGCTAGGAAAATCAATGTAATGAAAAAAGCAGCGGCGTAAAAATGCGTCCGGTAATTCTTTTTCATTATTGGAAGTGATGATCACAATAGGGCGCTCTTTTGCGACAATACGCTCGTTAGTTTCATAAACATGAAACTCCATTTTATCAAGCTCAAGTAGTAAGTCGTTTGGGAACTCTATGTCGGCTTTGTCTATTTCATCAATTAATAGTACTGGGCGTTTGCCGTTAAGCTCTGCATACGTAAATGCCTGCCAAAGCTTACCTTTAACGATGTAGTTGCCAATATTGTGTACACGCTCGTCACCTAATTGGCTGTCGCGCAGGCGCGAAACCGCGTCGTACTCGTATAAACCTTGCTGCGCTTTAGTGGTCGATTTTATGTGCCACTGAATAAGCGTGGTATCTAAGCTTTTAGCCAACTCCTCAGCCAGCATAGTTTTACCTGTGCCTGGTTCGCCTTTAATTAAAAGTGGTTTTTCGAGCATAATGGCAGCATTTACAGCTTGTTTAAGCGCGCTACTCGCTATGTAATTGTCAGTTGAATTAAATTGCACGGTGTACCCTTGTCTGGTCTGAGGAGTAAGTTGTTTTGCTATAATGCCATAGTTAAACGGCAGGTCCAAGGTAGGCAAAACGCGGTATGACCTCACCTTCTTTTTCAACAGTTTCTAAAAACATACTAAGTGGGCGCGCCCACATACCAAATTCACCATATAGCGCTTGATAAATCACAAGCTGCTCCTCGGTTTCGCTATGGGTGGCAACATGAACAACTTTGTATTGCGGCCCTTTGTAGTGTTGGTATATGCCTGGTTTGAGTGAAAGTGGTTTTATTGCTGTAGTCATGTTTTGATCTCTTGTATAATTTGGCTTTGCACTTTTAATGTTAACTAATTTGCCAATACTATGAACTATATTTCGCTAGATGATTACAAAAAAGCATGGGTTTTTCGTCATAAAGACTTACCTGTATCAGATGAAGACGCAGTAAAAATAAAGCCTATGGGAGATGAGCGCGCAGCCGTACTTTGGACAACCATGGTAAGCCGTGAGTTTGATCACCCAGATTTTTTTGAAGACACCGATTGGTGTGGCCAAGAAAAAAGCTTTAGCCAAGAAGTAGATTGGCAAGATGCGTGGGAAAATGGTGATGCGCAACCACCAGAAGCAATCTTAACGTTTTTAGATTGGGAAGCTAACACCACTGTTTATTTTTGTATGGCACGCGATAATATTATCGAAACAACATTTGATGTATTTAAACGCAATTGGCAAAACTTTATGTTTTTAGCTGATGGCAGTTTGCTGATTGGTAAAAAGCGTAATACGGTTGTGCAATTTTTAGAATCAGGTAAAGCAAAATTAGGTGAAAAGCCAAGCGCTTAATTAGTGCGCTGCGCTTAAAAAACATTCAATACTGTGTTATAAAACATTTATCTGAATATTTTTGAGTACAGCTTTTGGTCGCTAAAAATCAGTCACTTGGTGCTCAGCAGCAAGTTGAAATTTGGCAAACTGATGCACAAAAAGTGTTGTATGCACAATTGTGCAATGCGTTTTATCAGCGTGAGGTTCAGCGATTAGTTGCAGAGCCTAATGCCGATAAACTGCGCCGTCAGTTAAAAAGCCTACCTTATTATATTGAGCGAGCTGCAACGTTAGTTGCCAATGGTGACACGCCTTTTACGCTGGACGCGCAAAATGGTACGTGGCTTGAAAAGCAAAAACCGACCCCACCCGATGTGAATGTTCAAGCTAATGAACTTTTTTATCAAACGTATGCCAAA
The DNA here is from genome assembly GCF_000497875.1 of Pseudoalteromonas sp. S8-8. NCBI lineage: Bacteria > Pseudomonadati > Pseudomonadota > Gammaproteobacteria > Alteromonadales > Pseudoalteromonadaceae > Pseudoalteromonas > Pseudoalteromonas sp. S8-8. Next base: position 65,928 of record NZ_AUTR01000057.1, read on the forward strand.
GTGGGGCTTATAGTGCCCGTTATATTACATGGCTACGATCAGGTGCGTCTTAGAATAGACAGTATCGATCAGTTAGACGAAAATAAGCTGCATTGTAACGAGCTTGGTTGGTTTGATTTTTTAGGAAATGGGCTAGAGCAGCAAAATGCTCAGTTAATAAAGCCAAGTAAAGTGAGTTTAACCGCTGCATGTTGCGGGCATCAGTGGCAATTTTCGAAGCGTTGTATGCCACGGGTTTTATCACTACGCGAAATGCTTTTAGCGGGTAGTATTAATTGGCGCAATTTAAAGCGCCCCTTAGCGTATTAAAGTTAAGGTATTTGGAATTTAAAATAAGGAGTGTTAAATGCGTATTTTTCAAGTTGGCTTACTGTGCTTAGCACTGTTTGTACAATACAGATTATGGTTTGGTCATAATGGTTTACAAGACTACACACGGCTAAAAGGTGCTGTAGCGTCGCATCAAGAAACCAACGAAAAGCTCATTAAACGTAATAAAGTACTTAAAGCAGATATTGAAGACTTAAAGCTTGGCCAAGAAGGCATTGAAGAGCGTGCACGCAACGAATTGGGAATGATTAAACCGGACGAAACATTTATTCGTGTTTTACCGGGCAAACAATATGACAAATAAACAGACTATTGCAGCAATTGTACCTGCTGCGGGTGTTGGCAGTAGAATGCAGCACAATGCGCCTAAGCAATATATACAATTAGCCGGTAAAACCATTTTAGAACACACCTTAGCTAAACTTTCTCAATTATCTCAATTACGCACTATTGTTGTTGCCCTTAGCGACAGCGACCCCTATTTTGACGAACTCCCAACACTTGATAAGCGCATTGTTCGCGCCAGTGGCGGTAAAGAGCGTGCAGATTCGGTACTTAATAGCTTACTTTTTTTAGCGCCTAACCCGCCTACATGGGTGTTGGTGCACGATGCTGCGCGTCCGCTAGTTAATATCAGTGATATAGAACGTTTAATTGATGAATGTATACGCGCTGATGAAGGCGGTATTTTAGCTAGCAAAGTAAAAGACACCATAAAACGCGGCCACACTCATGCCCTACAAACTGTGCCACGAGACGATTTATGGCAAGCACTTACCCCGCAGTTTTTTAAATATGACGAGCTTAAAAATGCACTTCAAGGCGCATTAGCAAGTGGGGCAACTATTACAGACGAAGCAAGTGCAATTGAATGGGCGGGTAAACCGGTAAAGCTTGTAGCAGGTCGCAGCGATAATATTAAAATAACCACGCCAGAGGATTTAGAATTGGCTGGGTTTTTACTACACAAACAACAAAACGAGAGTGCATTATGATACGAATTGGCCATGGTTTTGACGTACATAAATTTGGCGGCGAAGGCCCGTTAACTATTTGTGGTGAAAAAATTGATTATCCACAGGGCTTTTTAGCGCACTCAGATGGCGATGTCGCTATTCATGCATTATGTGATGCTATTTTAGGCTCGCTTGCAATGGGTGATATTGGTAAGCACTTTCCAGATACGGCTAGCGAGTATGAAAATATCGACAGCCGTATTTTACTTCGCCATGTGGTGAGCTTAGCTAAAGAGCAAGGTTATGTAATTGGCAATGGCGATGTGACTATTGTTGCGCAGGCGCCAAAAATGCTGCCACATATTCAAGCTATGCGCACTAATTTAGCCAGCGATTTAAATTGTGACCTTAGCCAAATTAACGTTAAGGCCACTACTACCGAAAAGCTAGGCTTTGAAGGGCGCAGGGAAGGTATTTCTAGCCATGCAGTGGTTATTATGAGTAAAGAGCTTGCGAGTACAAAAAACGCATGAGCGATTTAAATTATTTATACGGTGCGCCGCTTTCTAAAGCTGATTTTAAAACCACTGCTGAAGATTTTATGGTTGATGAAGACCTAGGTATAGAGTTTACCGGTAGTGGCGAGCACGTGTGTTTGCAGGTGGTTAAAAAAGGCGAAAATACGCAATACGTTGCAAAGCTAATTGCACAGCGTGCGGGTGTTTCACCGCGAGACGTAAGTTACGCCGGCATGAAAGATCGCCACGGAGTGTGCTCACAGTGGTTTAGTGTAAAAGTACCGATTAAAAAGCCTATCGATTTTAGCGATTTAAATAGCGAGAGTATTTTTATTGTGTCGCAACAGCGCCACGACCGTAAATTACGCACGGGCTGCCACAAAGGTAATAGATTTACTATTACGCTTCGTAATGTAACCAAGCCCCTTGATATTTTATGCCGTATTAATGCTGTACGCGCAGGTGTGCCTAATTATTTTGGTGAACAACGCTTTGGACATGGCGGTCATAACTTAGTAATGGCTGAAAAAATGTTTGCAGGGGAGCGCATTCGCGATAAAAAACTACGCGGCATTATTATTTCAGCAGCGCGCTCTCATGTGTTTAATCAAATAGTAAATTTACGTGTTAAAGAGCATGGTTTAGCTAAAACAATGCACCGTGAAGTATTTATGCTCAGCGGCAGTAATGCATTTTTTGAAGATGCAATTAACGACGAAAACATAGAGCGATTAGCCACTGGCGATATTATGATGTCGGCACCTATGGTGGGTAAAAGCGAAAAAGGTTTAACCGAACAAGAAAAAATATGGCTTGAACCTTTCCAAACATGGTGCGATGGCTTAGGTGAGCTAGGCCTTAAAAATGAGCGCAGGATGCTGCGTTTAATTCCGCAAAACTTAACGGTTGAGACCATAGATGAAACCAGTTTAAAACTGAGTTTTGGTTTGCCAAAAGGGTGTTTTGCAACTGCATTATTACGTGAGCTGGTGGATTATAAAGATGCTAGCCCTCGAGAGCGCAAAGAAAAGGATAATGACATAAATGAAGATACTGTTAAGTAACGATGATGGCGTAAATGCTAAAGGCATTGCGGTTTTATATCAGGCGCTTATACAAATTGCAGATGTAACCCTTGTTGCACCTGATCGCAACTGTAGTGGCGCGAGTAATTCTTTAACATTAATGAACCCGCTACGAGCGACTACACTCGAGAATGGTTTTATGTCGGTTAATGGCACACCTACTGATTGTGTACATTTAGGTGTAAATCAGTTAGCTGATGAAAAACCAGATCTTGTTGTTGCTGGTATTAACCATGGTGCCAATTTAGGCGATGATACGCTTTACTCTGGCACTGTTGCAGCTGCAACTGAAGGTCGCCATTTAGGCTTACCTGCAATTGCAGTATCGCTTTGCTCACATAAGGGCGAGCATTTTGAAACAGCCGCTGCTGTTACCGTAAATATTATTAAAGGTTTGGCTTCGCATCCGCTTCCAAAAGATCAAATAATAAATATAAATGTGCCAGATATTCCATTAAGTGAATTAAAAGGGGTGCAAGTAACACGTTTAGGTACTCGCCATAAAGCAGAAACCATGACCAAACAAACCGATCCTTGGGGTCGAGATATTTATTGGTATGGATCGCTGGGCATAGAAAGCGATGCAGGTGAGGGTACCGACTTTTACGCAATCAATAACGGTTATGCCTCTGTTACGCCATTGAGTGTTGATATGACAGCCAAAGACAGCCTAAAAGCAGTAGGAGACTGGTTAGCCGATTTGGAGATTAATCGTGCTCGCTAATTATACCCGCAGTGCTAAAGCGTTATCTGATTTACTTAAGCGCGAAGGCGTTGAAGATACTCAAGTGCTGAGTGCTATAGCTGATATTCCGCGACACATATTCGTAGACGATGTGCTAAAACACAAAGCTTATGAAAATACGGCGCTACCTATTGGGCAAGGGCAAACTATTTCCCAGCCTTATATAGTAGCGCGCATGACAGAGCTACTTCGCTTAGCTGGTGTACGCAATAAAGTGCTGGAAATTGGTACTGGCTCTGGATATCAAACTGCAATATTAGCCAAAACGTTTACAAAAGTTTATTCGGTAGAGCGTATTAAAACGCTTCAGTGGCAGGCAAAGCGTCGATTACAACAACTCGATTTATATAATGTAACCATGAAGCATGGTGATGGTTGGCAAGGCTGGCAATCACAAGCACCTTTTGATGGTATTATAGTGACTGCTGCGGCCTCTAAAGTTCCGCAAGACTTACTTGCTCAGTTAGCCGATGGAGGCGTGTTATTAGCGCCCATTGGTGAGAGCGATCAAAAATTAGTAATGGTTATCCGCGAAGGCGATAATTATAAAGAGCATGTTATTGCTCCCGTTAGATTTGTGCCGCTAGTACCTGGCGATATTGAATAGGAATTCATTTTGAAGTTGTTTACCAAGTTATACGATATGGCCCTAGTGTGGGCAAAACACCGTCATGCGGAACGTTATTTAGCTGCAATGAGCTTTGCAGAGTCAGTTTTTTTTCCGATACCGCCCGATGTAATGCTTGCACCTATGTCGCTTGCGCAACCCAAAAAAGCATGGCGTTTTGCAAGCTTTGCCACAATAGCATCGGTTGTTGGTGGAGTAGTTGGTTACTTGCTTGGGTTTTGGCTATTTGAACCCGTTGTTGAGCCATTGATTGCACAAATGCACTGGCAAGAAAAGTTTGATATCGCATTAAATTGGTTTAAAGATTACGGTGTTTGGGTTGTGTTTTTAGCTGGTTTTTCGCCTATACCATATAAAGTATTTACCATTGGCGCAGGTGTTTTACAAATGGCATTTTTGCCATTTTTACTCGCATCGGCGATTGGACGTGGTGCGCGATTCTTTTTAGTTTCAGCCTTAATGAAGTGGGGCGGGGCTAAAATGGAAGCAAAATTACGTCAATATATTGAAATACTTGGTTGGGGATTAGTGGTATTAATTGCGCTAGCGTACTTTTTATTGCGTTAAGCGTTAAAAATATCAATTGTCTAATTTGGGAGAAAAATACAATGAATAAACAGTTTTTACTGTATGTGACTATATTTGTTGGTGTTTTTCTTTCTGGTTGCTCTTCTCGCCATATTCCAGCGCCTGTTAGCAGCCTAAATAATAATGTTAATGATTTAGGTCATACCATTAACATAAATGGCGATATTTATAAGGTGCAAAAAGGTGATACGCTCTATTCGATAGCCTTTAGCGCCGGTAAAGATTTTAGATTACTTGCAAAAAACAATTTAATTCCATCACCTTACACAATTTTCCCTGGGCAAAACATCTCCTTGACCCCCAAGCCCGAAAAAACAAAAAGGGATGAAAAATATACGAATTCGAGTAAAAAGTCTATAAAAAACACACAAAAAAATAACATAATATTAAAGAAAGAGCTTGATCCTCCAAAACAACGAGAGTATGTTCAGAAACAAGCCAGTAACAAAGTTAGTAATACTAAACGTTTGTCGAGCAGTAAAGTTAAGTGGTTTTGGCCTGCAAAGGGCAAAATTACCAAACGCTTTTCTAATAAGGAAAACGGTTATAAAGGTTTACAGATTACTAATCGCAAAGGGGCTTCAGTCTTAGCTGCGGCACAAGGAACAGTGGTATACGCGGGTAACGCTCTACGAGGTTATGGTAGTTTAATCATATTGAAACATAATGATGATTACCTAAGTGCTTATGCACATAACTCGAAATTACTTGTTAAAGAAAAGCAGAAGGTTAAGGCAGGACAAAAAATAGCAGAAATTGGTAATTCAGAATCTCCGGTCATCGCGCTTCGTTTTGAAATTCGCTACCGAGGGCAAGCTGTCAATCCTGCTAAATACCTACCCTAATTTTCAGGTATTGATAATTGCTCGGGAGAAGGCTTATGGCTAGCGCAGCAAAACTTGACAAACACACTACGACTGACGAAAAATTTGATGACATCGCTGCTGATGAAAGCACAACTTTACTAGATAAAGTCGAAGACGATGAAATCTTTGCAAAAGAAGAAGTAACTAAAAATCTTGATGCAACCCAACTTTATTTAGGCGAAATTGGTTTTTCTCCTTTGCTTAGCGCAGAAGAAGAAGTGTTTTTTTCTCGCAAATCACTTCGAGGTTGTGAAGCCTCACGCAAACGTATGATTGAAAGTAACTTACGTTTAGTTGTTAAAATAGCACGCCGTTACAATAACCGTGGCCTTGCTCTACTCGATTTAATTGAAGAAGGTAACTTAGGCTTAATTCGCGCTGTTGAAAAATTTGACCCTGAACGTGGCTTTAGATTTTCTACTTACGCTACATGGTGGATACGTCAAACAATTGAACGTGCCATTATGAACCAAACGCGTACCATTCGCTTACCTATCCATGTAGTTAAAGAGCTTAATGTTTACCTGCGTACAGCACGTGAATTAACTCAAAAGCTTGACCATGAGCCAACAGCTGACGAAATTGCAGCTTGCCTAGACAGACCCGTTGAAGACGTAACTAAAATGCTACGTTTAAACGAAAGAATTGCATCGGTTGATATGCCGATTGGTGGTGAAAACGACAGTGTACTGCTTGATATCATCCCAGATGAAAAAAGTGCAGGCCCTGAAGGCGAAGTACAAAATAATGATATTAATAAACATATTGTAGATTGGTTAGGAGAATTAAACCCTAAACAACGTGAAGTGTTAGCACGTCGATTTGGTCTACTTGGCTACGAGCCATCTACACTTGAAGATGTAGGTCGTGAAATAGGCTTAACACGTGAGCGTGTAAGACAAATTCAGGTAGAGGCATTACGTCGTTTAAAAGACATTTTGCAACAAGAAGGTTTAAGTACAGATAGCTTGTTTAATCAGTTTTCGTAACTAGTTAAATAGTATAAGAGACTATGTGTGTTAAAAAGCCGAAGAATTTATTCTTCGGCTTTTTTATGCTTGTAAATTAGATGATATAAATTACAACAATGCTTTTAGTTTATATAACAAATCGTGCGCTTGGCGTGGCGATAAATTATCAGGGTCAATTGCGCTTAACTGCTCTTCAACTTCGGAAGGTGTACTTTGTGCAATTTCGTTATTAAAAGTAAAGGCTTGTTGCTCTGTATTTGGTGCAGTAACGCTTTGATGATTTTCAAGTAACTTAAGTTTTTGCTTTGCTTGTGCAATAACAGCTTTTGGCACACCCGCAAGAGCAGCTACCTGTAAGCCAAAGCTCTTACTTGCTGCGCCATCAAGTACTGTATGCATAAAGGCGATTGTATCGTTATGCTCTATTGCATCAAGGTGCACGTTTACCAGACCTGTTGTTTGTTCAGCAAGTTCTGTTAACTCAAAGTAGTGCGTAGCAAATAATGTTTTAGCTGATATTTTTGACGCTAAATGATCGGCTGTTGCATACGCAAGCGAGAGCCCATCGTAGGTACTTGTACCGCGACCAATTTCATCCATTAACACTAAAGACTGCGCCGTGGCATTATTTAAAATAGTCGCTGTTTCGGTCATTTCTACCATGAAGGTTGAGCGACCTGATGCTAAATCATCGCTAGCACCAATACGTGTAAATATGCGATCAATATTACCTATTTTAGCGCTGTCTGCAGGTACATAACTGCCAATGTGAGCCATTAGTACAATAAGTGCTGTTTGGCGCATATAGGTTGATTTACCGCCCATGTTTGGACCCGTAATAATCAACATTTTACGTTGGCTGTTTAATTCAACAGGGTTAGCAATAAACGGTTCTTTCATTACTTGCTCAACAACAGGGTGACGACCTTGCTTAATGCTTATATTGTCGTTATCGCACAGTTCTGGTTTTGCATAATTGAGTGCAAAGGCACGTTCGGCCAAGTTATTTAACACGTCTAAATCGGCCAGTGCTGCTGCCATCATTTGCAACTGTTCAATATGTGGAGCGATAAATCTGAACAGCTCCTCGTATAGTTGTTTTTCAAGCGCTAAGGCTTTTGATTGGCTACCAAGTACTTTATCTTCGTGCTCTTTAAGCTCAGGAATTATATAGCGTTCGTTATTTTTGAGTGTTTGACGACGAATGTAGTCGGCTGGCACTAAGTGAGCATTGGCGCGGCTTACTTCAATAAAAAAGCCATGTACGCGGTTATAACCAATTTTAAGCGTACTAATACCCGTGCGTTCGCGTTCACGCAACTCTAGTTGATCAAGTACATCGGTTGCACCTTTACTTAAGTTACGCCACTCATCTAGTTCGCTGTTGTAACCAGGGGCAATAACGCCACCATCACGAATAAGTACCGGTGGGTTTTCTATCACTGCACGTTCTAATAACTCTTGTAAATCAGGGAGCTCAGGCGAGTGCTTGATAATACCCGTAATACGAGGATCGTTAGCACCACCTAACAAAGTGTGCAGTGGCGCAAGTGCTTGTAATGCATTGCGAAGGCGAGTTAAATCGCGCGGGCGAGCTGTGCATAAAGCTAGGCGTGCAATAACTCGCTCTACATCACCAATCTCTTTTAATGATTCGTGTAATTCACCGCACAGTTGTACATCTAAAATAGCGCTAATTGCATTTAAGCGAGAATTTAGCTCGTCTTTATTACGTACAGGTGTATGAATACGGCGCTTAAGTAGACGAGAACCCATTGGCGTTGCTGTTTTATCAAGTACTTGGGCAAGTGTATTTTCAAACCCGCCTGATAAATTAACGGTAAGTTCTAAATTTTTACGAGTAGCGGCATCTAAAATAACAGCGTGTTCGTTGTGCTCAAGTGTAATTGCACGAATATGTGGCAGTGCAATACGCTGTGTATCTTTTACGTATTGCATCAGGCAACCGGCAGCAACAAGCGCGCTGTGGGCTTTATCAACACCAAAACCTACTAAATCTTTAGTACCAAACTGATCGCATAATAAGTGCTCGGCCGTATCTAAGTCGAACTCCCACTCTGGGCGGCGGCGGGCACCTTTTATATGCTCAATTAAATGAAAGTTTTCAAAGCTTTCGCTATACAGAAGTTCTGCCGGAGCTAAGCGCTGAATAGTTGAGCTAAAGGCTTCGTCGGTGTTAACCTCTACAACGTTAAAGCGACCAGAGTTAATATCAAGGTACGCGATACCGTATAGACCTTTTTTACTTTGCCAAACGCTGGTAAGAAGGTTGTCTTGTCGTTCTTGTAAAAGCGCTTCGTCAGAAATTGTACCAGGTGTAACTATACGAACAACTTTACGATCGACAGGACCTTTACTAGTTGCAGGGTCACCCACTTGTTCGCAGATAGCCACTGACTCACCCATTTGAACTAAGCGTGCTAGGTAGTTTTCTACTGCATGATAAGGCACGCCCGCCATAGGGATAGGATCGCCACCGGCTTTACCGCGATGTGTTTGCGAAATATCGAGTAATTGAGCGGCGCGTTTAGCGTCATCAAAAAAGAGTTCGTAAAAATCGCCCATACGATAAAACAATAAAATATCGCGATGCTCTGATTTTATTTTTAGATACTGCTGCATCATAGGGGTTTGTTGTTTTATAGTGTGTGGTGCATAAAGATCAAACGACATGTATTTACCCAAAGGCTGAATATGGAATTACATCAAGAGATTAAAACACTTGCTGCGCAATTAGGCGCTATTTTAACGGATAAATGCTTATGGATCACTAGTGCTGAGTCATGTACTGGTGGCGGAGTGAGTTATGCCCTTACAGATACGCCCGGAAGCTCGGCTTATATTGACCGTGCATTTGTGACTTACAGCAACCAAGCAAAGCAAGATTTGCTAAATGTAAGTGCAAGCACATTAGCAAAGTACGGTGCTGTGAGCGAACAAACAGTGCGTGAAATGGCATTAGGTGCTATTAAAGCAACAAATGCAAATATATCTATAGCTGTATCAGGTATTGCAGGACCTGGCGGGGCAACAGAAGGTAAACCTGTGGGACTTGTGTGGTTTGGCATACAAATTAATGACAAAGTACTGACCTTTAAACAAGTATTCTCTGGCGATAGGGCTCAAGTTAGACTGCAAGCTATTGTATTTGCATTGAAAAGTGTAATAGATGAGATAAAATAAAAAAATTAGCTTGATACTGTGATTTCATACAGTATACTTGATTCCATTAGCTGGATTTGGAGAATAAAATGAACGATAACAAACAAAAAGCGTTGGACGCTGCACTATCACAAATTGAACGTCAATTTGGTAAAGGCTCAATTATGAAATTGGGTGATAACAAAGCGTTAAACATTGAATCTGTATCTACAGGCTCATTAGGTATTGATATTGCTTTAGGCATAGGTGGTTTACCTATGGGACGTATTGTTGAAGTATACGGACCTGAGTCATCTGGTAAAACAACGCTTACTTTACAAGTTATCGCTGAAGCGCAAAAAGAAGGCAAAACATGTGCCTTTATTGATGCTGAGCATGCTCTAGATCCAGTTTATGCACAAAAGCTTGGTGTTAACATTGATGAGCTTTTTGTATCGCAACCAGATACCGGTGAGCAAGCATTAGAAATTTGTGACATGTTAGTGCGCTCAAGCGCGGTAGACGTTGTTGTAATTGACTCGGTTGCTGCACTTACACCAAAAGCTGAAATTGAAGGCGACATGGGCGACTCGCACATGGGCTTACAAGCACGTTTAATGTCGCAAGCATTACGTAAGCTTACTGGTAACATTAAACGCTCTAACACGTTATGTATTTTCATTAACCAAATCCGTATGAAAATTGGTGTTATGTTTGGTAACCCAGAAACAACAACGGGTGGTAATGCACTTAAGTTTTACGCATCGGTACGTATTGATATTCGTCGTATTGGTTCTGTTAAAGAAGGCGATGAAGTTGTTGGTAACGAAACTCGCGTTAAAATTGTTAAAAACAAAGTAGCGCCGCCGTTTAAACAAGCTGAATTTATCATCATGTATGGTGAAGGTATTTCTAAGCAAGGCGAGCTAATTGACCTAGGCGTTAAGCATAAAATTGTTGAAAAAGCTGGTGCTTGGTATAGCTACTGTGGCAACAAGGTTGGCCAAGGTAAATCTAACTCAATTAAGTTTTTGAAAGAAAACCCAGAAATTGCAGATGAGATTGAAGGCAAGTTACGCGAAATGCTTTTATTAAAAGCAACTATTGAACCAGATGATGGTGAAGATAAGTTGGGCGATGACGCTGATCTTTAACAGTCTCAAATGAGTTTTTAAGCTTGATTTGACCCGAGCTTTAAAAAGCGTTAATCAGTAATGATTAGCGTTTTTTTGTTATTAAAAACTTAAAGTAGATAACCTGAGCTCTGGATAATAAATCTATCTCGAGCAGCTATTTTCAGCGCTAACTGCGTTGAATTTACTTACAATAGGCCAGCTATTGACGCGTAAATTCGCCTTGTTTCCACTGAAAATCTCTGGCTAGAGAAAATAAATTTAAATACCACTATGATTCAATACGTTAGTAAATCTCTTAACCAGAGTTTAGGTTAGATAAAATAAAAACGACACATTAAAAATGTGTCGTTTTTTAATTTAACCGCAAAAATCTACAGCCTTTAATTAATCAAATATATTTATAACTGCCAATTTACAGATAGAGCGTAGTTACGCGGTGCACCATAGTAACCTTGTTCCCAGTATAGGCTGTGCAAATATTTTTCACCTGTGGTGTTATTAACGTTGAAAGTGACTCCTACGTTATCTGTAATTTTGTAAGTGGCCATTAAATCAAGTAACCCGTATGCATCTTGGTTGGTAGTAACACTTGCAATACCATTAGCATCTTTAACTTGAACTCGGCTAGTTGAATCCTGCCAGCGATAGTTTGCACCAAATGATAAGCCATCAACTAAAGGTACTTGATAGGTTGCGGCCACTTTAAGTTGGTTTTCTGGTGTGTAATCTTTTACTAAATCATCACCATCAATATTTAAATTACTAAAGCTAATACTTGCACTTAAATCATCTGTAAATTTACCACTTAACTCTACTTCAAAACCATTACTACTAATGCCATCAGCTGCATAATAACGCGTATCACTTGGTAATGAGTTAGCTATAGCAACAGCAAGGCCATCTTGTTTTGCATCAAAATAAGCAAACGTTACAAATAACTGGTCGTCTAGAAGCTGTGCTTTGACACCTATTTCGCTACTTTTTCCAGTAACAGCAGGTAGTTGATTGGCATTTATGTCTAGTTCTTTTTGCGGTACAAATGTTTCTGTATAGCTTGCATAAGCCGATAGAGATTCGTTAAAGTCGTACACTGTACCAATGTACGGTATTAGCTCAGAGTCACTTCGAGTTTGAGCAACGCCATAGGCTGTGCCTTTTGTTTCCCAATCGGTATAACGCACGCCAGCAAGTACACTTAAAGGCTCGCTTAATTTAATGCGAGTTGATATGTAAGCTGATTTTTGCTCGTTAGTAATATCACTACCATTTACGCCATCAGCAAGCGTTGCTTCTGGTATTACACCATCCCACGTTCTAAGTGATGGCATATCTGGAAAACCATTACCTGTAGTGTAATCGTAAAGAGATTGCTCTGTGTAATCCATTTTTGCTTGGCTAACACCAAATGATAGATCGTGCTCTTGATTAAATAAATCAAATTTACCACTGGCGTATAAATCAAATAAGTCATGCTTATCTTCGTAATCATAACGACTTGCATAACCTGTTAAACCAAGTTCAGTGTCTTTATTTGGTGTACCGTATACGTAGAACAGCTCTGAGTCTTGCTCGTTTTCGATGTGCGCATAGCGTGCTCTAGCCACCCATGTTGCTGATAAGTTTTGTTCAAGCGTTACATATACTTGCTCTGCACTGTTATCCCAGTAAGACCAATCAGCAGCAGTACTGGTTGATTCGTCATAGTCGGTTGGTGAGCCGTCGGTGTAATAAAGAGGTAGTGCCCCCCAAAGTGGGCTATCAGCATCTTTTTGTTGGTTAACGTAGTTAACGCTTAATAATGTGTTGTCTGTTAATTTGCCTTCGTAGGCTAAATAAATAATTGTTTTATCTGTTTCGTAGCGATCTAGGTATGAATCAGCTTTTTGCTTTGTAAATACAGCACGTACGGCGTGTTCTTCATTTATTGGCGTAGATACATCTAAATCTAAACGTTTTTTATTCCATGAGCCATACGAGGCTGATGCATTTGCTTGTGTTGTGTAAGTTGGTTTCTTTAAAACCATATTTACAGTTGCAGAAGGATTACCGGCACCGGTCATTAAGCCATTAGCGCCACGAACTATTTCTACACGGTCATAAATTGAAGTATCAAGGCTGCCTTGAATAGATCCAGAGCTTTGTGGAATACCTAAGCCATCAACTTGAAAGTTAGTAATTTCAAAGCCACGAGCTTTAAAGTAAGTACGATCTGTTTCTATTTGCTCTACTGTTACGCCGGGGGTGCTTTCAAGTACTGAGTTTATATCGTCTAGTGAAAAGTCGTCCATTAATGCGCGTGATACTACCGAGATTGACTGTGGTGTTTCTTTAATTGTTAAACCTAGTTTGGTAGCTGATTGCGCTTCTTCTGTTATGTAGTTTTTGTGATGTTGACCATATACCGCAATTTTTTCGAGAGGTTCATCTTTTACAGTTGCTTCATCAGCAAGTGCATAACCAGATAGAATTAAAGAAGTAGCAAAGCTTAATTTAGATAAACGCAAAACTTGAGGGGGCGACATAAGTTTTTCCAGTTAGTTCAAAAAGAAGTGCGTAACTTAATCTAAATGATATCGATTTGCAATTGAGTTGTGTGTTTTACCTATTATTATTCTATTTTGTTGGATTTTAGCGTCACATAAAGAGATTATGGGTACGAATTGATGAATTATATAGAACTTAATATCCCTTATAAAAAAAGCGGCCTAGGCCGCTTATTTAAAGTAGTTAGCTTTTTAGTTATTAAAAAGAGTATTTAACAGAGAATTGTAAACGATCTAAATCGCCATCTACGCCACTTTCAGTTTCACGCTCAGCATGTTTTAGCTCAGCTCCAAATGTTAGGCGTTTAACAGGGGAATATAAAATGTTAGCGCTATAGCTTTGGCTTGATTCAGTCGGATCACCAGAAATAGCTAATAAATCAGTGTTGTTATCAGCAGAGAAGAAAGAGTATAAGAACGTTGAACGCCATTGGCTTGTCCACTTGTGCTGGTAAGCAACAAAACCAGAAGTCGAATCAATGGCATCTAGTTCATCGCCATTAAGTACTGCGCCGTGAGCAACGTTTAAGCCTACGTAACGGCCTAAGCCTTTACCTTGAGTAAGCATAAATTTAAGGTTGTCTTCACCAAGGTTTATTTTACCCGACGCACTAATACCAAAAGATGTTTCATCTGCATCAACACTGCCTACTTTATAAGTAAGTTGGCGAGCAAGCGCTGCAACAACAATGTTACCCCAATCAGCTTTGTGTGTGTAACGAGCTGTAAAGTCAGGCAATGATGCATCATCAGTTACTACCATACCGCTAGTAGTAGAAATTGTACTTTCTGGGTTTTCTAATGAGAAAGACCATGCGCCAGTGGTATATTTAATTTGCGATTGACGAACAAATATAGTGCCTTCAGCTGGGCCTACAAAATCAAGCGTTTCAGCAAGGGCACCCACGTTTTGAAAGTTAGACCATGTTTGACCAAATAACCAACCGTCGTATGTCACAAACGCATGGCGAATACGTGGAGCATAAGAGTTTGATACACGTTCATTGCCGCCAGCAGCTGAGGCTAAAAAATCAATCTCAATTTTAGTGTTAACGGTCTTACCGTTATCCATAACAGTGGCTGTGCCAAAGTTAAAGCGTGACTCGCGAGCATGCATATCAAACACAGCATCTGAGCTGTTATCGTCGCCAACTGTTAGCGTACTTGGTACGTAAAAGTCACGACCTACGTTTGAACCTGCAGGCGCACCCGCTGAATAATCACTCCACATAGAGTCGAGTTTAATGTATCCACCGTAAGTAAATTCGGTATCACCAATTTTTGCAGCAGTTGCCGCGTATGCAGTACTTGATAGTGCACATAGTACAGCGCTTGCTGCCAATGTTTTTAATGGGGTAAATTTCATTGTGGTGTCCTTTATAGGCTACTTGTTATTTGTTACTTTTTTTTCATAGATATTTGTATTACTTGCTACGAGTATTACTTACGAATAAAAAGGGTTGTTAATTTGGCTTTCAATTCACTTTCTATTTTCATTCGTTAAATAAAGCATTTTAGTAAGTACAACAAAATATCTTTATTAGAGTACGACAACACTGTTGAATATGTGCAATATTTACTCAATTACCTATTGGTCTATAAGACTAAGGTTTGAGAGCAGATTAGTTTGTATTTACTTACATTTAACGCGTTGTATTATTTATGTAAAAAAATTGAAAGCAGAAGGATTATAAACTACAAATGAGGAAATTGAAGGGGTGTACAACTAAGGTCTAATACTTAATGTAGCACTGCTGAGTAATCCTTGATAAAAGCTTAAGGCAAGTAATTTAAATGGAGACTAAGATGTCACAAAGTATCTATCCAGTTCCTGCGCATATTAAAGATGCGACTCTTGTAGATAAAAATAAATATAATACGCTTTACAAGCAATCTATTGATGACCCAGAAAGTTTTTGGCGTGAGCATGGCAAACGTCTTGATTGGTCTACCCCTTATACAAAAGTTAAAAACACATCATTCGATAAAGGCCATATAAATATTAAATGGTATGAGGATGGCTACCTTAATGCTTCGTACAATTGTATCGATCGTCACTTAAAAACCAAAGCAGATAAAACGGCGCTTATTTGGGAAGGTGACAGCCCATCTCAAAGTGAGAATATTACTTATCAACAATTGCATGATGAAGTAGCCAAGTTTGCCAATGGTTTAAAAAAGCTAGGTGTTCAAAAAGGTGACCGTGTAGCGATTTATATGCCTATGACGCCTCAAGCTGTTTATGCAATGCAAGCTTGTGCACGTATTGGTGCTATTCATTCGGTTGTATTTGGTGGCTTTTCACCTTCTGCGATTGCAGATCGTATTCGAGATTCGGGTGCCAAGGTCGTTATTACTTCAGATGAAGGGCGCAGAGCGGGTAATTGTGTTCCATTAAAAGCAAATGTAGATGAAGCGGTAGCGCAAGAAACTGTAACCTCAATTGAGCATGTTATTGTGCACCAATTAACCGGCGGTGAAGTTGATTGGAATGAGCTCGATATATGGTGGCATGACCTAGTTGCTGATTTACCAGCAAAGTGTGAACCAGAGCCAATGAACGCTGAAGATCCATTGTTTATTTTATATACGTCAGGTTCAACAGGTCAGCCGAAGGGGGTTGTGCATACGACTGGTGGCTACTTAGTTTACTCATCAATGACACATGAATACGTATTTGATTTAAAAGAAGACGATGTGTATTGGTGTAGTGCCGATGTAGGTTGGATCACAGGCCACAGTTACATTGCATACGGGCCATTAGTAAACGGTTGTACACAAGTATTATTTGAAGGTGTACCAACTTATCCAACTGCAGGACGTATGGGCGAAATTGTTGATAAACACGGTGTAACTATTTTATATACTGCGCCTACAGCAATTCGTGCGCTAATGGCGAAAGGTGATGAGCCAACTGCTTCGTCAAATCGCGATAGTTTACGTATTTTAGGCTCGGTTGGTGAGCCAATTAATCCAGAAGCATGGACGTGGTATTACGAGAGTATTGGCAAATCTAATTGTCCGATTGTTGATACGTGGTGGCAAACAGAAACCGGTGGCATAATGATTACGCCTTTACCGGGTGCAACTGATACAAAGCCTGGCTCTGCAACCCATCCATTTTTTGGTATTGCGCCAGCATTATTTGATGCTGAAGGTAATACACTCGAAGGTGCCGTAGATGGTAATTTAGTTATTTTAGATAGTTGGCCATCGCAAGCGCGAACTGTTTACAACGACCATGAACGTTTTGAACAAACTTATTTTAGCGCCTACCCAGGTGTTTACTTTACTGGTGATGGGTGTCGTCGTGATGAAGACGGTTATTACTGGATCACAGGACGTGTGGACGATGTACTTAACGTATCAGGCCATCGCTTAGGTACTGCGGAGATTGAAAGTGCTCTTGTATCACATCCAGCAGTAGCAGAAGCCGCTGTTGTAGGTTACCCGCATGACATTAAAGGCCAAGGTATTTATGTTTATATTACGCCAAACGAAGGTGTAACAGTAAGCGATGAATTAACTAAAGAGGTACGTAACTGGGTTCGTAAAGAGCTTAGCCCAATAGCATCACCAGATATGATTCAATGGTCTCCAGGTTTACCTAAAACGCGCTCAGGCAAGATTATGCGTCGTATTTTACGTAAAATCGCTGCAAATGAGCACCAACAACTCGGTGATACGTCAACGCTTGCAGATCCATCTGTAGTCGATGAACTAATCGAGAACAGATTAAATCGTTAAATGTGCGTTAAAAACTTGATTACAAGTTGATTCTAAACGTAGTATATCGGCTGTCAGTAATGGTTTTATACCTAACTGGCAGCCGAATTTATTAGGAGTGAACCATGAGTCAGTTTTTAATAGCGGACGACCATCCGTTATTTCGTGAAGCACTAAAGGGCGCACTGAGCGCAAAATTTGAAGGTTTAGAGGTTTTTGAATCATCCGATTTTGACAGCACACTGCAAGTGTTAAGCGAGCAAGAGGATCTTGATATATTACTGCTAGACCTTCACATGCCAGGTAACGGTGATTTATATGGTCTTATTCGTATTAGAGAAGAATACCCAAGCTTACCTATTGCCGTTGTTTCGGGTAGTGAAGACGCTAATATAGTTTCAAAAGTAATGGGTTACGGCGCTATGGGTTTTATTCCTAAATCGTCATCGTCTGATGATATTGCCAGTGCAATTAACCAAATACTTGAAGGCGATACATGGCTACCAAAAGAGTTAAAAAACAAAGTAGCTGAAATTGAAGGTGAAGACCGAGAAATAGCAGCGCAAGTTGCCTCATTAACACCTCAACAATACCGAGTGCTGCAATATCTGCACGAAGGTTTACTTAATAAGCAAATTGCTTATGAACTGCACATATCAGAAGCGACAGTAAAAGCACACATTACAGCCATATTTAGAAAACTCGGCGTGTACAATCGTACCCAAGCCGTTTTAATTGCCGCTAAATTAAAACTCGAGCCAATAGAGCAGGCATAATTTACATTTAAAAAGTCACTTGCTTATTTATGAGCAAAAAAATGCCAGCAACAATGCTGGCATATTTTTATGTGTAGAATAATCAATCAGAATTCAGGTTAATAACAAAATGCATACCTTGTTATCAACACTGTTTTATTACCTCAAAATAAACTACTTAATTAAGCGAATTGGTACAATGCTAAGAAAACACTACAGTTTTATTACCATTAATAAATAGCTTATGCTCTGATGCAAGTTGGAGTGCTTTACAAAACACTGTTTTTTCTACATCTTTACCCATTTTAGCCATCATTTCGGCGGTATTAGCATGTGTAACGCTTGTTACATCCTGCAAAATAATAGGGCCTTCATCAAGCTCGTTGTTCACAAAGTGAGCGGTAGCACCAATAATTTTTACGCCGCGCTCAAATGCTTGATGATAAGGTTTAGCACCAATAAATGCGGGTAAAAATGAATGATGAATATTAATTATTTTACCTTCAAATCGACCCACAAATTCAGGGCTTAAAATACGCATGTATTTGGCAAGACCAATAATATCAGGGTTGTAGCTGGCAATTAAATCACCTACTTTTTGATCGTGCTCGCTACGAGTTAGTCCTTCGTGCGATACAACATGAAACGGCACATCAAACCCTTTTGCTAAAGGCTCTAAATCAGCGTAGTTAGCAATAACTGCTAATACTTCAATATTAAGAGTTTGTTCAAATTGCTTTAGCAACATACCACCTAAACAATGGGCTTCTTTAGTTGCAAGTAAAACTACTTTAGTTTTTGCACCGCAATGTAGGGCAAGTTTAGCGCCTTGTGGCAACAGTGCGCGTAGTTGATCTAAAAAGTCGCTTTGTGGCTCGCCTGTAAGCTCTGTACGCATAAAAAATCGCTGCGCGTCTTTATCTACAAATTCGTTGTTACGCGTAATGTTTAAATTATTTTTATGGCAAAGCCCTGTAATTTTAGCTATTAAGCCTACGTCATCAGCACATTGGGTGGTTAGTATATAGCTCATTGTCCTCATTCTTACCCTGTAATTAATCCTTTCATTATTTGTGTTTTGGCACATAAAGCAAGGGCTTTGTGAACTAATCCAATATTAATCATGTTGTTGAGTGCAAAAGAGGTAATAAAGTTAAAAAGTATTGAATAGAGGTTAAAAAAAATGCCACCTAATTTACAAGGTGGCATTAATACTAATAACCCAGAGTTTAAGTTAATTAACCCTTTGGCTCGGGAGATAAGTTTTCTTCTTGTCTTAAATACCCTGCAGCTTCTTCGTCATCTTTAGCTATCGCTTGCTGAGTAGGTATAGCACGCGTTTGCTGATTTAATTGATGTATTTGTGACGCATTACCTAAATCACGCTCACTGGTGATTGAGGCGATAGATTCACGGTCTTTCAAGAACGCGATAACGTCTTTTTTGATTGCTTGCAATTGTCCTTCGTCTTTATGCATTTCCATAATATGGCGAGGATGTTCAAGATTTTTCATACCTGTTGCTGCAAACGTAGTAGAAATAACACGAGAAACAATAATCCAAGGCGTTATGCTACTGCGTACTAAAGTATTTTCTGAGCGAGTACTATCGTGAATACCAGTACCTGTTGATATTTTAGACTCAGTAAATGTGCCTTCGCATTTAAAGTACACTAGTAGTGATTCAAACTGCATTTCAGCAAAAAATAGATGAGCTGTATTTGTAAGCAATTGCGCAAATGCTTTAATAAGTATACCTATTAGCAATAAGTGAAAGCTTGTCATTAATAGCTCACTAAATTGAATAACATGTTGGTTATTAAATACTTGTTTAAAGCTACTAATATTTGCAGCGTCAACGTAATGATAAATATTAATAAACGAATACGCTAAAAACACAGTAAACGCTAAGGCTATAATATAAAGCAAGTTACCACTTACTAAAGCAAGTAACCTTGCTAGCGTAAAGTTTTTACCTAAG
This sequence comes from Pseudoalteromonas sp. S8-8, assembly GCF_000497875.1. Lineage (NCBI taxonomy): Bacteria > Pseudomonadati > Pseudomonadota > Gammaproteobacteria > Alteromonadales > Pseudoalteromonadaceae > Pseudoalteromonas > Pseudoalteromonas sp. S8-8. Next base: position 85,917 of record NZ_AUTR01000057.1, read on the forward strand.
TCTATTGAGTGCAGTTTAGGTTGAATCTCTTGGATCATTTCACCTTTAAAACCGCCTTTACCTTCAATTTGTTCTTGAAGCTTAGGATCTAATTCGCGATAAACTCTGTTAGGTACTTCTTTATAACGACGGTTAGCCATTACTAGGTTGTCTAGGTTTATAAAAATTTCGTCTGGATGAACAGACTCTTGCCAGTTTTCACGTAGTTCTGATACTTCAGCCGAAGGTGTAACTGCATTTAAACGCGCTTTAATCATAATAAAAGCAATTGCGCAGCTCAGAGTGGCTAATACAATAATCGCAATTAAGTACATGCCAGCATGAAGACTAGGTAGTTGCTCAATCCAGCCATCTATTTCTTGTTTGCTAATGTGTTGTTCTTTCATCAACCATGACATAGAAAGACCAATAGCGATGGGTAAAATAAAAGATAACGAAATAATTTTAGCAAGTGCACCAGTACCAAGTGCTTCAATATTCTTTTCTGCATTTCGAGAGATAGGTTTACCTGTAGAGCGCCAAGAAAAAAGCACGTAAAACATTAATATTGCACTATAGACCGGAAATGCTAATTCCCCAGCTTCACCGGTAAAGCCCGACAAAGATACGAATGCAACAAGGCCATAAGCAATAAGGGCGACAAAGGTGCTTACCCATGAGCCAAATAATCGCTGGGCAACATTTCGAATAGGATATGGTAGAAACAATAACTTAGGGATTAAGCTGTGAAGTAAGCGTGATAAAAAACCATTAGGCTCTTTAAATGTACTGTTTTTACGACCAACCAGCATTTCTTCAAGTGATTGCGCTGTGTAGGCTACTTCTTTTTGTTCTTCTTGAGCGGTTGATGCTTGCGATTTACTGTAGTTATAAGCAAGTGAAGTTGGGTGGTTTCTACCTACAAAGTATTTAAGTGTTGCGTAAATACCTGCCGATAGTGAGCGAATGCCGAATGCTAAAATAAGCATGCCAAACACCATTAAAATCCAACCCGCGGTTGTATCTTCTTTCACAGAGCCCGCAGCAATAACAAGTAAACTAATACCTGCTATAGACTCAATGAGTCCTCTTAATGCTGTTACTTTACCTTCCAGTTTGAAGGGGTTTTTTAGTCCAAGATCAATCGATCCATAATCAAAAGCCATTGAATTCTCCATTTAAACAGCACCCCAATTGCGGGGACAAAGTGTAATTAATCTGAACTTAGGATAATAAATCTATCTCAAGTAGCTTTTTTTAGCGCTAAGTGCATTGAGTTTAATCGTAATAGACTTGTTGCTGGCGCGTAAGTTCGACCTGCTTTTACGAAAACCTAAATAGAATTATTAATATATATTAAGTATTTATAATTGTTGTTGGTTTTTTATTATATATCAATAATCTTGTTCAGTTTAAGGTTATTTTAAAGTGATACATTTTATATTCCGACGCATGCTTAAATATAACTGGAGGGTTAATGAAGCTAATTTATGTAGACGATAATTTACCAGGGATCACTCGTAAACTTAAACATAAAAGTTGGCTTTACTTTGATCCAATCGGTAAGCAAATAAAAGAGCAAAATGTGATTGATCGTTTGAATGGATTGGCATTTCCGCCTGCCTATAAAAACGCCTGGTTTTGCCCAGAAGAAAACGGACATATTTTAGCGACAGGATTTGATAGTAAGGGGCGAAAGCAATACCGCTACCATCCTGAATTTAGGGCGCAACAAGAAGCAAAAAAATATCAAGCATGTGGAGTATTTGGTAATAAACTCCCTTTGTTAAGAGCGCGTTTAGAAACAGACTTACAAGGCGATGAGCTTAATATTGAACGCACTTTAGCTGCAGTTGTAAGACTTATGGATTTAGGTGCGTTGAGGGTAGGTAACGAGCGTAACGTAAAGCAAAATAAAAGTTTTGGTGCGACAACATTACGAACACGCCATGCAAAACTCACGGGCAAAAATATTCAGCTAAAATATCGTGCCAAATCAGGTAAAGAACGTGAAGTAAATATAACCGACAGGGTGCTTAGCCATGTTATAAAAGACTTACAAGATTTACCCGGGCAGCATTTATTTCAGTATATAAATGAAGGTGAGCGCACAAATGTTACATCAAGCGAAATAAACCAATACATTCAGCAAATAATGGGCGAGGAGTTTAGTGCAAAACACTTTAGAACTTGGCGAGCAAGCGTTATTGCATTCAAACAATTAGCTAAAGCTAAAGGGGCGCTTACTTTAAAAAGCATGCTTGATAGCGTATCTGAGCAACTTGGTAATACTCCAGCTATAGCACGCAAATCTTATGTGCATCCCGATTTAATTACGCTGTGTAAAGAAGATGAAGATACTCAAACTGCGTGGAGAGAGTCCCTTTCATTACCACGAAAAACAAAGTACTTGAGTCGTTATGAACGTGGTTTTTTAGCTTTTTTAAAAGATTAATTGCCATAGCAACTTTACACACTTGAGCATATTAATTACATATTCTTTAATTTAATTTATTAACGTTTAGAATAAGGGTTTTTAAAAAGTCATTAAATTTCAATTGTTTATTTTGAAACTTTAATTTGGCATTACCGTTGCACCTCCAGTGTACTACTTAGTGGTAAGTACAAAAGCATTTATCAACGATATTTAGCGAGGAGGTACATAGTGAAGGAGTCATTTTCAAATCAAGCGCTTACTAAAGCAAAGGGCTTTACTTTAAAAACTGCATTATTTATTGGCATGAGCGGCTTATGCTCAGCACCAACACTCGCTGCCGATGAGCTTGAAAGTGTGGTACTCGCTAACTCTTCACTAACTACTTACAACTCACAAAAGTACATGCAAGCTGATGACACCTACTACTTTGACCAATATTCAGCGCAGTTAATTGAACGTACAGAAAAAGCTATTAATTGGTATCAAGAAATAGTTAACAAAGGTGGTTTTACACACTTATATCACGACGAATTGCTTGAACTGGGCAGTAATAAAGAGGTGAGCTTACTTGCACAGCGCTTATATCAAGAGCGTGACTTAAAAACTAATGTGTGCGACGAAGCTATATGCACGTTTGATAAAGATTTAGAGCAAGCTGTTAAGCAATTTCAAAGCCGCCATGGTTTAAAAGTTGATGGCCGAGTGGGTAAGCGTACTTTTGCATCGCTTAATGTGCCCGCACAGCAAAAACTCGATAAATTAAAACTTAACTTTTATAGAATAACTAACTTTGCAGGCGCAAGTGATGAGCAATATGTGTATGTAAATATTCCAGAATACAGCTTACGATTTGTAAAAGCTGGCGATGTAAAATTAAAAAATAACGTAATTGTAGGTAAACCAAGTTGGGAAACACCTGCATTTAGCGACGAAATAGAAAAGTTTGTAGTTAATCCTGAATGGCGTATACCCACATCAATTGCCACCAAAGAAATTGCTCCAAAGGTAGCCGAGGATCCTGACTACCTTGTAAAAAATAACATTGAAATTAGAAAAAACAGCTACCTAGACTCACAAACTGTTAATCCAAGCAATATTGATTGGGATTCTATTAAGCCGTACCAATTTGATCACTTTTTAGTAAAACGTGCTGGTGAAGAAAACCCTCTAGGGGAAGTTAAGTATTTATTTCCCAATGCCGAAGCAATTTATGTTCACGATACACCAGCAAAGCACCGTTTTAGCCAAGCAAACCGAGCCTTATCGCATGGCTGTATAAGAATAGAAAAGCCTTTTTCGTTAGCGCGTGAAATTATTAAGCACGAAGGAGAAGCACAGACACTCAATAATATGGACAGCGCACTTGTTCAAAACAGTACTCAGACGTTTTATTTAGATGAGCCTCTTCCTATTCATTTAGTTTATTGGACTGCATGGGTTGACGAAAATAAGCTGGTTAACTTTAGAGATGACATATATCAACGCGATAAAAAAGCACTATTAAAAAATGATGAACAGTCGGTGATTGCCGCTTTGTTAAAAAATAAATAATGAGAGGGTTTATGCAATTTATTCATTACATTTCTATCGCCATATTCACAATTATATTTGGCAATAGTGTATTTGCTGCAGCGCTTACAAAGCCTGCACATCAGGTAGTTGATATAAAAAACAAAGCCAACTTTGAAGATGCAGAATTTAGCCTAAAAATTAACGATATAGTTATGCCATATTCGGTGTTTTCAGTATTTGTAATGCCCAAAGAGCAAGTTGAGTTTGAAGTGCTTTTTGCGCAATCAAAAAATGCTTACACGCTAATTAACACTCAAGGAAAATCTAAGCTTACAGACACCAACCGCTGGCAATGGCAAGCACCCAAAGAGCCTGGTTTAACAACGGTAATTATTGAGTCGCCCGATAAAAAACAGCGTATGAAAATCAACGTATTTGTAAAAGTACCGGCAGACAATGTCGAAGGAGGAAAGCTCAAGTATTACCACATTGGGCACTATCCTAAACCTTCACAGATTAAAGACACTTTACACTACATAGTGCCCGATGGCTTTGTTAAGGTGACGCCTGAAAATGAAAACGTAAAAATATCACCTCACTTTTCACTAAAGGAATTTGTTAGTAAGCAGCGAAGTAAGCACCCAAAGTATTTATTTTTACAAAATAAGTTGCTACTTAAACTAGAGAAAATACGAAAAGAACTGATTTTAGAAGGTATACCGGTTAGTAATATGGTGGTTATGAGCGGTTATAGAACTCCGTACTACAACAAATCAATTGGTAATGTAAAACTTAGCCGACATGTATTTGGTGATGCTGCCGATATTTTTATAGATAACGATGGCAACTACCGTATGGATGATTTAAATAATGACGGTAAGCATTCAATTGGTGACGCTAAAGCTATGGCCGATATAGTGGAGTCGTTAGCTAGACGTGAATCATTTAAAGGTTTACTAGGTGGTTTAGGTATTTATGGACCTAAGTCGCACCGAGGCGCATTTATACATGTTGATACGCGTGGTTTTAAAGCGCGTTGGGTGAGTAAATAGTTATATTAATAAATATATTAGCGCAATTATCACCTAGCATATTTAAAAAGTGCTGGTAAAACTCATATTACCAACACTTTTTGAGACAAGCTTATCAAAAGCTAATAGCATTAAGATAACAACGCCCATGTCATTAAGATGCTAAATGTGTACGATTCGCTAAAGTTAATTTGGCGGACATTAAAAATATCTGAAAATAAACGATTCCAAATTTCGTTAAATAACTTTGATAAAACTAACGCACTAGCGATCCATGTCGCTAAAAGTAACGTCGTTTTTACAATCAAAGAGTCAATATACATATCTATAAGGGCATTTGATTCGTGTGTACTTCCTACTTCATAATTAGTTAATGCAAAGACAAAGCTTATAGCCCATAAGGCTATTGTGGCTAAGATATTAAAACGTGTTGTAATTCCTTTTTCCATTTAAATACTTCCTTTTCAATATTATGTTTAAGCTGTAAGTGCTTGTACTGATTTAGTCTATCCTCGCTCTTATTAAGTATAATATATTATTGCAGCATAAACGTTTCGTATTCTAAATCTTCAAATTGTTTAGAAAGCCAAAATAACCCAACAACAGAGGTAATAATAGTTGAGAGTGCAAAGCCGTAACCATAAAACTGCGGCCCAAAAGCGATTGATAGCAAAGTTAAAACAACGTTTATTACCAGAAATAGCCCAGCTAAAAATAGGACGGTTGAGCGTTTATCTAAATAAAACAAAATATTTAAAATAGATAAAAATATAACCTGTACCCCTACACCGACTACATCAATAAATAAAAGCGTTTTATAGTTTGGATCAATGCCAATAAAGGTAAGTATTTGCTCACCCCATAATAATAAGCAGGCAACGGTAATACCCTGAATTTTAAATATATCGTATAAACCGGCACGCGCAGTTTGGATCATACTGTCTTTTAATATGTAGATCTCTTCAAGAGATGAGCCACCACGAATAGCGGTGTAAAAACGGTCGTACTCTTCTACAAAGTCGGTTTCCATTTTTACTAAAAATACTGCCATACCGGGAATAATAGACAAATAAGCCAAAAATATAGGTAAGTCATAAATTGGGCTGGCTCTTAATGTGCCAATAATTTGAATTGATGTGCTTGGAGAATACCAAAAAATGATTTTATCAGCCCATACACCAATGTTATAAAACAGACCACAAAAGAATAGGCTGTAATACACTTTTTTATTGCTTAAAAAGTCAAAGCTTATAAGTTTTTCACCTGGGTAGCGGCGAATAATCATAAATAAAAAGCTAAAAAAGAGCAGTGCTTCGCCAGCAAAAAATGCAAAAAATAAGCCGTCTAACTGCCAGTCTCTTAATAAATATGCAAGCAATACCATAAAGGCGTAACCACTTAGCATGGTTATTAAAATTAACCGGTATTCTTTCATACCCGATAGAAAAATAGCGCCAAGCCACTGATTACATAAGCTTACAAAGGCACCTAAAATTATAATCTTAGTAACAACGGGTATAGGGAGCATAGGCCATACAGCTAAGCCCACCAATAACGCAGCTATTGTTGTTACAAGTTGTGCACCAAGTAAATTAGGGAGTACTTTTGCCTCTTCTTTTTGAAAAAACAAATCGGCAATAAACCGAGTTAGTAATAACTGCAAGCCACCCGTTAAAATAAGTGAGGCGGCCATCATGTAGGTAACAAGCGTTAAAAATTGAATAATAAGTACTTTAGGTAATACAATTCCTAAACTTAAAATACCAATTAGCATTAACGCTACAATAGAGAGCAGCCAGGGGCCTGAGCCTATTAAACCTGCGTAGCCGTATGCTTCAAAAACTGAGAGCAGGGTATTTTTTTTGAGAATTTTTCGTATCTCAAAACCTATTCCGGCCATGCCATTGTATCCTTATAAAGTTTATCGTAACGGGCAAACATGTGGCTCTCGTCATAAAATTTTTGTACGCGGTCTAGGCCGCTTTGTTGATACTCAAGCCAAGTTTGTTCATTTGTTAGCATGTTTGATATTTGCTTTGCTGTTTCGCTCGGAGAAGCAATTGAGACAACTTCACCGGCTTTACCTAATGCTTTATCTTCATCGGTTCCGCCTTCGATTATTTCGCGGCACGAGCCAACATCACTAGCAAGTACAGGCACACCGGCCGCCATTGCTTCTAAAAGTACTAAAGGCTGCGCTTCGGAAATCGAGGTTAAAGCAACAATTCCGAGCTTAGGCAAAATTTTAGTAATATCTTGCATACCTAAAAACTTAACACTGTTTTGTAAATCAAGGCTGCCTACAAGTAGTTCACATTCTTTGTAATATTGCGGATCTTCTTCATAAGGGCCGATGATCCAGCCTTCGACCTCTGGTAATATCGATTGCGCTTCTTTAATCGCACGTATAAAGGTTTTAATATCTTTTATAGGCACTACACGTCCAATTAACCCAACAACCGGTGGTATCTGTTTTGGACGCTGATCAAGCGCTTCAATAAGGCGCACTGTTTTAATGCCATTAGGTACAACAAATGCTTTTTCAGGCGCTGCACCATCTTTTATTTGGCGCTGTCTGTTACCGTCGTATAGCGAAATGATCTTATCTGCTTCTTGGTATGTTGTTCGGCCTATTTGCTCAAAAAAGCTGATCCACATTCGGCGAATAAAGCCCATCTCGGTATTTAAGTTTTTACCTAGGCTTTGTTCAGACTCTTTGATCCAACTGGCTTGAATAAGATCTATTTTTCTCTCTTTGGTGTAAATACCATGCTCGGTCAACAAAAAGGGAGTATCGCTTATTACACTGGCACCAGATCCTAAAATACCAGCATACCCGGTAGATATTGAGTGAATAAGTTTAACTTTTGGAAGTCCACGTGCAATTTCGGCTATTTTAAATAGCGGTTTATATAAATTGCGGTATGACCAAAAAAAGTCAATAAAAGAGGATTCATCACAAAAAGTTGAATAGTAATTAGTGAGCACTTGCCATGATGATTCACTATATAAAAAGTCGGCTTCGTTAATACCGTCTTTTTTAGCCAAAGTTTCAAATGCAAATTTTAACAATTCAGTCGGGATAGGCTCGTTACAATCTCTAAAATAATTTTGTAGTTGTTGCCAGAAATCAAAGAGCTCTTTTTTATATTTAACCCCATGCTTGGCTTTTATTTCAGAAGTATCATTTTCCACTAAATAATGAACATGCAGCTTGGTAACGTTTTCAGGTAAAGTATATTGAATCTCGCCATAATGCTCTGGTGCTCCACCTATAAAAACAAGCTCAAAGTTATAATGAGGTAACCCTTCAATTATTTGATGAACCCAACTAGATACACCACCACGTACGTAAGGGTAGGTACCTTCCAAAAGCAGTAAAATGTCTGCATTTTTATTACTCATTCCAATACTCCTGCAAATGACGTAATTCACTGCCTTTAGGTTGTTCTGGGAGTTCTTTTAAATAGCGTTTACAGTCGTCAAACTTGTTCATACAAAAGGCAACTTCGGCTTTATAAGGGAGAACATGACGCCTTGCCATACCAAACTCAGTTGCTTTAAGTAAGTACTCATGGGCTATTTCGTATTTGTCTAAGGCTAAAGATATACGGCCTAAAAATATAAAGGTTGCAGGTGTTTTTACGTGCTCAATACTTTGCTCTGCAAGTGCTTCTGCTTTTTCTAAAACGTATTTACGCAGTGCACCTTGGGCTAAACCTAAATAGCTTAGTTCCCAATACAGTTCGGCTAGCTGTTTTTGTAAATGGCTCAATTTAGGCTGCTTAGTCGTAACGGCTATTTCTTGCTGATACAAACTGATTTTTTCGTTGAGTTTGGTTTCTTTACCATCAAGGGTTGAGTAGGCGAGTAGTCGAATATCATCTTCTAAATCTTTAAGTGCTAGCTTTAAAATAGGAATAGCTTGTGAGTCACTCATGTGACGAGCTGCCATTACAGCACTTAAACGTTTATTTGGTTCATTCGCGTGCTTCAAAATTGCTTTAAGTCCGCCAATAGAATAGGTCGGGTTTGCTGATATTGCTCTGGCTTCAAAAGGAAGCTCAGGTATTTTATGCTCTTCTATTTCTATCTCGTCGTTTTTGAGAGGTTTACAAAGAGCAAACGTAAGCGCTACTACAACACCTATAATTCCAAGTACTGGTAATGTAAACAATAATAAAAACATGAGTAGCAAAGAGCTATAAGGAGTCGTTTTGTATTTTTTAGGTATAAAAACATAACTAACAATAGCAAAAAGGATGCTAGCAATAGCATGCAATAATATAGCTAAAAACCAATTAGGTGTTTCCAGTACTTCTATTAGTGCAAAGTACTGGCAAATACACCCTAAAATAGCCGCTACAATAATTATAATCATGAAAGTGAAACCAATCTCTTTATATCATCTGAGCTTATTGGTAGTGCAAGTTGTTGCTCAATAACAATATCAAGCTCAGCTAAAGTGTTACCCGTACGCTCTTTACACCAGGTGTTCATTCGGGCAATAAAGCCTGCTTTTTCAAGTTCATCAGCTAATGGCATTAATAGCAGTAATACCTGATTTTGATTATCATACAAATAAATGTCTAAACCACGGCGTGCTTCACTTAAATAACTCATAAGTTGAGTCGATTTATCAGTAATATTATTGGCTTTTATTTTTAGCAGCTGCGATGGAATGTTGTATCGTTTTGCTTCTTTATTCGCGCGTTTAACTTGGCGAATAAAGTACGGAGACTCTTCATACGTCATTACTGGGTTTGTTATTTCATGGCGCAGTAGGTCGCCAATATGCCCAGCCATAACAGCAAGTAGTGTAAGAGTGGTATTTTTAAGCGCAAAAAATTGTACTCTTTCAACTAAAATAGCGCCATAAATTGTATTATTTACGTCGATAAGTGGGATTGCCATATGGTATTTACTTATACCTAACGCAGTTTTTGCGTCTTTTACTGATACTAATTCTTTTTCTTCAATCATCGCTAATATAAGAGGATCATTTTCAGCTATTTGACCCATTTGGCCAATAGAGGCAAGTGGAGGCTCTAAAACAGTGTCGTTTTCAACTTTATATAAACCCGCTCTTTCTAATAAACCATATTCAACGAATAGGTCGATTATTTTTTGCGCTGCGCTATCAAGCCTTCTTTCTTTTAATAGCCCGATAGAGGTTCTTACTGCTTGTAGCGATTCACGCAAACTTAACGTATGGCCAGCAAGCATTTGCTCTATTCTATCGTGAGATGAATTAATTAAGTGATACTGACGAGTAAATGTTTCAAGGCGATCGGTTACGTACTCAAGCTGAATACTTTGCTGCTGATTAGTACGCTCCCATACATCTCTAAATTCGCCAGTGATCATAATTACAATAATGTAGCCAATCATGGCGTTAATATTGAAGTCGCTTTGTGGTGATAAAATATTTGCTTGAAGTAAAAAAAGTTGACCAACAAGCAAACATAAAATACTAATAAAGCCTTTTGAAAAGCCATAGCGTAGAGAAACTAAAAGTGGGCCAAGTACAGGCCACGAAAACCCTCCCTCAGTCCAAAATGGGTCCTCTGCGTTAAATAATACAGGCAGCCCTAAAGCAAGCGCGGTAAATATAAATACCTCAGCCCATATTTGTAGCTCAGGAACGTCTCTTGGTCTAAGGAAATGTGTTTTCACTCACTAACCTCTATATAAGAAATTAAATCGGCAATCACATCTTGTGCTGTTGCTGCAATGCTATCGCGGCCCCAACCACTTTTAGCAATAGTACCCGTCCAAATCGGCGTTGTTTGTCCATTTTCAGTGAGTGATAATGTAAGTGCAACAACGGGTTCGCCGTCAAGCCCAGCTTTGTAGCGCCACTCTTCAATGCTGCCTGTTAGTACATAGTCAGCTTGTTGAGTGCTTAACCACTGCATAGCATTGTCTAAACGGTATTGATCGTCCAGTGGTGGAAGCTCTTTGGTGTTTACGCGAGGTGCGCGTATAAGAGTTGGTAATTTATTTTGTTGCCAAATACTGGCTAAAATATCTTCAGCACGCTCACCTGCAAGCGGTGTTTGAGCATGATTAACAAGTGGCATTAATGCCACAATTTTTGAAGGGCTAAGCTCTACATCATCAGCAACTCTGCTGGTGGTACATGCTGATAATAGTAATACCAAACACGGTATAATTAAACGAAACATACTCTCTCCTAACATTAAAAATGTACGTAATAACCTAATTGTAATTGTGTATCTGAGTTACCCACTTTATTACTACTTTGGTAACCCAGCTGTAATTTAAATAAATCATCGCCCAGTACAGACCAACCAGCGCCACTTGAAACTGATACATCTACTGTATCGTTAAGTGTTTGATAGCCAGTACTTATATCAAATAACCATGAAGGGCTTGCGCCTAAATAAGGAGGTTCTAAAGAACCAGTTGAAGCAAATGAGGTCCCTAGTGCAAAACGTCTAAATGGTTGAAGGTCAACTCTTAGAGGTCTTGATTCTGTATTTATTAATGCATTTACACGTTCAAAGTCTTGCCATTGCGCACTAAAATAAGCGTTCCAAATTGGGCGGTCTTTTAAAATGCTGTATTGGTAACGTGCATTATATTCTTGGCCATTTATTAGTGAGCTTCCATCGCTTCTTCGAGAAAAAGACACCGCTGCTGCTGATAGCTGTACGTTTTGTCTACCATCAATATTGTAGTTAACATAGGCCGTGGCTTTATCTAGCTGAGCATAGCTAAGTAGCGCTTCTGATTGGCGGTTTTCAACATTATATTCAAGCTTTAAACCTACCTGTGTACGCGAATCCCATTGATAACGAGAGTCTAAGCTAAAACCTTGACGGCTAACTAAGCTGCCTTGGTGAGAATCTATTTTTGCATCAAAATACCAACGACCAAATGTCATCTTATCTTCTATCGCAAACAGTAATCCGTTGTTATCAAGATTTTGCTGATTACTTAAACTTAATTTCCATTGCCCATTAGCATAAGGAAAATAAACGTTTACATCGTACTGGCTACTGTTTAAACCAGCCTCTGGCGATAGGTTTATTTCAAGCGCTCTAAAATAGGATGCGCGTGCATTTCTGAGTAAACTCAATTGCGATTCATTTGCCTCGCCAGCAAGTTCTTCGTACCAACGTTGCATGGTGGCATAGGGTTGTTTTAAATAGAGTAGGGCGTTTAGCTCATCTAATTTGCTTAGTGAACCTTCAGCTATAAGCTGTTTCGCTTTATTAAATTCGCCGTTGGTCATATAAAGTTGTAGTTTTTGCCATGGCTCTAATTTTTGTGCAGCCCTGCGCGCTAACCACCAGTTTGTTTGGGGCTCACCAATAGTGTAGGGAGCAAGTTCTTCCATTGTATTTAATTGCATTAAATGAGGAACAGCCATCGCGCCCGCCCAGCGGAACATTAGGCCTCTGTATGCATATTTATCTTTAGGTAAGTGTTGCAGTAAATAGTGATTAAGTTCAGCAGCATTTGCATAGTAGCCAAGTTGTTTCATTACATCGGCTAAGTTAACCAGTGTTGTTAAGTCACTTGGCTCTGCAATGACCAATTTACGCAAATAAAAGTAGGCACTGTTATATGATTTATCATAAATAGATAAGCTAGCTAAGAGCTGCGTCCACGCATAGGAAGTGTCGCCTTGAGAATAGCGCGTTAAAATGCGGCCAATCATTACAGTGTCATGCATTTGCAGCGCTAACCAACCTTGTGCAAGCACAACATCAGAGTCATATTCGCTTAATTTAGCAGCGCGGTTTAAAGTTGTATAAGCTGAATTTAAATCACTTTGGTTTTGATACCAATTTGAAAGAATTAACCAAGCAGGATAGAGAGCTTTATTATATCGTTGTTTATCAAGTTCAGCATGAATACGTGCAACTGATTTAGCATCATTTACTTGTGTGCTTAATAATGCAATTTGAATCAATTGACGGTCAGTTTGCGACTCGCTTTTCCATAAATAATCAAGAAGCTCCTGAGGCCGACCTTCAAAGCGCAGTTGTTGGTAGTGCAGCATGTCGCCTACGCTTAAAGGGCTTATTTTTTGTAACTGCTCTAATGCATATAGCTCATGAGCTTTGTCTTTGACTCGCGTAGCCATATCTACATTGGCGCTCCAAAACTCATCATCAGAACTTTGTTGCTTACTTTTTAGTACTTGCAGAGCTGTAGCAAAGTCATCGTTTAGCCAAAATGCGCGGGCAATCCAAAGTAAATCTTCTTCATTTTTAGGCCCTTTATATATAGGCCACAGGGCTCTTAGCGCTTCTAAATTACCAGTATCGTGAAGTACTTTTGCTTTCCAATATTGTGATAATGCACTTTTACCATTTATTTGCTCAAAGCGTTCAATATTGTTTAACTCTTGCTTTGTGTTACCAATAAATTCGTTAGCTTGCATCCAATTAGCAAAACCATTGCCTTTCAGACTTCTGTTTTGCGCCTTGTATTCGTATATATCATTAGCATCTTGGTATAAATATAAAGCGGTGGCATCGTTAATACTGTCGGTAAGCATCGCAGGGGTTACGGCTTTGTTAGACATTAGCCATTTAAATTCTCGAAGCGCTTCTTTAGGCTTGTTTTGCCAGCGTTTTATCTTCCAATTTAGTAAGTGTAGCTCTTTGTCATCTGGGCTCTGTAGTAATAATTTTGCGAGTAATTGTTCAGCCTCTTTTGCATTTCCATTTGCTAAACGCAGGTGCATTGCTTTTGTTAAGTAGTCGGTGTTATTTGGCTCAGCTTTTAATAAGCTTTCAATGGCTTGAGCTGCATCTTCTGTATTGCCAGCTAGGTTAGCTAAATAAAGGGTGCGTTTAACATCGGCTTTGTCACCATAGGTTTTCCACCATGCATAAGCTTGAATCGGGTTATTTGCGCCCAGTGCAGTTTCAATCGCTTTAACTGCAATGTCAGCATTTATATTTGTTTTATAAATTGCGAGTGCTTTGTCAGGTTCCCCTGCGCTTAACCAGTAATCGGCTGCAAGGAGTGGCTGTTTATTTTTTTGATAGTACTGAGCAACTTTTGCGTTTAACCCAACTGCTTTTGCAATAGTTAGTATTTGTTCGTTCCAATTTTTATGAGCACCAATTTTTAAAGATAGTTCTTCAAAACGGTCGTCAATATTAGCCCCGCTTGCTAGCCATAATGAGTAAAGCAGCTTTATTTCAAGCGTCGCTTTGCGCTCACCTCTAGGTAGTTTTTCAAGCTCGTTAGTGGCTTGTGAATACTCACTAAGCCCTATATGCAGCTCAACTAATTTTGCGCGTAGCTTTTCATTGTCGGGCTCTGTGTTGAGCGCTGCATTAAGGTACGATTTTTCAAAGGTATAATCTTGTGAAAGTTCATCATCTTCAAAAAATAAGGTGTGAGGAAATAATGCATAAAGTGCAAAACAACTTACAGCTAATATTGCTAATATTGTTTTTACAGAAATTAACTGAGGGCGCTTTTTAGCATTCATTATCGAGCGACTCCATTGCAGTTAAGATAACCATAAAATTGACCCTTTGGTAGATTAAAGTGTGTCACATTAGCGCGTGTTACACCTTTAAAGTGCTCACCCAAATTAGATACAAATTCGCAAGAGCGTGCATTCATTAAATCAAGTGAAGCGGGTACCCACGCTTTAAAACTAACAGGCCCGTTAACTTGCCAGTTATTAATAACAACATTTGCAGACGCTAAATAAGGTTTTTTACTATTTTGGCTGTGATCAAAGCTAAGGCGAGCTATGTTATTTATAATATGTATGTAGTCACCTTTTTCAGTTACACCCGATACACCTTCACTTTGAGCTATGTTTGGCACATCAAAATCGGTAGGTATCCGTAGAGTACGAATGTACTTTGAGCTAAATAACCATTCATTATTATTGTTTTTTGCAAGTGCAGAAAAGTAAAAATCTTTTGCTACTTTTGCATAATGGCTTAAATGCACCGGTGTATTTGGCCTTGCTAAAACATAATCAATGTTGTGTTTAAGAGCGTCTAAGCCCGCAAGAACTTCACCTGAATAAAAGTGATAATAAATAGTGTAAGGTTTTAACCTATATGGCTTTTCTGTTATTTCGAATGTTTCGGTTAAGCGTCTAAAGCCGTAATAAGGGCCATGCCATAGGTTTGTGTAAACATTTTCATTTAATATGGGGGCATAAATTTGATACAGCAAATCACGCTCAGGTCGGCCAATAGGTGATATATGTGTAAGACTAGGATTATCGGCATTTACATCAGTGTTACCACCGTTGACATTTAACACACCTGCATCACGAGCAAGTTCAAGTGCTTTAGGACCAGGAGTTGCATCACCAGACCAAAGTATCATCACTGTTTTTTTATTTTTAGGTGTGAGCTTTTCATCAATGTACTTTATTGAATCTGTAATTTCTTTTTTAAGGCTGATAGTGTTGTAGCCAGGTACATCTAGATGAAAACCGTAATCGGTGTCGTCTTCATCTATTTTTTTTCGCCCAGACAGTGCTGTCCAAAAATAGGGGTGACTATAAGTATGCGAAGCAACTTCTACGTAAGGTAGGTTAAAAATACTACGTGCAATGCCTTCAAGTTTGGCACTTTGTTTAGAGTGAATACCGCCTTCTTCAATGTCAGCTTGGATCACAGATGACGTCAAAGGCAGTTTATAGCGTTTAATTATTTCATCTCGAATCACTTCTGCTGAATAAGGCTTACCTTCGTAATGGGCAACACTTGTAAATCCATCTCCATCTATATGCAGCGTAAGCATTCGCCTGCCACTTTCGGTGGTTGTATCTGGCACTAATATAGGTGGTAGTCCCATAGCTTGAGTTAGTAGTGTACGCGGATCAATAACCCATTTGCTGCCTTCCATCGGAAATGTATCAATTAGCCAAGGAGCAACGACGACTGCACCATATTTAGTTTTAGCAGCTTGTACAACTATTGTGTCATCTGATGATTTTATTGTAATTAAAGGAGTCGCATCAGTTGCTAATTTGAGTAAGTATGGTTTAACAATAGGGGGAGGTGTTGTGGATTCTCCTTTGAGCCAAGGTGCAAAGCTATCTTGTTTATATGGACCTTCAGGCAGTGTGTTTAACGACTCAATACCCAAGCTTAATAATAATTTAGTTGATTGTGGTAACTCGCCTAAAATAAGCTCTGGCACCACACCTAAATTAGCTTCAAGCCAATTGGTAAGTGTTGGTGTGTAAAATGCGTCGCTTGAGGTCCACGAAATAATACCGGCATGTAAGCTAGGGTCAACCAAAGGTAAATCGCGCTTTGCCATATCTATGTAATCAGGTATATACCCCAAATACTCAATCATGGTCGCAAGCTTTAAATGTACGGTAGTGTAAATGAGTGGCTTTACGTTACTGTTATAAGGGATCAAAATGCGCCTAGGCACCGGTGTAATTGATGATGTTCCCCATGTTTGCAGGTGACCATCGGTTACCCATGGATTAAAACCGGCGTCTATAATATTTTGTGCCATAGCGAGGCGATTATCGGGTTTTGCATAATCAATAACTTGGACGTTAAGGCCTAAGTCTTGTGCTGTTTTTAATTGTGCGCTTAGCCAATCTTGGTCGTTTTTGTTGGTCAGCTTATAGCTATTGTCGGTTGGATTAAAGTGGCTATACAAACCCTCAGCAACTAAGTCTTTAGCTAAATTAGCGAGTTTAGGCAATAACTCAAAGCCCCGGTTAAGAATAAGGTGCTTATCAAAAGTCTCAGATAGTGAGCTTATTATGGTGACTAACCCAGCTTGTTGATCGGGTTTACTGTGTGTAGCATCTAATAGCTGATAGCTATCAAGGGTATCTAAAAATAAGCCGCTAAAGCCACGTGCTTTTAATGCCGCAGCGCTATTTGCAATATATTGTTGCCAATGTGCTGATGTTAAATCCGCAATGTGGCTATTCCAGTTGGGGTTTATGCTAAGTGATGACTCACTTTGATTAAACGACTCACCAACACTTAAATAAGCATAAACAGCAATATTACGCTGTTTAAACCAATTAAGTTCGTGCTCAGTCACAAGATCAGGCTGGACTACAACGCGAGAATAAAAGGTCATTTCGGCTAATGGCATCGGCGCTGAGTAGTAAAAAGCGATACTATTATTTACAGGTGCTGAGAATGCATGAGCAGACACTAAAAGTGCAAGGTATAAAATATATTTCATTAATAATTCATTTTTATTAGATTATAACTGTGACTCAAAGTGATGCGTTCCGATTTTCTAGTTGTTTGGTATTAGTAATATAGGGTTATTATATGTTAATGGAAGTTTAATATCTATATGTTCATTATTTATATGAACCTAAAATCAATACTAACATGAGTCGTGCGTTAACTCATTACATAGCTGGTGATTAGCCGTCTCAGTACGCTATAAAATTAAGTTTAGATCAATGCAGCTGCTAGAACTTTAAATCTCTAATGAAAGAGTGGCAAATTATATATTAATTAATACGAAGGTCTCAGTGTTTTTAGTGTCCAAATACCTTCCTTGTGACTATAATATCTGCTAATTGAGCATAGTATGAGTTTACTCCCACCAATTTGTTTTTATTTACTATGCTTTTAAACCCAATAAAACAATGTAAACAGCCGTAATTTAATTTTTGGCTATTGTCGCTATATATGCATTTATATACCCCGGAGAAATAATGAGTAATTTAAGCTTGAAAAACAAACTGTTGTTATTAGCTATATTGCCCTTAATGCTACTTTTGATTAGCTTGATGCTGAGTTCTTATTATTTAGAGAATAAAAATCAGCAACAAAATTTTGAAGCATTTCAAACTAAACTAATAAGTGACAAACAAACGTTGCTAAGCACCGAGGTGGAAATTGCCAGTAAAATTGTGCGCTATCAAATAGCAAATGGCTCTGAGCAAGATGCTAAAAACGCTTTAAGAGATTTAACATTTGGTCAAGGTGGTTACTTTTTTATATACGACACAAATGGCGTTAGTGTTTTTCATGCATTATTAGGTGATGCTATTGAAGGGCAAAACAAAATAGGGATGACTGACCCTAACGGTAAAAAAATAATAGTGGGCTTATTAGATCAAGCTAGAAAAGGCGGTGGCGCTTTTAACTATCATTTTCAAAAACCAAATACCACAGGCTTAGTTGAAAAAATGGGCTATGCAGCAATGATCCCAGGTACAAACTGGATGATTGGTACTGGCGCATATATGGATGATATAGGCGCAGAACTACTTAAATATCAAACAGCAATGCAAGAGCACATGAATGATAAGGTAGTGACCTTATTGCTAATTGCTTTATTTTGGGTTGTGTTAACTATTGTATGTGCGTTAGTTGCCGCAAATACAATGGTAAAACCAATACAGCGCATGGCGCAAAGCCTTGACGATATTGCAAAAGGTGAGGGCGATTTAACCAAACGTTTAGATATTGATACTAACGATGAAATAGGCCAACTTGGCGAAGCATTTAATATGTTTGTAAGTAAGCTACATGGCATTATTGCCAATGTGGTTGATGTAACACACGATGTAAAAACAGCCTCTAGTGATATAAATACACAAACACGGTTAATTGAAGACAAGCTACTTAATCACAATCATGAAACAGACCTTGTTGCGACGGCTATTACCGAAATGTCGGCTACTTCTCATGAGGTGGCTCAAAATACGAATCAAGTGGCAGAGTCAACCCAAGCGGCAACGCAAGAAGTTGCTAAAGCTCAAGAGTGTGTTGATATTTCACTCAGTGAGGTGTCTAACCTAATGGGCGAGATAAACCTAGCCGCAGAACAAGTTGATTCACTCAGTGATCAATCTAAAAAGATTAATAGTGTACTAAGCGTAATTGGTGGAATTGCCGAGCAAACAAATTTACTTGCACTTAATGCTGCAATAGAAGCTGCACGAGCAGGTGAGCAAGGGCGAGGGTTTGCTGTTGTTGCTGATGAGGTAAGAAGCTTAGCAAGTCGTACTCAAGTTAGCACATTAGAGATTAGTGAAATGTTGAGTGAGTTACATAATTTAGTATCGGATGCTGTAGCCGCAATGCAAGCGAGTCAGAATAGTTGTAATCGCTCAGTAGAATCGTCTCGTGCTATTTCAGAAAGTTTAGGTGCGGTAACAACCTCAGTTAGATCAATTAACGACATGAGTACGCAAATTGCGACAGCGGCGCTGGAGCAAAGTAGCGTTACAGAAGAAATAAACCGTAATGTATTTGCCATTCAAGAAATCGTTAATGAACTAACTATTTCAAGCAAAACTACCTCTTCGGTAGGCCAGCATTTAGCTGCGCGTGGTGAAAACTTAGGCCAGCTTGTTGGCCAGTTTAAAATTTAACAAAGTTTAAAGCTTTACAGTAAAAGCCGCTAATAGCTAACACCGATCAGTTAAGGTATTTTTGATCGGTTGACTGATCTTTTGGTTGCTTCACAATACCCTTATCATCTTTTGATTATGAGGGTATTTTTATGCTTAGTCATTGGTTACTTGATACGGATATATTCGCCACTCCTGACTCTTTATCTACATTTCAGAAACATATCCCTCTTGAGTGGATTTCTAATGTGCTCGAGCAGACCGATAAAGCAAGTATTCGCAAACGTAAGTTACCTGCTGAGCTTGTCGTCTGGCTTATCATTGCAATGGGTCTTTTTCGCGACCGCTCTATTAGTGACGTTGTTGAGAAGTTAGATTTAACACTCACTGATACCCTGGGCGATACGGTTGCTCCAAGTGCTATTCCTCAAGCGAGACAGCGCCTGAGTAGCGACCCCCTCCAAGCCTTATTTCACCTATGTGCAGCCCGTTGGACACAAGAAGAAGATGCTGATGATACGTGGTATGGACTCCGGTTATTTTCTGTTGATGGAACGCAATTTCGTGCACCTGATACACCTGCTCTTGCTGAGCACTTTCACTATATTAAGCACAGTAAAAACCGTCATACAGAATATCCTATTGTACGCCTATGCGCCTTAAGCTCCTTGCGTAGCCGGTTGATACACCACGTTGCCTTCGGGCCCAGTTATCAAGGTGAGGTGAACTACGCAAAGCAGTTATTTGGTCATGTAAGTGATAACAGTCTAACTATTTTTGACCGATGTTATCTCAGCGCTGAGCTACTGATTAATTGGCGTAAGCAACACCCACAGTCGCACTGGATGGTCCCGATTAAAAGCAACACGCAATACACCGTCATTGAATCTTACTCTGAGCATGACTTCAAAGTAGAGATGAGTGTATCTGCGCATGCCAGAAAACAAGACCCTTCGCTTCCTGAGTGCTGGCAGGCCAGACTGGTTCTTTATCCTGAGCCAATGGGGCCTGGAAAAATAAAAGGTCTGCTGTGCTCTTTGGATGATAAACAGGCTTTTGGTGCACAGGCCATTCTTGATGTCTATTTCGAGCGCTGGGAAATTGAAAATAGCTATGGAGAAATAAAACACCAGATGCTTGAGGATAGTATTCTTTTGCGTAGTCAGACTGTGGATGGAGTCAATCAAGAGCTATGGGGTATATTGCTAGCCTACAATTTAATTCGAGTAGA
>NZ_AUTR01000058.1:0-15098 GCF_000497875.1 Pseudoalteromonas sp. S8-8
TAATGCCGATCAGTTAAGAAATATTTAACGATCCATTGACCGATCTTCTGGTTAGTTTATAAAGGCTTCTGAATTTATTCAGGAGCCTTTTATTTTGCAACTCACTACCGCACTTTCTCTAGCCAATAGCTACGCACCCAATTCAGAAGGCTTAGGTCAACTGAGTGATTTTTTATGCCCTGAGTTTATCAAACAATGCGCAGAAACCGCAGGTGTCGCGACGATAAGGAAAAGAAGGCTTCCTGTTGAGATGGCCGTTTGGACAGTCATTTGTATGTCGTTTTATCGTGAAGACCCACTGTGGAGTATTGTCAGTAAATTAGGGCTCGCTTTACCAGGTAAAAAAGAACTCGTTGCGCCCAGCGCGGTTGTACAGGCTAGGCAGCGGCTTGGGGCTGATGCCGTTAAACAGGTTTTTGAGCAAAGTCAGCAAATGTGGAATGCTGATGCGAACCATCCCACATGGTGCGGGCTATCACTACTGGGTGTTGATGGTGTCATTTGGCGCACACCGGATACTGCTGAAAATCAACATGCATTCTCCATGTGGAAAAATCAGTATGGTGACACGGCCTTCCCTCAGGTTCGCATGGTGTGTTTGATGGAGTTAACTAGTCATTTATTAATGGGGAGCGCCTTTGATAGTTGTCGTACTAGTGAAATGGTGTTGGCTGAAGACTTAATCGAGGCAACACCCGATAACTCACTGACGTTATTTGATAGAGGCTTCTATTCTCTAGGCTTACTCAATCGTTGGCATCATGCTGGGGTAAATAGGCATTGGCTTCAACCGATGAGAAAAGGCACGCAATATGAAATTGTTCGCTCTCTAGGTCGTCAAGACAAACTCATCAAGCTAAAAGCAACAGCACAAGCGAGAAAAAAGTTCGACGATTTACCAGAGAGCATTGAAGTTAGGCTAGTCACAAAAACGGTTAAGGGGAAAGAGGTGAATATACTCACTTCATTAACAGACCCAATGCGTTTCCCTAAGGCTGAAATTGTTGACCTCTATAGTGATCGGTGGGAAATTGAACTTGGTTATCGAGAAATGAAACAAACCTTACTGAATAGTCACTTTACGCTACGCAGCAAGAAACCTGAGATGATAGCGCAAGAATTATGGGGCGTAATGTTGAGCTATAACTTGCTCCGATACCAGATGGTGAAAATGGCGCAGAAAAAATCTGGGATATATGCAAAACACCTGAGTTTTACGACGTGTGCTATTAGTATTATTAACCTTATTCATACAATGTTTATAGAAAATGCAGGACGGATACCTAAATCAATAGAGCAATTACAAGCTCAAGTTGAATATCACATATTGCCGATAAAACGGGAGCGGGCGTATCCGAGGTGTGTGAAACCAAAACCCAGTAAATACCCCAATAAAAAAAGCCAGTCAGCTGTTAACTGACTGGCATTAAGCCATCTGGCTTGCTTTTTTTTAACTATAATTAGTTAACATTTATAAAAATGATTTATTCCACTTTGTATTTTACTTCTCAATACTGTTACTGCGGCAATGTCTTGCGGCACTGCCACCAGTAATCATTATTAAGATAGTATTAAACCAATACCTTTATTTTTTAACCTTACCCTTAAGAACATAAATTTCACCATCGAAACTGCCTTGTATCGTCAGTCCTTGGCTTGCTAACTCTTGTAAATATTCGATATGGTCATTAGTGATATGCTGGCCTGGGACTAAAAGCGGAATGCCCGGTGGATATGGAGTAACTAAACCTGCACAAATGCGGTTGTTGCTTTTACTGATAGGCACAGATTCGCGGTCGCCATAAAAAGCATCGCTTGGAATACACGCCAAATCTATGGCAGGTAAATTTTCAGGTAAGCGAGCTCTACGCGTCGATTTCGATAGTTTTACCTTACCGCTGTCTAGCTTTTTCAACGCATTGTACAAACGAATTATTTTTGAGCGCGTGCCGCCAAGCGTCAGTAAAACCAAAATGGTGCTGTGTGTGTATTTTTCTATCTCTAGCCCAATTTCATCCAGTAGATATTTATGAATATCTTTTAATGAGTAAGGTAGCTCACTAATATCAATAAGGATCTTTAATGGATCGTGACCCATATTATCACCACTAAAATGCGGGAATATTTCCATAAAGTCTTGCTTAGCTAATACTTTAATTTGCTTAAGCGAGGCCATCTGTTGTTTAAACTCCTCAACATGATTTAGCAGCGCATTGAGCAGCTTATAGCCTTCCATCTCTAATTGCTTTTGGCACACGTCAAGCGATGCAATAAGCTGGTATTTTGGCGATGTGCTGGCGTAGATACTATAAATCTCTCGAAAGAAATCAGCATCAAAATCGGGATCGTTAATATGAATATAAGACGCCTGAGAAAACGCCGATACTACTTTATGCGCCGAATGCGTAATGTAGTCAGCCCCAGCATGTATTGCAGAATAATGACGAAAGCTAGGATGAAACAAAGAGTATGCAAACCAGGCTTCATCTATAAACACCTTAATACCATATTGATGAGCATAATCTACGACTTGTTTTAGGTCGCTAAGTAGGCCATCGTAAGTACACCCGGTAAGCACTAGTAATTTAGCATCAGTATTGTTTTCAATTGCTAATTTGATGTCGGCCAACGACGGTGGCGCGAAAATGCCATATTTTGGATTTAAGATACTCGCCAAATAAATGGGGTAGCTAGCTGATTGCAAGATGCCATAGTGTACTGACTTATGGCAATTACGGTCGACAATTACTTTATCTCCCTTGCGCAGGAGTGTCTGCAAGATGATTTTATTTGAGGTAGATGAACCATTTGTAACAAAGTAGGTGTGCTTAACTTCAAACGTCGCCGCGGCTGATTCTTGAGCGCGACCAATAGTATTGGTGCTGTCTGACAATGAACCTAGCGAGTCTACCGAAACCGACAGGTCGCCAACAAATACATTGCGGCCGTAAAACTGATAAAAATCTTTGATATAAGGTGAGTTTCTAAAGCTAGAACCCCCGCTATGGCCAGGTGTATGCCAAGAGTCGTTTGCTTCACCAACGTAACGACGATACGCCGTCCAAAATGGTGTTTCAGAGCGGTCGTCAAAATCGTTAATCATATAACCTAAAATAGCTTCTGGGTCAGAAATCACCTCATCTTTAAAAAAGAATGATTCAATTTCTTCTGATTCGTTAACGATCTCCAGCCCTTTAGTGTCGTCGCCAATAACATAAACCGGCAGCTCGAGACGAATTGCCTTTAAATCCTCGATAAAGCGGCTATACATCCGCTCACCCACTTTGTTGTGCATATCCCAGCTTAGAACTACGGCTTGAATATCACCATCTTCCTCTACACATTCCAGCGCGTGTTTAAGCTCGAGGCATTCAATAATATCGATATGGATATCGTCTCGCTCAAAGTTAGGAATGGTCTTTGACAGATTAGTTGAAAGCCCTTGTAAGGTGGCTGGGTCTTGTTCAATTATCAAGATACGAAGTAGAGGTAGCATAGAGGGTTTCGCAATATAATTTTATAATGCTCACTAGCATAACCAAAGGAGTGAGCGTTGTGAAATTAATACTTTGATAATGTTCTATTAATAGTCACATTCTGCGGGTTATCTAAATTAAATTACAAAAATATTGCTAGGCCTTGGGTTAAAAATACGACTCAATTTATTGTTAGTGAGCGTTTAGTTAATGCGGCGCAATTTATTAATAATATAGAATCGACTGGCAGCTAAACGATTAGCTATCTTATCACTAGAGTTCGAATAGAAGTGTGCTAGCCAAGGTTTAACCTGTTAGTTATCAAATACGATAACTTGATTTTTACCAGCACTTTTAGCTTGATATAACAGTTTATCTGCGTTTTCATATAATTTTTCAAACTTACAGTGTTTTGTATCGCCTTTATCTACACCAGCACTAATTGTAACTCTTTGCAATTCAGGTGATATATCAGTTAAATTAAGACTCGCAATTGCCTCTACAAGCCGTTGTGAAATCATTTTTACAATTTCAACATCATGGCTAGGAAAGAAAACTACAAACTCTTCTCCGCCATATCGCCCTACAATATCTTTCTCTCTAGTTTGAAATTTTAGAGCATGGGCTACTCTTTGAAGGACTTTGTCACCAGCATTATGTCCAAATTGATCATTGATGAGTTTAAAGTTATCTATATCTGCAATTAGTAAAAAGCCGCTTTGTTTATCTAAGCGTGAAACTTGTTCATGGAAGCCTCTCCTATTTAATACTTTTGTCAAAGGGTCGATTAACGATTCATTAGTGATGGTTATATTTAGTCGTTTTAATCTTTTAATATGTCGAAATGAGAAAAGTAAAATTAGAATGAAAAGGCTAAGATTAATGAACAGAATTATATTTAACCTAATATGATCAGCCGCTTTGTTTTGCCAATCTATTTCGCTTGGAAATGCAAAGCTACTGAATAAAGAAAGGCTAATTAGTGCTAAATTTAAAATATACATTTTTTGATAAAGTAGAAACACAAATTAGGCAACTTATAAATGAATGTAATAATAGACCTTGAATACCAATACTTAAATAGGGCCCAATCATCTTTGCATCAGATACATCTAGCAAAACACCCCATGAAACAACCAGGTATAAAAATCCAATTAAGAGTAGAGATAAAGATATCGTTTCAGGCTTCAACTTAGTTACATACGTTGAAAATAAAATTATAAGAAGTAATGAGCTTATAGAAGATAAAACAGTCATCGGCTCAAACCAAAAACTTGGGGCCTCAATAAAAGAATGATTTTCATTAGCTTCCCAAAACTCAGGAAAGGTCAAAACCTGTAAAAGATCGACATTTGAAAATATGATCAAAAGTTCTTCAAATGTTACTCCCGCAACAGACTCGTTAAAAGCAATAAAGGTGATAAAGCCATTTGAAAGCCAGATACAGAAGGCTGAAGTAATTGCTAAAAGCAAATTGTATAATTGAGTTTTACCACTATAGCTTTTCAACTCGTTATTCCGTTTTTTCTTTAAACTCACACAAGTCTTCAATAATACAGCTGCCACACTTTGGTTTACGTGCTACGCAGGTGTAACGTCCGTGAAGAATCAACCAGTGATGCACGTCTACTTTAAATTCTTTTGGTACAACCTTTTCAAGCTTTTGTTCTACAGCTACAACATCTTTACCCATGGCAAGCTTTGTACGGTTAGATACACGAAATATGTGTGTATCTACGGCTATTACAGGCCAGCCAAAGGCGGTATTGAGTACAACATTAGCGGTTTTACGGCCAACGCCTGGTAGGGCTTCTAGGGCTTCACGATTTTCTGGCACGATGCTGTTATGTTCATCCACCAAAATTTGGCACATTTTGTAAACGTTGGCAGCTTTAGAATTAAATAAGCCGATGGTTTTTATATAATCACGCAGTGTATCGTGACCTATATCTAAAATAGCTTGTGGCGTATTAGCAACAGGGAACAACTTTCGAGTGGCTTTATTAACGCCTACATCGGTTGCTTGCGCTGAGAGTGTTACTGCTACTAGTAACTCAAACGGGCTTGAATATTCAAGCTCAGTAACTGGGTGCGGATTATCGTCGCGCAGGCGCGACAGTATTTGGTGACGTTTTTCTTTATTCATGCAACTTAAAACGTATTAGTGCTAATTGTTGCTCTAATACGTTTTCCCCTTAAGTTAAGCTAGTAACACGTGCTCGAGGGCCTTTTTCAGCCTCTGGCGGTGCAACTTGTTTTGATTTTATTTGTGCGTCAATTACGTTTTTTGCAGCAATAAGTAGCCCAAGTCCTAAAAAGGCACCCGGTGGTAAAATTGCGAGTAAAAATTGGTTATCAAAGTTAAATACTTCTATGCGCAAGCTCTGTGCCCATGGGCCAAGTAATAAGTCGGCACCGTCAAACAGCGTACCTTGGCCGATTAGTTCGCGCATAGTACCTAATACTAACAGTACAGCCATAAAGCCTAAGCCCATCATTAAGCCGTCAAATGCTGATAAATGAACAGGGTTTTTAGAGGCGTATGCTTCGGCGCGGCCAATAATGGCGCAGTTAGTTACAATCAACGGAATAAAAATCCCTAATGATTGATATAAACCAAAGGTATAAGCGTTCATGAGTAATTGAACTATTGTTACAAAGCCCGCGATGATCATTACAAATACAGGTATACGAATATCTTTTGGCACCCAGTTACGCACAATTGATACGGTAACATTTGAGCCTATTAGTACGAGTAAAGTTGCTAAGCCTAAACCTAAGGCATTTGTTACAGTTGAGGTAACGGCAAGCAGTGGACATAAACCTAAAAGCTGCACAAGGGCAGGGTTATTTACCCATACACCTTCTTTGTATAATGTTTTTAACTCACTCATTTAGCTACCTCCATACATTCGGCATTAGGTGCTGCAAAAATATCATCAAAATTAGTTTGTGCGAACAATACGGCATTTTTAACAGAGCTCACAACAGCACGTGGCGTTATGGTCGCGCCTGTAAATTGATCAAACTGGCCGCCATCTTTTTTTACAGCCCAGCGAGCGTCTTCTTCGCTTTCAACCGTTAAGCTTTTAAATGTTGTGATCCAAAGTGATTTTTTAACTTCTACTTTGTCGCCTAAACCAGGAGTTTCTTCGTGTTTAGTGGTACGAACGCCAGCAATAGTGCCATCGCTCAATACAGCTGTTAATAAGTTAATATCGCCACTGTAGCCGTTTGGCGTAACATGCCTAATAACAACAGCGACTGGTTTATTGTTTTTACGAGCACGGTAAATTACTTGGTTTGCGTGTGGGCCTAGTTTTTCGTCAGTAATAATTACGCAATCTTGCGATAATTGATTGTCGTACGATTTTGGGTCGAGCACTTCTTGTAGCTGCGCAGTAAGTTGCAGTTGTTCTTGCTCTGCAATTTTATCGGCAGTAAGTGCATTGATAGAGGCAACTAAGCCCGTTGTTGCTAACGCAAACGCAGTTAAAATAGCACCATTTTTAGCCATTGACGAAATGATCATTTTACTGCTCCATGGCCATAAGTACGTGGCTGTGTGTAGTAGTCTATTAGCGGCACTGCAATATTAATCAATAATACGCTAAATGCGATGGCATCAGGAAAACCACCAAAGGTACGAATTAAATAAATTAGTAAGCCAATTAGCGCGCCATAAATTAAGCGCCCTTTGTTAGTTGTTGCTGCAGATACCGGATCGGTTGCTATAAAAAAGGCCCCCATCATAGTGGCACCACTTAATAAGTGAAATAGGGTGCCCGGCTCTGTACCTGGTGATGCGATATAACCAATAGCACTACATACAGCTAAACTTGCGATAAAACTGACAGGAATATGCCAGTTAATTATTTTTGCTTTTAATAAGTATAAACCACCTACTAAAAAGCCTAAGTTAACCCACACCCAACCAAGGCCAGCCCATTCGTTAAATAATGGCTTTTGCATGCTTTCGGTAACGGTTAAACCGTGTGCTATGTCTGTTTTAACAGTATCCAGCGGTGTTGCCATTGTTAGGCCATCAACCCCTGCACGTACTTGATCTAGGCTAAACCCAGAGGCCGTAAAATCGGTGAATATTAGCCTTAGCTGATCAGCAAAGCCTATTGGCGTATTTATTAAATCGGTAACAGGCAACCATGCGGTCATTTGTACCGGAAACGAAACTAAAAGCAGTACATAAGCTGCCATTGCTGGATTGAATAAGTTAAACCCAAGGCCGCCATAAAGCTGTTTAACTATAACAATAGAAAATAAACAGCCAATCACGATTATCCACCAAGGCGCAAGTGGCGGAATACTCAATGCCAATAACACGGCAGTAAGCCACGCACTGCCATCACTTAATGCAGGCCAAACAGGGCGCTTTCGTATTAGCATTATTGCAGCTTCAAATACGCTTACAGCAACAAGCGCTAGTACCAGTTGAATAAGCACACCTGTTCCAAAAAAGAAAACTTGAGCAATTAGCCCAGGAATACACGCAGCAATAACGCTAAGCATTAATCGCGTTAACGATTTATGGCTGTGATTATGCGGCGAACTGGCCATGGTTAATTTCATGACTGATTATTTCCTTCTTTTTGTAACTTTTTAGCTTTTGCTCTCGCAATTGCAGCAGCCACGGCGGCTTTTTTCTTATCGTCGGCTGATTTAGGTTTATCTGCGTTAATAAGAACTGATGAGTCATCGGTGTTACTTTCTGCACTCTTAGGTGCTGCGCTATCAACTTGTAGCTCTTGGGGCTGAGTTTGTTCGGTATCTTCTAGTGCTTTAGCCGCTTTTTTAGCTTTAGCACGAGCTATGGCCGCAGCTACCGCTGCCTTTTTATCATCAACGGGTGCCGCGCTTTGTGGCTCTTCACTCACGGTTTGCTCGGCTTCTTCTAATGCTTTAGCTGCTTTTTTAGCTTTTGCACGCGCAATAGCTGCCGCTACTGCTGCTTTTTTGTCATCAACAGGCGAATCGATTTGTGGCTCTTCACTCACGGACTGCTCAGCGTCTTCTAATGCTTTAGCTGCTTTTTTAGCTTTTGCACGAGCAATGGCCGCCGCTACGGCTGCTTTTTTATCATCAGCAGGCGTATCGCTTTGTGGCTCTTCACTCACGGTTTGCTCAGCGCCATCTAATGCTTTAGCCGCTTTTTTAGCTTTAGCACGAGCAATGGCGGCCGCTACCGCTGCTTTTTTATCATCAACAGGCGCCACGCTTTGTGGCTCTTCACTTATTGCTTGGTCAGCGTTATCTATTGCTTGGTCAGCGTTATCTAATGCTTGTGCT
Source organism: Pseudoalteromonas sp. S8-8 (assembly GCF_000497875.1). Classification (NCBI taxonomy): domain Bacteria; kingdom Pseudomonadati; phylum Pseudomonadota; class Gammaproteobacteria; order Alteromonadales; family Pseudoalteromonadaceae; genus Pseudoalteromonas; species Pseudoalteromonas sp. S8-8. Next base: position 8,781 of record NZ_AUTR01000058.1, read on the forward strand.
GCCTTTTTGGCTTTAGCACGAGCAATGGCTGCCGCTACGGCTGACTTTTTATCATCAATAGGGGCATCGTTTTGTGGCTCTTCACTTGCTGCTTGTTCAGCATTATCTAATGCTTGTCTTGCTTTTTTAGCTTTAGCGCGAGCAATGGCTGCAGCGACTGCTGATTTTTTATCATCAACGGGTGCAGTCTCGGCCGATTCATCTGTTTGAGATTTTTGCTCTTTATATTTACGCGCTTGTTCTTTACGTAGTGCGCGCTCTTTTGCTACTTCGCTATTGTCTGGCTCTAATTCAGCAGATTGATCGCCTAGCTTTTTAGCTTTAGCGCGTGCAATAGCAGCTGCAACAGCTGATTTTTCATCGCCGTTATCTGATTTATTTTTAACGCGGGCTAGTGCCTCTGCTACTTTTTGTTTTTCGTCAGCAGATTTAGCGGCAGGTTTGCGTTTATGGCGGTTTTGACGTTCTTCTTGCTCGCGATCTAAACGCTCTTTTCGTGCATCAAAACGCTCTTTTGCTCTGTCGGCTTTAATTTTGTCAGCTTGTTGTTCTTTAATTTCAACTTTGGCTATACGGTAGTACTGCACAAGAGGGATTTCACTTGGGCACACATATGCACAAGCACCACATTCAATACAGTCAAATAAATTGTGCTCTTGTAGTTTGTCGTACTCTTTTGATTTAGCAAACCACTGCAATTGCTGTGGTAATAAAGAGGCAGGGCAGGCATCAGCACAGGCGCTACAACGTATACAGGCTTTTTCGGGGCCGGGCTCCGCTAGCTCTTTATGATCAGGTGCTAAAATACAGTTAGTTGTTTTAACTATGCCAATACGCACTGTGGGTAGCGTAAAGCCCATCATTGGGCCGCCCATCACAACACTTTGCTGCGGTACAGGTGAGAACCCTTGGCAGTCAAGTAAGTGCTTTATTTCAGTGCCAAGTAGTGCCCATACATTCCCAGGCTTATGAATAGTGTTACCTGTTACCGTAACTATACGTTCAATGAGTGGTTTACCTTCATAAACGGCTTGTTGTACGGCAAACAAAGTCCCGGTGTTATGCACTAAAATACCAATATCGGCAGGAATACCAATGCTAGGAACTTCACGGTTAGTAAGTAATTTAATTAATTGCTTTTCACCGCCAGATGGATAAATAGTTGGCACCGTTTGAATAATGATTTTTGAGTTATGCTCAGCTGCTTGCTTCATTGCTGCAATAGCTTCAGGCTTGTTATCTTCTATACCCACAATGCACAGTGTTGGGTTTAAAAGCTGCTGCATTATTTCAATGCCTTGGATAACTTCTTTAGCGTGTTCGCGCATTAAAACGTCATCGGCAGTAATATAAGGTTCGCACTCAACAGCATTTACAATCAAAAATTCGATAGGTTGCTTGGTATCTGCTTTTACATAAGTAGGAAAACCAGCACCACCCATACCGCTAATACCGGCTTGGTGAATAATATTTATCAGCTCGTCATGACTAAGCTCAGCAGGATTTTTATTTTTATTTAGAGCTACCCATTCGTCTTTGCCGTCTGGTTCAATAATAACACTTAGTTCAGGTAGGGCCGATGGATGTGCTGATGGCATAGGTGCAATATCAGTAACCACACCAGAGCTTGGCGCATGCACAGGTACCGACCAGTTAGCAGCAGGGGCTGTAAGTGGTTGGCCTTTTAAGACGTGTTGGCCTTTTTCTACCAGTAACTTACCGTTTGCGCCTATGTGCTGCTTAAGCGCAACAATGAGTTTGTCGGGCAAAGGTAGGCGAGTGATACTCGCACTATTAGAGAGTGATTTTTGTTGTGGTGGGTGTATGCCGCCAGGAAATGCCCACACGGTGCCTTTTTTTATTTGTTCAAGTAACTTGTCCACTCAAACCTCTAATCTATTTGTGTAACAGGAATAGCATCTAGCTGCCATTTCCAGTTTTGTTTAGTTTCGGCTACAGGTAGCATATCAATGCAATCTACAGGGCAAGGCTCAACACATAAATCACAGCCAGTACATTCATCAATTAACACAGTGTGCATTTGACGAGTTGCGCCCAAAATGGCGTCAACCGGGCAGGCTTGAATACATTTGGTACAGCCAATACATTCATCTTCGCGAATATAAGCCACTGTTTTTATAGGTTCTGCTTGCTCGCCACCGGCAAGTGGTTTTTCATCAACACCCATTAAGCCGGCAAGCTTTTTCATGGTTGATTCGCCGCCCGGTGGGCATTTATTTATTTCATCGCCATTGGCTATGGCTTCGGCGTAAGGGCGACAACCCGGGTAGCCACACTGTCCGCATTGAGTTTGCGGCAAAATAGTATCAATTTGCTCAACAATAGGGTTACCTTCAACGCGAAAGCGAATTGCTGCAAACCCTAAAATAAGTCCAAAAATGAGTGCTAGCGAACCAATCGCTATCAAGGCATAAAACAAGGTCATATTAAAACTTCACTAATCCAGTAAAACCCATAAACGCCATCGACATTAAGCCTGCAGTGATCATTGCAATAGAGGCGCCTTTAAAAGGCGTAGGAACGTCAGCAGCTGCTAAACGTTCTCGTAGTGCTGCAAACAATACAAGCACTAAAGAAAAACCAACCGCAGCACCAAAACCATACACCGCAGATTGTAAAAATGAATGATCTTCTTTGATATTTAATAAAGCCACACCTAATACCGCACAGTTAGTGGTGATCAGCGGTAAAAATATGCCTAATAAACGATATAGAGTAGGGCTTGTTTTACGCACAACCATTTCGGTAAATTGCACTACAACGGCAATCACTAAAATAAAGCTCATGGTGCGTAAAAAGGCGATATCCAGAGGGATTAAAATATATTGATTAACTAAATAGCTAGTTACAGAGGCAAGAGTAAGCACAAACGTGGTTGCCAAAGACATACCAATCGCCGTATCAAGCTTACCTGATACGCCCATAAACGGACATAAGCCTAAAAATTGTACTAATACAAAGTTATTAACCAGAACGGTTCCAATCAATAACAAGACATATTCTGTCATGTGTGCCTCACGCTATAATAAACGTGGGTATTATCCTTTTTTCTTTATCGATTAACAACACATGAGAAGCAAATAAACGACTCAATCAGTAATGATATTAAAGCGACTTAATATTTCAGGTGTAATTAGAATAGGATCGATATTATATGGCTTTAAAATATCTTTAAATTGATCGTGTTCTTGGTATAAATCTAATAGTGCTTTATTAAATAGGGCAATTTGTTCAGGAGATAATTGAATTTTATTAAAACCAATAAAATAGGGGGATTCTCTTTGTAAAAAGGCCAAATTAACATGATGTAAGTTAAACTGTTTTAGCCTAGCGCGTGCTTGTAAAGTATTGGCAAAGTACCCATCTATACGATTGTTTTCTATCATTTTTACACCCGTACCATTGGCATCAGTGAGTAAAACGATATCAAATTCCCTCAATCCGTCTTTAATCATTTGTTGCTGTATTTTAACTAGTTGAAAAGATGCATTTGAAGGGCCAAAAACAGCAATTTGCATTTTTTGTAGATCATTGAGGCTTTTGATGGTTTTTTTTGCACCCTCAGGTTGAAAAAAGCCATATTGCATTTTCATAAGCGGGATCGAAAAATAAAGCCATTCGTTGCGGTCAAGATTCCAGCCCATAGGAAAGTTTCCTTGAGCTTGCAGGTTTTTTAACATGAGCTTAGAGCGACGATTTGGTACGCTGACAAACTCACATTTATAATTGAGGCGTTTACACGCTAAGGTAAGTATATCAACAAAGGGGCCAGCGGCATTATCGTGTTCATCAACAAATGAAAATGGAGGATAGTTATGAGTGCTAAAAACTAATTCTTTTTGCGGGGCGTTTGCGTACAAACTCAAAGGCATAATAAAAAGTATAATAAAGGTAATTACTCTTTTCATGATGCCTCCAATAGACTATATGTCTTTAGGTTTTTCTATGTAATAACCTTGAACGCCATCTAAACACAACGTTTCTATAATGTGTTTTTCTTCTTGGCTCTCAACGCCCTCAGCAAATACGCTAACACCAATGCGGTGGGCTAAATCGACCATTAAGCGCATAAAGTACTGATTGTTTTTATCGTCTTCGAGGCCGCGAGTATAACTTGCGTCCATTTTAATAAAGTCAGGTTTTAAATCGCGGAAAAACTTAAATGAAGTTAAGCCAACACCAAAACGTTCAACTGTAACGCGTGCGCCAACACGGTGAACCATGTCGATAAAGCGCTTACTAGCCTTGATGTTTTGCTGTAAACCAAACTCACTTACTTCAAATACTAGTTTAGATGCAATATGCGTATCTTTCAATAATCGGCGCTCTAGCCAAATTACAAACTGATCGTTGTGTGCACTAGAAGCTGTTACGTTTAAACCAAAAAACTTTTCAGATAAATTACGGCTTTTAACCTTTTCAAGAGAAGAGTCAATTATCAGGCGATCAATTTCTATTGCCATATCAAGCTTTTCGGCCATCGCTAAAAAAGAAGCGGTAGGCAGTACTTGATTGTCTTCTGTTTTAAATCGAACTTGTACTTCAGCGTAGGCTTTTATGCTTTTACCAAGCGGCATAATGTTTTGCATTACCAAATGCACGCGCTTAGATTCAATAACTTCTTTAATAACCTTACGCCAGTTTTGATTACCAAAACCCGCACTTACGTTATTAACTAAATCGGTTTCGCGTTGTACGTGCCATGCGTTTACTTGCTTTGACTGCGCCATGCTCATTGCGTTATCAACAACAGAAAGCAATTCGCCTAACGGCTTACCTTTTTCGTATCCTACAATACCTGTATTAGCTACCGAGCTTAACTCTTGGTTTTGTTGGTACTGCGTGAAGCGCGATTGCAGGTTTTCACCAAAGCGTTCTGCTTCTTTTAAAGGAATGTGGGGTAGTACGACAGCAAAGTCAGAGCTGTTTAATCTAAATACTTGGCTGCCAGTGTAAGTGCCGCTTATGTGCTTAATAATATCGGCAACGCCTTTAACGTACTCATCACCTTTTTGATAACCACGGCTTTGGTTTATAGCTTGTAGTTCGCTACAACGAACCATAGCTAAAGAACCAAATGTACTTTGCTCAGTGTTTTCAATGTTTTTTTCGTAATACTCAACAAACATATTACGATTACCAAGCGAGGTAATTACATCTTTGTACGCTTCATGCTTAATAGTCATAGCAGCGCTTTGTATGTCTTCGTTTTTGTTTTTTAAGAAATGTGATAATCGATTAAAGCTAGGTACTAAATCTTTTCCCATTTTTTTCAATCGAGTGCCATCTAGTGCTGTTTCTAAATCATTATCAACTTGGTTTTGATTGATATAAATATCGATAATGTCAGCAACTGTTGTACTTATGTTTTTATTTAAATGGTAAAAAATAGATTTCATTAGAATTATTGGAATAATAACTAAAATGGCAGAAATCAAAATAACAATAAAAAGGGACGTTTGTAGCTGCGACGCTAAATGCTCAATGTTAAGTACAAATTCAACTTTTATATCTGAGGCGTCATTTACAGCAAATTGAGGGCGCACTGAGTTAAAGTTAGAGAGTACAAAATCAGCAAACATTGGTAATTGAGTAGGGGGGTTAATGCTAAATATTTCAGCCCCTTGGTAATCTCTTAGAGTAAAGCTTGAAAACGTTTTACCATCTGCAATTGATTGTTTTAAATTTTGAGCAGAAATATCGTCTAAAGAAAGGTCATTAATATACTTAGTGACAGTAGTTTGCGCACTTTTTTGTGCATCACTTACCGCAGTATCAAAGCTTATAGATATGAAGTAGCTTCCTGCTGCAACACACAATAACCAAGAGATAATTTGTATAAAAATAAGTTTTTTAAATCCAGCCATGTTTTCAGTCTTTTAATAATTCAAAAGGGAAGGAATCAAGTCCTTGATTAATAAACTAAGTACAGCGCATTAAGGAATAAACTAATGCTTTAGTTATATAAGGAAGAGTAGTGGAATTAGCTTGAGATGTCTATGAAATTCTTAGAATTGGCTCCCCCTCCCCGACTCGAACGGGGGACCTGCGGATTAACAGTCCGTCGCTCTAACCAACTGAGCTAAGGGGGAACTAAAGTAGTGATATTATTATGATGATTTGGCTCCCCCTCCCCGACTCGAACGGGGGACCTGCGGATTAACAGTCCGTCGCTCTAACCAACTGAGCTAAGGGGGAACTACATCATAAACATAAACTTGGCTCCCCCTCCCCGACTCGAACGGGGGACCTGCGGATTAACAGTCCGTCGCTCTAACCAACTGAGCTAAGGGGGAA